>NZ_JBEYJD010000036.1:0-104788 GCF_040636125.1 Streptomyces sp. NPDC006733 | reverse complement strand
GAGCTGATCAACAACCCGGACTTCGGACTGCTGCACGCCGCCGACTACGACCAGCGCCTGCAACCGCACGCCGGCCCCCCGCTCCCCGACGACCTGGACGAGCTCATCAGCCGCCGCCGCGGCACCCGCTTCCTGCTCGCCCACCCCCGCACCATCGCCGCCATCGGCCGCGAATGGACCCGCAAGGGCCTGTACCCGGGGACGGTCGAGGTCGACGGCAGCCGGGTGCTCGCCTGGCGCGGGGTGCCCATCCTCAGTTGCGGCAAGATCCCGATCAGCCCGGCGCGGACCAGTTCGATCATCGCGGTGCGGACCGGGGTGGACGACCAGGGCGTCATCGGGCTGCGCCAGACGGGCATCCCCGACGAGTACGAACCCGGCCTCAACGTCCGCTTCATGGGCCTGAGCGAGAAGGCCATCATCAGCTACCTGGTCAGTACGTACTTCTCCGCCGCGGTCCTGGTCCCCGACGCGCTGGGCATCCTGGAGAACGTCAACGTCGCCAACTGGCGCGACTGAGGGCGCGCCCGGACCGCGGTCCGGTCCGCACCCCGGGGCCCGGTCCGCACGGCGCGGTCCGGGCCCCGGTCAGGCCAGGCCGTCGGCGACCAGGCCGGCGAGGACGGCCTGGCCCAGGGCCTGGACGGCGGACTGCGGGCGGACCATCACCGTGAACTCCTTGACCCGCCCGGCCTCGTCGAACTGCAGCAGGTCGATGCCGTGGATCTGCTTGCCGTCCACGGTGGCCCGGAAGATCAGGATCTCCGACGGGGCCTCCTGCCCGTCGGTGCCGGTCTCGGCCGTGCCGTCGAGGTGTCCGACGTAGCGGAAGTCCTCGAAGGTGCGCAGCAGCACCCCGAAGAGCCCCAGCACCATCGGCTTGCCCTCGAAGGGGGTGAACTTCACCGGGCTGTAGAAGCGGATGTCGTCGGTGAACAGGTCGTCCAGCGCGGCCAGATCCTGCTTCTCCACGGCGGCGCGGAAGCGTGCGGCGGTCTCCATGACCCCTCCTGATACTAAAGGATGTGACTAATCACGTTCTTGGGTATGATGCGGTGCCGGACGCGGAAAGGGAAGGGGGGCCCGATGGCTTTGCGACATGCCGTGCTGGCGGCGCTGCTGGACGGCGAGTACAGCGGGTACCAGCTGGCGAAGGCCTTCGACATGGGCGTGGCCAACTTCTGGCACGCGCTGCCGCAGCAGCTCTACACCGAGCTGGCGAAGCTGGAGAAGGAGGGACTGGTCGCCGGGCGGCAGGTGGTGCAGGAGTCCCGCCCCAACAAGCGCATGTTCCACGTCACCGACGCCGGCCGCGCCGAGCTGACCGCCTTCGCCGCGGCCCCCTCCAAGCCCTCCGTCATCCGCGACGACCTGCTGGTCAAGGTCCAGGCCGCCGACCGCGTCGGCGCCGCCCCGGTGATCGCGCAGCTGCACGAGCGCGCCGCCGCGGCCGAGGCCAAGATCGAGGTGCTGGGCGCGCTGCTGGTCCGGCTGCGCGGCGACGTGGCCGAGGAGGAGTTCCTGCGCCACGGCGAGCGCATCGGCCCCTACCTGACCTGCCTGCGCGGCCTGGCCTTCGAACGGGACCACCTCGCCTGGTGCCGGCGGACCGCCGCCGTCCTGACCGAACGGCAGGCCGCCGATGCCCCGCGGTGAGTTTCTGCGCTACGTCGCGCTGGGCGACAGCCAGAGCGAGGGCCTCGGCGACGGGGACGACACCACCGGCCTGCGCGGCTTCGCCGACCGCTTCGCCGAACACCTCACCGCCGCCCACCCGCGGCTGCGGTACGCGAACCTGGCCGTGCGCGGGCGCCTGGCCGGGCAGGTGCGCGCCGAGCAGCTGGGGCCGGCCCTGGCGCTGCGCCCGGACCTGGCCACCGTCGTGGCCGGTGTCAACGACGTGCTGCGGCCCCGCTTCGACGCCGCGCGGGTCGCGGGGGAAGTGGAGGAGTTGTTCGCCGCGCTGACCGCCGCCGGGGCCCAGGTGGTCACGCTGACCTTCCCCGACATCGGGAAGATCGCGCCGCTGGCCCGGCGGCTGGCCCCGCGCGTCGACGACCTCAACGCGCACCTGCGCGCCGCGGCCGCCCGCCACGGCGTGACGGTCGCCGAGACCGCCCACCACCCGGTCACCACCGACCCGCGCCTGTGGACCGCGGACCGGCTGCACGCCGGCCCGCTGGGCCACGAGCGGATCGCCGCGGCCCTGGCCCACGCCCTGGAATTGCCCGGCAGCAGCGACGCGTGGACCCACCCGCTGCCGCCGCGGGCCGCCCCCAGCCGCCGGCAGGCCGCGGTGGCCGAGGTGCGCTGGGCGACCGGGTTCCTCGGCCCGTGGCTGGGGCGCCGGCTGCGCGGCCGGTCCTCGGGCGACGGCCGCACCGCCAAGCGCCCCGACCTGCTGCCGCTGCCCCCCGCGCCCGGCCCCCGCCCCGGTACGGCCCCGTAGCCGCGCGCCGCGCGCCGCACGCCGGTCCGCCGCCCCCGGGTTGCGGACCGGCGCGAGCGCGGTTCACTGGAATCGGTGGGGTGGCTTCGGTGACCGGAGGCGGCCGATATGAGCAGGCCCGTTGTCCCACCCGCGGCCCGGGCCCCCTCGGGGCCCGGCGCGACGGAGAAGGGGCTCAAGGGCGGCGCGCTGGGACTGTTCTCCAGCGTCGTGATCGGCCTGGCCTCCACCGCACCCGCCTACAGCCTCGCCGCCACGCTGGGCGTCATCGTCGCCGTCGTCGGGTTCCAGTCCCCC
Source organism: Streptomyces sp. NPDC006733 (assembly GCF_040636125.1). Taxonomy (NCBI): domain Bacteria; kingdom Bacillati; phylum Actinomycetota; class Actinomycetes; order Kitasatosporales; family Streptomycetaceae; genus Streptomyces; species Streptomyces sp. NPDC006733. The sequence goes on along the minus strand of NZ_JBEYJD010000036.1, from coordinate 102,042 downwards.
ATCGTGATCATCCTGTCGTTCATCCCGATGTTCCTGATCGCCCACGGCTACAAGCAGCTCAACGCCGCCGACCCCGACTGCGGCACCACCTTCACCTGGGCGTCGCGGGCGTTCGGGCCGCACACCGGGTGGATGGGCGGCTGGGGCATCATCGCCGCCGACATCATCGTCATGGCGAACCTGGCGCAGATCGCCGGCGCGTACGGCTTCCAGCTCATCGGCGCCGACGGCCTGGCCGAGGACACCACCTGGGTCACCGTGGTCGGCGTGCTGTGGATCGCGCTGATGACCCTGATCTGCTACATCGGCATCGAGCTGTCGGCCAACCTGCAGAAGGTGCTGCTGAGCATCGAGATCCTGGTGCTGTTCGTGCTGGCCGCCACCGCCCTGGTCAAGGTCTACACGGGCACCGCGCCCGCCGTGGCCAACGAGGTGTCGTGGTCCTGGTTCAACCCCGCCGAGATCCCCTCCCTGGACGCCCTGACCAAGGGCGTGCTGGCGGGGGTGTTCATCTACTGGGGCTGGGACACGGCGGTGTCGGTCAACGAGGAGACCAAGGACCGCAGCCGCACCCCGGGGCGGGCCGCGGTGCTGTCCACGGTGATCCTGCTGCTCGTCTACGTCGTGGTCAGCGTCTCCGCGCAGGCCTTCGCGGGGGTGCAGGACACCGGAATCGGGCTCGCCAACCCCGACAACTCCGGGGACGTGCTGTCGGGGCTGGGCCGTGAGGTCTTCGGCTCCGGAGCCTGGGGCGCGTGCGCCACCAAACTCCTCATCCTCATGGTCCTGACCTCGGCGGCCGCCTCCACCCAGACCACCATCCTGCCCACCGCCCGCACCACGCTGTCGATGGCGGCGTTCCGGGCGATCCCGGGCCGCTTCGCCCGGATGCACCCGCGCTTCCTGACCCCCACCTGGTCGACGGTGGGCATGGGCCTGGCGTCCATCGCCTTCTACGTGGGGCTGACCCGGGTCAGCGGCAACGTGCTGGCCGACTCCATCGGCTCGGTCGGCCTGATGATCGCGTTCTACTTCGGGCTCACCGGCTTCGCCTGCGTCCGGTACTACCGCAAGGTCCTCACCCGCAGCCCCCGCGACCTGTGGACCAAGGGCGTGATGCCGGGCCTCGGCGGGGTGCTGCTGCTGTACTTCTTCGTCAACGCCTGCGTGGTGTACTCCGCCGCGGACTACGGCAGCACCTCGTGGACGATGCCGTTCCCGCCGCACTGGCAGCTCGGCGGCGTGTTCGTCACCGGCATCGGCGCCCTGCTGCTCGGCGCGGTCCTGATGCTCCTGTACCGCACGGCGCGCCCGGCGTTCTTCCGCCGGCAGACCATCGCGGTCTCCGCCCACGACCCCGCCGCCACCGCCCCGCCGGAGCGCGACGCGCCCTAGCCGGCGGCTCAGCCGCCGTGCCCGCCGTGCGCGGCGCCCGCCTGGATCGTGCCGCCGAGCGTCGCGCGCAGCTCCGTCAGCGCCTCGCGGGTCTGCGCCGTGACGACCCAGCGGCTGCCCACCAGGTAGATCCCGCCGTACGCCTGCGCCTCGGTCAGCCAGGCGCGCTGGCCGGCGTCCGCGGCGAACGTGAGCATGCGGAACTCGCCCTGGTCGGTCCTGCACGACCCCTGGCGCAATTCCGCCGCCACCACACCGATCACGGGGGTGCAGCCGAGCACGGCACCGATTTGCTGAATGGACGCGGGGCCGGCCGGAGCCGGGGCGGTGGTGGAAACCGCCGCCGCCGGGCGGGGGGTTTGCGCGTGCGCGGCACAGCCGCTCAGCACGAGCACGCACAAGGCCGATACGCCGCGTCCCGGTCGCCTTTGGGGCACCTTCACCTCATCGTCTCGGCCGGAATGCGCTGCTGCGCGATTCCGGGAATTGCTGCCGTATTCGGCGCCCGGCCGGCCCGCGCGGAAAGGTCCGGGGCCGGACCCGGACCTCTCCCGCGCGGGCCCCCGCCGGGGGGACGGGGTCAGGAGCCCGCGCCGGCCTTCTTGCCACCCTGGGTGACGGCGAACCACAGGCCCATCTTGCCCTGGCCGTTGATGTCGCCGGGCTTCTCGTCGCCGGTGAACCAGTACACCGGCCAGCAGTCGATGGCCAGCTGCTTGGTCCCGTCGGGCCGGGTGACGGTGCTGACGAGCTTGGACGCCACGCCGCGCACCTTGGTCTTGTCGACGGGCTTGGCGGGCTTCCAGGTGTTCAGGCACGCGTCCAGGCACGCGAACTTCATCGGCCAGGCGCTGTCCTTGCTGAACCGGTAGAGCGTGCGCAGCTTCCCGTCCACGATGATCTTGCCGAGTTCGTCGTTGTCGGTGACCGACAGCGCGACGTCGCTGACCTGGTTCTGCGTCGGTGTGGCGCTCGGCGCCGGCGGCGCGGTGGCGGCCTGCTGCCCGGCCTTCTTGCCGTCGGGCGCCAGCGCGTTCCACGTCCCGCCCACCCCGTGGCCCTTGGTGTCCCCGGCCTGGGTGTCCATCGCGTAGCGGTACACCGGCCAGCCCGCGAGCGTCAGCTGGCGGGTGCCGTCGGTGCGGATGACCTCGCCCAGCAGCTCGGGCTTGATGCCCGCGGAGGCGGTGGCGTCGTCGGCCGGCACCGCCGGCCAGGTGATCGCGCACGCGCCGTCGCAGTTGGACTTCGGCGGCTGGGCGGTGTCCTTGTCGAACCGGTAGAGGGTGAAGCCCTTGCTGTCGGTGACGATCGGACCGAGCTTCCCGTCGCTGCGCACCGCCAGCTCCTTGGCCGGCTCGCCCTTCTTCGCTCCGGCCTGGTCGGCGCCGTAGCCGCCGGTACTGCTCGCCCCGTAATCCGAGCCGTATCCCGTCCCGATGTCCTTGGTGTCACCGGCGGGCTGGACATTGGCCCCTTGAGCGTTGTTACCGGTCTTTCCGCTGCTGCCACATCCTGCCGTCAGCAGAAAGACCACGGTGGCCGCTCCGGCGAATGCCGCTCGACGCCTGTTTACCATGACTGCTCCTTCGCATTCGGTCCGGCGGCTTCGTGCCGTCGCCCAGGGATACGGGCGGCACCGCGAAAGGCGTTCAGCCGATTTGAAACTTGTCACAAGAGGCAAAAGAACGAGACGGTCCGGTGACATTCGCGGGCAACTGCCGGGCACGGCCCGCCGCGCGCGGCCGGCCTACCCCTGGATGCGCAGGGCCAGCGCGGGGCAGCGGCGGATCGCGCGCAGCGCCTTGGGGCGCAGCCGCGCGGGCAGTTCCGTCGACGCCTGCTCGGGGTAGCCGTCGGCGTCCAGGCGCACGACCTCCGGCAGGATGTCCACACACAGCCCGTGCCCCTGGCAGCGGGTCCAGTCCACGACGAGCCGCTCGGTGCTCGGCGGGGCAACCGGCCGGACCGGGGCGCTGCCGTCCACCGTCAGCGGCAGGGTGCCGAGCACCGGCCGCCCGCAGCCGCTGCCCAGCGCGTGGTCCTCGAAGTCGTCGGGAAACGCCGCGAGCGCGGACTCCACGAAGGCCGCCGTGCCGTCGGGGTGGCTGCAGGCGCCGCGCTTGCGCACCGAGCGCAGCCGCGCGTGCACCGCGTCCAGCGCCGCCTGGCCGCCGCCGTGGGCGGCCTGCTCCAGCAGGTCGGCGAGGGCCGGCAGGCCCAGCACGCACGGCCCGCACTGGCCCGCGGTCTCGCCGGCCATCCAGCGCGCGACCCGCGCCACCTCCCCGACCGGGCAGGTGTCCTCCGGCAGCGGCAGCACGGCCCCGGCGCCCAGCACCGCCCCGAACGAGGCCAGGGACTCGCGCGAGACCTCCGCCGCCTTCGCGGAGTACGGGTCCAGCCACCGCCCGTGGTACCCGCCGACCAGGACGCCCTGGCCGGGGCCCAGGCCGCACAGCTCCAGGACGTAGCTCAGCGGCACCCCGGTCGGGGTCTCCATCACCGACGACCCGGCCACCGTCAGCAGCACCGTGCCCGGCTCGGTGGGCAGGCCCACCGCCCGGAAGTCCAGCGCCCCCATCCGGGCGGCCACCGCGAGTTGGGCGTACGTCTCGGTGTTGGACAGCAGCGTCGGCAGCCCGCCCAGGCCCCGGTCGCTGGTGCGCACCGACCGCCCCGACGGCAGCGTCGGCCCGCCGCCCAGGCCGCTGGTCATCGCGGAGCTCTCGCCGGTGACGAACCGTTCGGGCAGCCGCGTCACCCGCAGCCGCAGCCCGACCGGGCCGCGCTCGGCGATCGCGTCCTGCACCGACCGCTCGACGTCCTCGCGCGTGACGCCCAGCACGACCTCCTCGGCGTTCAGCGCCGCCGCTGCCAGCAGCGCACCGTCCAGCACCAGGTGCGGGGTGTGCAGCAGCAGCGCGGTGTCCTTGAGGCAACTGGGCTCGCCCTCACTGCCGTTGACGATCACCGCGGTGCGCCCGTCGCGGCGCTCGGCCGCGCGGGTGACGGCCGCGAGTTTGCGGGCGAACGGGAAGCCCGCGCCGCCGCGGCCGCGCAGGTCGATGTTCTCCGCCAGCGCCAGCAGCTCCTCCGGCCGCAGCCGCGGCAGCGAGCCGTGCACCGTCAGATGGGTGACGCGGTCCAGCCGCGCCACCTCGTCCAGTCCCGCCAGCAGCCGGGGCGGCCCGACGCAGCCGATCGCCGGCCGGGGGCCGTTCACCGCTGCCACCCGGCGGCGCTGTCGACCCGCCCGGCGGGCCGGTCCGGCCGGTTGTCGCGGATCTCGTCGCGCCGCGCGGCGAAGGCCACCGCACGCGGCGGCCGGTCCGGCGCGGTGGCCGTGGGCACCCGGTAGGCGGCCGGGGCGACGGGCGCACCCGCGGCCGGCCGCTGCCGCGACCGCAACCGGATCACCAGCACCCCGGCCACCCCCACCAGGCACAGCGCGTAGGAGACCGTCACCCACGTGCTCGCGGGCCGCCCGGCCTTCAACCCGTGCAGCAGCGCCGCGCCCCACGCCGGGTACGCGCCCATGTGCAGCGCCCGCCACCAGCGCGACCGCCCGCCGGAGGCGAACGCGCTGCGCACCGCCCCGGTCACCGCCACCGTCAGGAACAGGTAGCCGGCCAGCGTGCCCAGGCCGATCAGCAGCGGCTGCGGGCCGTCGGTGAACGGCACCGCCGCCGCGCCCGCGGTGGTCTCCCGCTGCTCGACCTTCACCCAGATGTGCAGCGCGAGGAAGCCCAGCCCGCTGCTGGCCAGCCCCCGGTGCACCCCCTGGGCGAGCAGCCGGTGGCTGGAGTGCAGCAGCAGCCGGTCGGTGGCGGCCAGCCCCCACAGCACGGTGGCGGTCAGGCACACCAGCGCCAGCACCCCCGCGCCGAAGTCCAAGAACGCCCAGGTGCGGGTGAAGGCGCCGGCCTGGCCGGCGACGGTGGCCGTCAGCGCGAGCACCAGGGCGAGGATCACGAGGGTGGCCGGCCGGCGCCCGCCGGCGCCGGACAGCAAAGGCGGCCGGCGGACGGCTCGCCGTCCACCGGCCGCAGCGGCACGCAGCCTCCTTCGATGGGACCGGCCCACCGGGTGCGACCCGAGCGGGCGGGGGGTGTTCAAGGGGGACAAGGGCATGGGGAAAGCCTCCCGAGCGGGGGGACCGAGCACTGCGTCGCACCCGGAGCCCAGGGGGTGGAGAGCGGCGCTGCCTGGCGGCAGCCGGTGAGGACCGGGGCAGCACGGCCCGCACGGGGACCTGAGGGGCCGGAACGTGCCGCGACTGAGCGACAGGCGGACCGGCTCCGGTGCGGATTCTCGGAGGGGTCACCTCCACAGCCGATGAGCAGTGCCCGGGGTGCAGCAGCATCGCTCAACTTCCCAGCATCTCCACAAGATTTATCGCATCGTGACAAGTTCCTGCTTCCCCGTCGTCGTCACGGTGTGCAACTGCGGAAGATGCTCACCCAAGTGCTTCCGGTTCCGGCCGGACCGGGTCTAAACCGTCCCGGCCGCACCCCGGTGGTAAAGACCCGGCAAAACAACGGGACCACTGGCGGGAAGCAACCTCTAGGAGGGCGCAGGAGGACCCTCAACTCCTCCGCCGGACAAGGACGACGGCGATGGAGGCAACCTCCGCAAGACCTGTCCTCCCCCCAGGCAGGTCTTACCCCGGCATGAACGAGGTAGAGATGTGCGAACTTCTTAACCGCATCTGGTCCCTCCCCCGTGGCGAATGGATCCGCGTACTGCGCAAGGAACTCCCGTCACTGGCAGATGAGATGGTCGAAGCGCTGCGCCACGAGATCCCCGGCTTCGCCGGCCTGGTGCAGGACATGGGCCGCGAAACGGTACGCCAGGGCCTGGAAGAAGCCCTGCTGACCGCGCTCGGCTACCGCACGCCACCCAAGGACGACGACATCCCCCAGGAGCTCACCGCCCCCGCGGCACCCCTCGACCGCTCACGCCAGGACCTGTTCAACGCCCTGACCGGAGCCACCGACGTACCCCCCGCGGCGCTGCCCGAACTCGCCCGCCGCGCCGGCTGGCCGCTGCCCGAGACCGTCCGCGCCATCGCCGTCACCTCCCCCGGCGAGACCCAGCAACTGGCGGCCACCTTGGACGACTGCCTGATCGGCATGGGCAGCGACGGGCCCTGCCTGCTGATACCCAGCCCCGACCCGGACACCCGCGGCACCCTGGAAGCCGCCCTGCGCGGCCGCACCACCGCCGTCGGCCACGCCGTCCCCGTCCGCGACGCCGCCTCCTCCCTGCGCTGGGCGCGCCGCCTGCTCCACCTCACCCCCGCCCCCGCGGGACCCGACGCCCGCCCCGTCTTCGTCGACGACCACCTCTCCACCCTGCTGCTCCTGCAGGACGAACCCCTGGCCAAAGCCCTGGCCGCCCGGTGGCTGCGCCCCCTGGCCGGACTGACACCCCGCCAGAGCGAACGCCTCGAAGTGACCCTGCTGGCCTGGCTCGAAGGCGGCGGAGCCCCCGAAGCGGCCAAAGCCCTCAGCGTGCACCCCCAGACCGTGCGCTACCGCATGCGCCAACTCGAGAAACTCTTCGGCCAGGGCCTGCGCGACCCCCGCACCCGCTTCGAACTCGAAATGGCCCTGCGCAGCCGCCGCCTGATGGCGGAGATCGGCCGCCGCAGCTCCCGCGTCACCCGCCGGGCGCGCACCGTCGCCGTGGGCTTCCGCCCCCTCGTCGTCGCCCGCGAGGCCCGCGTCAACGGCCTCTGACCCGGCCGACCGAACCCGCCGGCGGATCACACACCCCCCGTGATCCGTCGGCGGCCCTCACCACCCCGCCGGCACCGCCACCCGCAGCGTCGCATTGACAGCGACCAGCTCCCGGTAGGCCCGCGCACACGACCCGCACCCCGCCAGATGCCGCGCCAGCTCCCGGCCCCGCACCGCACCACCGCGCCGTATCGCCGCACCGATCATGCCGCTGAAATGCCGGCACCGGTCATCACCCGCCCGCTCGACATGCGCGTGCAGATACGCCTCCCGCAACCCCTCCCGGGCCCGGAACGCCAACGACGTCACCCCACTGGGCGTCAACCCCAGCAGCGCCGCCACCTCCGCCGGCGAATCGTTCTCCACCAGCGTGTGCCACAACACCGCCCGCCACCGCTCGGGCAGCGTGTTGAAACTGCGCACCAGCAACTGCCGGTCCTCACGCGCCAGCAACCGCTGCTGCGGATCACCGCCCGCCGCCTGCTGCCACCACGACGCGAAATCCGCCGTCAGCAACGCCCGGCGATCCCCCGCACCCCACTCGATCGCCGTGTGCCGCACCACCGTCAGCAGATACGGCCGCCACGCCCCCCGCGGACCCGCCCCCGACCGCACCGCCTGGAACGTCCGGACGAACGCCTCCGACACCAGGTCCTCGGCATCGTGCGGATCACGGCAGCACCGCTGCGCGTACGCCAGCGCCGCCTCCCGGTGCCGCCGGTACAGCAGGTCCCCCGCGGCCGGGCTCGCCGTCCCGCACCCGTACCCGTCCTTCAGCTGCCGGATCAGCTCCTCGTCACCCGGCCCGGCGTCCTGCCACAGCGTGCCGTCCCCGTCCTGCACGGCTTCGCGAGAGCCCAGCACCGCCACCTCGCACCTTCGAGCGACCACGGAGTTCTCCCGGATGCGGCCCCGGCTCCGTAGTCGTGTTCCGTGGGACGTGCGCCGTACCGTACGCGTTCCACAGCCGCCGCACAGCACGCTCCCCCCGATTGCCGCCCCCGCACACGGCGGTGGCCCCGGAGGCATCTCCGGGGCCACGCCCAACTCGGGACCGGACGGAGGCCTGGACAGCGCCCGACCCCGAGGTCCGCACGGAACACGCGGCGCCGTACCCGCCGGCGCCGCCGCTCCGGGCTACCTCAGCACCGGCGACCGCTGTTCACGCAGTTCACCGCCTGCCGCATCAACCGGTCCGACATCGCGTCCACGAAGTCACCGTGATCCGTCACCGGCTTGTGCAACTGCTCGGGGAAACTGTCCACCGCGATCCGCGCCCCCTGCGGGACGCTGTAGGTGATCCGCTCCACCAGCTGCGGAATCGCCGTGAAGCCCTGGCCGCAGGCCCCGTTGCGGTCCGCGAACGCCACATGCGTGCGGTGGTTGGCACTGTCGATGTTCTTCCCGTCCCAGCAGCTCTGGAAAGTGAACGTCCGCACCACGTCACTGCCCCGCGGGCAGATCGGGTACTTGTCCTTCAACTGCCGGTTCTCGAACCCCGTGCAGCTCCACGACGCGTTGGCGTTCGCCGTCCCGTTCGTGAACGCCTTCGCGTCACCCGTGATGATCCGCAGGAACCGCGGCATCGCGGTCACCTTCGACACCGCACTGCCGTCCATCCGGATCGTGACGCTCTTCGGCTGCAGAATCGTGCCCACGTTGGCGTCCTGACCACCGCCCGGCGCGTTCACATCCGGGCCCTGGCCACCGTTCTGCACCCGCAGCACCGGCCAGTAGTACGCCGACTGGTCCCCGTTGCCGCACGTCGTGCCCGCCGCGGCCAGCGAGTCATTGGTCGAGAACGCGTCCGTGGTCTTGTTGCCCACATAGTCGTGCATGTGGTGCGCGCCATTGCTCACACCCGGCGCGACGATCACATTGTCCGGATTCAGGTGCTTGTCCTCGTTGCGGCCGCACTTCGAAGTGAACGAACCCGTCGACGCACCCGCCCGCTGCCGCGGCTTCACCACGTTCGGCCGGACCTTGGTGATGTCCACGAAGTCCGCCCGCGACGGGCCCTTGCCCTGCTTCTGCCGCTGCCGGCCCTGAGCCTGGGCCTGGTCCTGTCCCTGCGCCTGCGCCGTCGGGTCCTGGCCCGCCTGCTCACCGCCCTGCGCGTCCTGCGCGGCGACGGCGTCCTCCTGACCACCCCCGGTGTCACCCGGCTTCACATCCGTGGCCTTCATCGCACAGGCACTGAGCTCCGCCAACCCCGCCGGCGGCTGCGCCACCCGCCCGATCGCGTCATCGATCTTCGCGATCGTGCCACTGCGCTGCTGCTGCAACTCGCCCAGCGACGCATTCGCGTCCCACTGCCCCGCCGCCAGCTTCCGGTACGACTCCGCCACCTGCGCGTCCAACTGCGCCAGATTCCGGTCCACCTCCGGCTTCGCCTGCTCGGGAACATCCCGCAACCGGTCCCCCACATCGGGACACGCGATCGTCCTCGCCCCCGCCTGCTCGGCCTGCTGACCGCTCTGCGCCGCGTCCCGCCGCGAACCGCCGGCCGACGCGTTCGCCGCGACGAACGCCACCCCGCCCGCGCCCAACACCAGCGCGGTGACCACCGCGACAGCCTTGTTCGGCAGGCGGGAACGTTTATGGTCCTTCTGACTCATGAGATCACTTCACTTCACTTCGTTGTTCCGGAGTCGAAACGGAAGCCGTGACGGTGACCACCGGCTTCCCGGAGGGCGAGGCCCCGTCGGCGAGCGCGCCGAAATCGACGAGCCCGGATTCCTCGAGAACCGAGATGTGGTCCAGGACCACGGTGTTGGCGCGCGTCGCCAAGGACCGCACCATCGAATTACGGGTCTGCCCGCGCACCTGCGCCACCAGCGCGAACACCTTCCCGTGCGCACGCCGCAGCAGATTCACGAACAGCTGGTCGTACTGGGCACCCTGGGCCGCGTCCATCTGCGCCAACCAGCCCCGCTGATCCGCGTTCGGCTGATTCGGCAGATCGATGTGGAGCGCCTGACCCACCTGCAGCACCCGCGCGTCCAACTCGGCATGCCCGTCGATGAGATGCTGCCCCGCGATCCTGATCGATTCCTGTGTACCGCGCTGCTGCGCCTGGTGCCCGGCGGGGCCCTCCCACAGCCCGGCCAGCCGCACCTTCCGGACGAAATCCCGGTCCGTCGGCGTCAGCGGCCCGTACTGCGTGTTCACGATCCCCAGCCCGTCATCCGTGATCGGAGGGGCGGCCGCCGCCGAGGCCTGGCCGCCGAACTTCTGCAGGGGGATCAGCAGCGCCACGAGCGTCACCGCGAGAGCGCCGATGACCAGGACGGTTCCGGTGGTGTACCGGAAACCGACGGACGCGCTGAGGGCGGATCGCCGGACGAATGTCCGCACAGTGCCTCCTTGCCGCTTGCCGGGAGGGGGCCGACGCGGAGGATCCGCGCCGACATGCGGCGGGCACCGCCTTCCCGGGTGCCACCGGACGCTAGTGCCGGATGTGCCACTTCGGTTGAGGGATCATCACCATTGGATAAACATCGGAGCGGCACTCGCGCGGACTGCTACCGTGCCGTACCCGCGTGTGCCGGCACCCCGGACGCGGGCAGGCCGGTGACAGCGGCGACCACGAGGATCACCGCTCCCACCGGCCAGGGAACCAGGGCCCGGACGCGACGCCCGCACCCGGCGCCGGAACTCAGCTGTGCGTGTACGTGAAGTGCGGAGTGTCGTACTGCGGACCGTTCTTCTCGTAGGTGAACCAGTAGCTGACGACCGCACCCGCGGAGAGCTGACCGACCGTCTGCGTCCACGTCCCCGCGCTGTCGGCCATCCGGAAGTTCTGCTGGCCCGCACCGCCCACCAGGTAGTGCACGTCCACGTACCGCGCCGCCGTGGTCGGCGTGAACGAGATCCGCGCCTGCGTGGCACTGATCCGGGCGGCACTCGCCGAGTAGTCGGGAGACGACGTCCCGCCGCCCGTGGTACCCCCGGTGGTCGTACCGCCCGTGGTCGTGCCACCGGTCGTGGTGCCACCGGTCGTCGTGCCGCCCGTGGTCGTACCGCCGGTCGTGGTGCCCCCACCGCCGCTCCGGTAGACACCGAACCAGTCGACACTCATCCCCGCACCCGACGTGATGTCGGCCGACGGCGAGGTGCAGCCGCAGACCTTGTCCGGGTACGAACCACCGATCGCCACATCGAAGATGGCGAAGAACCCGTGGTCCACGGCCGCCTGCCAGGTGGGAGTCGACACCTGGTTCTGGTTCACCTGATACGTCAAAGTGCCGTCGAGGTAGAACCGCAACTGCTCCGCCGCGGTGTTCCTGCGGTCCACGATCACCGAGTACGTGTGGAACCCGGTCTGGCACCCGGCACACGCCTGCAGACCACTGCTGATGCCGTCCGGGTCATGGCACTCCCCCGCCCAGGCACCGCAGTGGAACGTCGTCGAGTGCTGACTCAGCGCGTTGACATCCTCCATGATGTCCAGCTCGCCGATACTCGGCCAGTTCGTCGCCCCCACCGGACGGGCCGCCGCACCCATCGCCCAGAACGCCGGCCAGTACCCCAGCCCGTGCGCCGGATCGGGCTGCTGGAGGGACGCACTGATCTGCAGCTGCCCGCCGGCCGGAGCGGCGAAGTCGGTGCGCTGCGTCTCGATCCGGCCGGAGGTCCAGTGCCCTGCGGAATCCTTGATCGGCTTGATGACCAGGTGCCCCGCCCCGTCCTGGTAGACGTTGGCCGTCGAGTCGGTCGCCGTCTCCAGTTCCCCGGTGCCCCAGTTCCCCGCGGCACCCGGGTAGTTGTAGCTCGTGCCGACGTCGTAGAGCCAGTCGGCCCGGTTCAGGCCGGTGCCCGACGCACCGCTGAAATCGTCGCTGAACACCGTGGTCCACCCGGCCGGCGGCGCCGGCGCGGCAGCGGCGGAACCTCCGGACACCGACAGCCCCAGACCGCCGGCGACCAGCAGGAGCAGCGCGCTGAAGACGGTGAGCGGAACATGCCGGAGGCGGCGCCCGGCGCCCGGCGCGGAAACGAGTGGGATGTCTCTTCTCATGGGCGGCCGTGACCTTTCTGCGGAACTGCGCGAGGTGCGGGAGGCGCGGGCGCGCGCACAAGCGGCGCCGCACCGGATGACGGGTCCGCCCGGCCCGTCAGCTGAAGGGGTCGAGCAGCAGCGACGCGCCCTGCGGGCTGCCGTCGTGCACCAGTGACTCGTGGTGCCCCACGTCGTCGAAGGCGAACGCGTACGCGTTCCCGTCCGCCATCTGCGCGTGGATGAAGCGCGCGTAGTGGTTGGTCACCGCGTCCTGGTAGAAGCTCCCGGCACCGGTGTCGGGCTGGTCGGGGTTGACCAGCAGCGTCGAGCGGTTGAACCCCGCGCACAGGGTGCGGGAGATCGGGCCGCGCACCAGGTCGTTGGGGGCGTCCAGGCGCTTGTAGCAGCCGAAGACGCTGTCGGCGTCCGGCTTCTGGAAGCTGGTGACGACCGCCCCGGAGGTGTTGGTGAAGTTCATGACGCTGTCCGACACCCGGCCGAAGTACTTCGTGTTCGGCTGGTCGGCGAACGGCGTCACCGTCAGCGTCGACGTGGAGTACTTCTGCCACACCCGGTTGATGTAGTCGTCGAGGACACCGCCGGGCAGCGCACCGGACTCGATGCCGTGCCCCGGCGCCAGCGCGCGCAGGACCGAGTTGTCGGGTGCCGTCTGGATCAGGCCCGCCCAGCCGCCGGACTGGCCGCGCAGCGCGTTGAGGACGGCGTTGTAACCGCCGGGCTTCAGATGGCCTGTCGTCCGGCTCGCCCCCGTGGTGGACTTCACCGCCACCGCGTAGGGCGCGGAGAACATGTCCACCTGCGTGCTGTTGATCCACAGCCCGCTGTCGTTGAGCGTGTACTCCGACCAGTTGAACAGGATGTTGCGGTTCGGGTCGCTCGGGTTCTGCACGGCGGGCTGCACCAGTCCGCCGGTGGCCAGCTTGAACACCAGCTTCTGCCCGTAGGAGAAGTAGACCCGCCCGGAGAACTTCGGGATCCGGATCGTCATCGACTGGCCGGGGGCCGGCCCCGCGATCGACGCGTCCGGCGCCGGGGTGGGCGGATTGCCGCCCGCCGGCCAGGCGTGGAAGGTGCCGCCCGCGTCGGCCCAGCCCTGCTGCCCGCTCGACAGCTGGGTGCCCAGGTCGTAGAGGTAGACGGCTCCGGCGCGGCCGGAGTTGTTGGTGACCGTCAGCGGGATGGTGCCGGGCACCGGCTCCCCGCCCCCGCCGCCGGTCGTCCCGCCGGTCGTGCCCCCGCCGCCCTGGGTCCAGGTGAACTGGGGAGTGTCGTACTGCGGGCCGTTCTTCTCGTAGGTGAACCAGTAGGAGAGGACCGAGCCGGTCGAGAGCTGGTCGACGGTGCGGGTCCAGGTGCCCCCGCTGTCGGTCATCCGGAAGTTCTGCTGGCCCGCGCCGTTGACCTGGTAGTGCACGTCCACGTACAGCGCGGGGGTCGTGGGGGTGAAGGCGATCCGCGCCTGGCCGGCGCTGATCGCGGTGACGCCCTGGGTGTAGTCGGACGGGCCGGCCGCCGCGGACCCCGCGACGGTGAGACCGGCCAGGCCCGCGAGGACCAGGACGGCGGCGGACACGAACACGGTCACGCTGCGGCTCCAGCGCCGCCGGGTCCGGTCAAGGCGCGGAAGTGGGGTTCTGCGCATCGGAATCTGTTTCCCTTCTTCTGTTCACGAAGCGAAAGGGAAGTACCTGCCGGGCGGAGAACGCGCTCATGTCTCGTAGATGAGAGCGCTCTCAGACAACAGGACCGTGTTGGATTGTCAGTGCATGGCGAGAGCGCGTCAAGAAGTTGAACGGGATTCGCCCGCGGGCCGCTCGCTGCCGTTTTCCTTCCGTTGCGGCCGGTGCGGCGAGGCCATAGGGCTTGTTATTACATCGGTGGCACCGGGCCGGCGGCGGGCGGAGTGGTGCCGCGCCCAGCCGCTACCGGCCGAGCAGCGAGAGCGTGGCGTCGACGGCGCCGTGCAGCGTCGCGGCGTCGGCCCCGCCGCGCGACCGCAGGTTCACGCCGTAGGCGAGCAGCGCCAGCGCCTCGGCGGCGGTGTCCGGGCGGACGCCCGGCGCGAGCTGCCCCTGGGCGCGGCCCGCTTCGAGTTCGGCGCGCAGCGCGTCCCGCAGCAGCCGGTGGTGCTCGTCCAGCAGGGCGCGGACCTCGGGATCGCGGCCCTCGGTGCCGACATGGGCGTTGACGACCATGCAGCCCCACCCGGCGTACTCGCCGGAGCAGCGCACCTCGATCAGGCCGCCGAAGAAGTCCCGTACGGCGGGCAGCCCCCGCCCGTCCTCCCCCAGCGCCCGGAACGCCGGCTGCGCGCGCCGCCGCAGGTAGCGGCGCAGGGCGGCGAGGTAGAGCTCCCGCTTGTCGCCGAACGTGGTGTAGAGGCTGGACCGGCTGAGGCCCGTCGCCGTGGCGACGGCCTGGATCGACGCCTTGTCCGCGCCCTGCTGCCAGAACAGCCGCTCGACCCGCTCCAGCGCCGCGTCCGGGTCGAAGTGCTTGATGTCGGGCACCGTTCACCGCTCCCGGGTTCTTGGAATGACGATTCCAAGATAACCCTTGACGCGCGAACCGGGCGGCCACCATCCTGGAACGACTGTTCCAAGATCAGTGCCCCGGCACCGAGAGGACCCGCCACCGTGAGCCTTGAGAACGAGCTGCGCGACCTGTACGAGAACAAGCACCGGGCCCTGCCCGCCGACGCGCTGGAGGTCATGGACCGGGGCGGAGCGGAGCTCGCCGCGTCCGGCCTGGCGGAGCGCGCCCTGGGACCGGGCGCGCCGGCCCCGCGCTTCACCCTCCCCGCGGCCGCCGGCCGGCCGGTCGCGCTCGACGACCTGCTCACCGAGGGCCCCGTGGTCCTCACCTTCTACCGCGGCGCGTGGTGCCCGTACTGCAACCTCGCGCTGCGCTCCCTGCAGGCGCACCACGACGCCATCACCGCCCGCGGCGCCCGGCTGGTCGCCGTCTCCCCGCAGATCCCGGACGAGTCGCTCTCCCTCACCGAGAAGGCCCAGCTCACCTTCGACGTGCTCAGTGACGTCGGCTCCGAGGTCGCCCACCGGTTCGGCATCGCGTTCGACCTCTCCGACGAACTGGGCGCGGTCTACGACCGGTTCGGCTTCGAGCTCCGGCGGGTCAACGCCGGCCACCCCCGCACCCTGCCGCTGCCCGCCACCTACGTCATCGACCGCTCCGGCGTCATCCGCTGGGCCTTCGTCAGGGCCGACTACGCCCTGCGCGCCGAACCGGCCGACATCCTGGCCGCGCTCGACGCCCTGGACTGAGGCGCCCCGGGCGGTCGAGCACGAGTGGCGGGTCCGGATGATCACCCATAGCTTCGAACCGGCGGCCGCACGCCCCGCACGGGCGACGTATGCGTGCCGCCGTCGAACGTCCCTCGGATCCGTCGCCGAGCCCGGCGCCGCTACGGGTGGACCATCCTGGAGAGCGGGTCGGGGTCATGGCCGCACGACGGTTCCGTCAACTGGTCGCCACTGCTGTCGGTGTCGCCGCCGCAGGACTGGCGGCCGCCCCGCCCGCGCAGGCGGGGAGCGTGCTCCTGGTCGGCGAGGGGCAGTCGATCCAGGCGGCGGTCGACCGGGCGGAGGCCGGGGACACCGTCCTCGTCCTGCCGGGCACCTACCGCGAGAGCGTCCGCCTCACCGTCTCCGGCGTCACGCTGCGCGGGTCGGGCGAGCGGACGGTCCTCACCCCCGCGGCCGTGCCCGCGGGCAGCGCCTGCGCCGAGGCGGGCCACGGCATCTGCGTCACCGGAACGGCCGACCGCGCGGTCGCCGATGTGACCGTCGAGTCGCTCGCGCTCTCCGGCTTCCCGAAGGACGCGGTCGCCGCCACCGGCACCGACCGGCTGAGCGTGCGGTTCGTGCTCGGCCGGGAGAGCGGCCGCTACGGCATCAGTGTCGAGAAGTCGACACGGACCCGCCTGTCCGGCAACCGGCTGCGCGACAACGCGCAGGCGGGGGCGTTCCTGGCGAACCGCACCGACGCCGAGGGCGGCGCCCTGGACACCGGGGGCGCGATGATCAGCGGCAACGACCTCTCCGGGAACCGGATCGGCTTCGTGGCCCGGCGGGTGCGCGACCTGACCGTTGAGAACAACACCATGACCGGGAACTGCGCCGGCGTGTTCGTCGTGGGGGACGAGGGGACGCCGCGGGCCGGAGCACTCCGCATCCGTCTCAACAAGGTCGTCGCGAACAACCGGTTCTGCCCCGCGAACTCCCGGCTGCCGTTCATCCAGGGCTCCGGGATCGTCCTGACCGGCGTGGAGGACACGACGGTGGAACTGAACACGATCACCGACAACGCCGGGACCTCGCCGATGTCCGGCGGCGTCGTGCTCTTCCCGAGCTTCGCGGGCGGCCCCAACTCCGGCAACACCGTCAGGGACAACACGGTCGTGCGCAACGGCCCGGCCGACCTCGCCGACCGCGACACCGCCGGCCGCGGCAACGCCTTCGACGGCAACCGCTGCCTGCTCTCGGCGCCGGCGGGCCGCTGCTGACCGCGTGCTCCACCACCCCCACACCCTTCCAGCCTGGAGAGGCAGCCCATGACGACCCCATCTTCGACGGCGGCATCCGCGTCCGCCCTCACCCCGCACGCCGGCATGCGGCTGCGCGAGATCGTGTTCGGCGCCGCCTGCGCCGCGGCCGTGCGCGCCGCCGCGCGGCTGCGGATCGCCGACGTGCTGGGCGAGGCCCCGGCGACGGTCGAGGAACTGGCCCTGGACGTCAACGCCGAGGCCAAGCCGCTGCGCCGGCTGCTGCGGGCGCTGTCGTGCTACGGCCTGTTCGCGGAGACCGAGGACGGCCGCTTCACGCACACCGAGATGTCGCGGCTGCTGCGCGAGGACTCCCCCGACAGCCTCCGGTACATCTCGCTGTGGTGCACCGAGCCGTGGACGTGGCAGGCGTGGCCGCTGCTCGACGACGCGGTGCGCTCCGGGAAGGACGTCTTCCCGGAGCTGTACGGGAAGAACTTCTTCGACTACCTGCACGACGACGCGGGCGACTCGGCCGTGGTCTTCGACCGGGCGATGTCGTCCTCCAGCCGGCAGTCCGCCGAGGACCTCGCCGCCTTCGTCGACCTCTCCGGGGTCGCGAGCGTCGCGGACATCGGCGGCGGCCAGGGGCTGGCGCTCGCCCGCCTGCTGGAGCGGAACCCGGAACTGACCGGGACCCTGCTCGACCTCCCCAACGTGATCGCGGGCGCGGACCCGCGGCTGCGCGACGGCGGCCCGCTGGCCGGGCGGGTCCGGCTGGTGCCGGGCGACTGCCGCGAGGAGATCCCCGTCGAGGCGGACCTGTACATCATCAAGAACATCCTGGAGTGGGACGACGCCAGCACCCGCGCCACGCTCCGCAACATCGTCAGGACCGCGCGCCCCGGCGCCCGGGTGCTGGTCGTCGAGAACCTGGTCGACGACAGCCCGTCGATGCGGTTCACCACGGCCATGGACCTGTTGCTGCTGCTGAACGTCGGGGGCGGCAAGCACTCCAAGGCGAGCATGGTCCTGCTGATGGAGGAGGCCGGGCTCGCGGTCGGCGAGATCCGGCCGGTCAACGCCTACCTGCACGCCTTCGAGGCGTTCGTCCCCGTCTAGCGCGTCCCGCACCCGACGACGACGGCGCCACGCTCCCCGCAGGAGCGTGGCGCCGTCGCGTGGTGCGCGGCTCAGCCGGCGTCCGCGCGCTCCCAGCGGTAGAACTCGCGGGCCATCGCGTCCTTCGGCTCGCGCCAGGTGGCCGGGTCGTAGGCCCGCACGTGCGCGGCGAGGCGGTCGCTGACGTCGCGGAACTCCGGGTGGCCCTTGTAGCGGGCCACTTCGGGGCCGGGCGGGCGGTCCGCCTCGATCAGGTGCAGGTACAGGTCGCCGAACTGGAACAGGCTGCGCCCGGTCACGCCGATCAGGCGCGGCAGTTCCCCGCGGTCGGAGGCGGCGAACGTCTCGGCGATGTCGGGTGCGGCGCCGGGCCGCATGCGGGCGACGATGAGTGAGCGGTGCATCGGGGTGGTCCCTTCGGGGTCGGAGCGGGGTCGGTCAGACGACCCGGGCGTGCTCCTCGACCTGCCGGCGGATCCGTTCCATCTGGATCAGCGAGTTGCGGTTGATGTGGTCGGTCATGCCGGCGTCGTCGACCGGCGCGGTGGGCTTCATGGCGAAGTCCTGCAGCCAGCGCATGGACGTGCCGTCCGGCACCTCCCGGTACTCCCACCGGATGTTCATGTGCTCGAAGGGGCCGGTCTCCACCCGGCGGGCCTTCACGGTGAAGGTCTTCCGGTCGGCCTCGCGCTCCGAGACCCAGCTCCAGACCGTCCCGTTCTCGTCGGGGTGCATCGTCAGCCGGAAGGTGACGGTGTCGCCCTGCCGCTCCAGCACGTCGACGGAGGCGTACTCGCTGAACAGCTGCGGCCAGCGTTCGAGGTCGTTGGTGAGGTCCCAGGTGAGGTCCAGGGGCGCGGCGATGGTGATCTGGTTGTCGGTGCGTCCGGTCATGTCAGGCTCCGAGGGTGAGTTGGGCGTTGACGCTCTGCAGGAAGGAGTGCGGGGTCTTGCACGAGTCCGCTTCGTCGCCGATCTGCCGGCCGTAGCGGTTCTCGAGTTCGGAGACGATGCCGAGCAGGCCGAGCGAGTCGAGGTTGAACTCCTCGAAGGTCGCCTCGGGCCGGTTCGCCATCTCGCCCGGGTCGACGGACAGGCCGGCGCGGCCCTTCATCAAGGACGCGAGCTCGTCGAACGTGACGGGTCCGTTCATCACTGGTTTCTCCTTGGTCGGGGAGGCTTCAGGAAGCAGCGGTCGGGGGGCGGCGGCCGGCGCGCGTCAGCGCCGGTCGTCGGGAACGTGGCGCAGCACCAGGGCGGAGTTGCAGCCCATCAGGCCGCGGCTCAGCACCAGGGCGGTGCGCAGCTCGGCGGCGCGGGGCTCGCCGGTGACGAGGTCCAGGTCGTGGCGGACCTCGGCGATGTTGGGGGTGGGGGGCACCACACCGTGCTCCAGGGCGAGGACCGCGGCGGCCACGTCGAGTGCCGAGGCGGCGGAGTACGCCCGGCCGAAGCCGGTCTTGGGGGCGGTGACGGGGACGTTCGCGGCGTGCGGGCCGAGCGCGTCGGCGATCGCCAGCGCCTCGGCCTGGTCGGCGGCGGGCACGCCGAGGGCGTCGGCGAAGACCACGTCGACCTCCTCGCCGGAGCAGCCCGCCTCGTCCAGCGCGCCCCGGATAGCGCGGGCCAGGCCCTCGCGGGAGTGCTCCCAGCCGGCGGTGCCGGTGAAGGTGGAGGCGTGTCCGGCGACCGCGGCCCGGACGGGGGCGCCGCGGCGGCGCGCCGCGGACTCCTCCTCGACGACGAACATCGCGCCGCCCTCGGCGGGCGAGAAGCCGCAGGCCTCGTCGGTGAAGGGCAGGTAGGCGCGGTGCGGGTCGCGGGCGAGGCTGAGTTCGGGGTAGCCGAGCTGGCAGACGACCGAGTACGGGGCCAGCGGTGCCTCGGTGGCGCCGACGACGACGGCGTCGGTCCCCCGCCGGATCGTGCGGCAGGCGTGCCCGAACGCGTCGAGGCCGCCGGCCTCGTCGTTGGCGAGCACGCCGCAGGGGCCCTGGAAGCCGCCCCGGATGGAGATCTGGCCGGTGCTGGCGGCGTAGAACCAGGCGATGGACTGGTACGGCCCGACGAACTGCGGTCCGTGGCCCCACAGTTGCTGCAGTTCGCCCTGGCCGAACTCGCCGCCGCCGGAGCCGGCCGCGGTCACCACGCCGATGGCGAAGGGCGAGCGCGGGTCGGACGCCAGTTGGGCGTCGCCCAGGGCGAGGTCGGCCGCGGCCATCGCGAAGTGCGTGAAGCGGTCGGTCTGCACCAGGTAGCGGCCCTCGACCAGCAGGGCCGGGTCGAAGCCGGCGACCTCGCCGGCGACCCGCAGCGGCAGGTCGCCGCAGCCTTCGCGGGTGACGGGCCCGAGTACCGACACCCCCTGCTGGACGGCCTTCCAGAAGGCGTCGGTCCCCACGCCGTTCGGTGCGACGACGCCGAGGCCGGTGACCACGGTCCGCCGGCCGGCGGCGGGCCCGTCCGGCGGTATTCGCCGCGCCGGGTCCGTGGCGGTCCGCTTCATGACGGGCTCCTCTCGGCGTGCCCGAGCACCACGGCGGACTGGAAGCCGCCGAAGCCGCTGCCGACCGAGAGCACGGACCGCAGTGGGGCGGCGCGCGCGGTCCGCGGCACGTAGTCGAGATCGCAGTCGGGGTCGGGGGTGTCGTAGTTCGCGGTCGGGGGCACCACGCCGTGCGTCAGCGCCAGGGCGCAGGCGGCGAGTTCGATCGCCCCGATCGCGCCGAGGGAGTGGCCGACCATCGACTTGATCGAGCTCATCGGGACGGTGTGCGCGTGCGCGCCCAGCGAGCGCTTGACGGCGGCCGTCTCGTGCCGGTCGTTCTGCAGGGTGCCCGAGCCGTGCGCGTTGACGTAGTCGATCCCGGTCCGGTCGACGCGGGCCTGGTCGAGCGCCTGGTCGATGGCGTGGGACATCTCCAGTCCCTCTTTGGTGAGACCGGTCATGTGGTAGGCGTTGCCGAAGGTGGCGAAGCCGCGCAGTTCGCAGTAGATCCGGGCGCCGCGGGCGCGGGCGTGCTCCCACTCCTCCAGGAGCAGCACGGCGGCGCCCTCGCCCAGCACGAACCCGTCGCGCTCGGCGTCGAAGGGGCGCGACGCGTGGGCGGGGTCGTCGTTGCGCGTCGACGTCGCCTTGATCGCGTCGAAGCACGCCACGGTGATCGGGGAGATCGGCGAGTCCGCGGCCCCGGCGACGATCACGTCGGCCTTGCCGTCCTGGATGGCGTGGAAGGCGTGGCCCACCGCGTCGAGGCCGGAGGTGCAGCCCGTGGAGACGGTCTGGACCGGGCCCCGCGCGCCGAGGTCCTCGGCCACTTCCGAGGCGAGCGCGCTGGGTGAGAAGGCCCGGTGCAGGTGCGGTCCGGCGCCGTGGGCCGTGACGTCCCAGCGCTTGCCGGAGTCGCTGACGGCGACGTAGTCGTTCTCCAGCCGGGTGGTGCCGCCGACGGCGGAGCCGAGGGAGGCCCCGAACCGCCAGGGGTCCTCGGCGTCCGGGTCGAGCCCGGAGTCCCGGACCGCTTCGCGGGCGGCGACCAGCGCGAACTGGACGTACCGGTCGGCACGCCGCTCGTGCTCGGCGCCCAGACCGCAGGCGGCGGCGTCGAAGTCGACCTCCGCGGCGATCCTGGAGCGGAAGCCCTCGGGGTCGAACAGCGTGATGCCCCGGGTCGCGGTACGCCCGGCGGTGAGCAGGTCCCAGAAGGCCGGTACCCCCACGCCGCCGGGGGCGACGACGCCCAGTCCGGTGACCGCCACCCGGCGGGTCATGTCCGCGCCCCCGCGGGGTCGGGGGGAGCCAGCAGGCCGGCCTGGGCGTGCGTGCTCTCCTCGGTGTCCACGTGGCCCAGTTCCGGGCGGGGCGCGAGCGGACCGAGGTGGAAGACCATGCGGGCCTCGGCGGTGCCCACGTTGCGGAAGCGGTGCCGGACGTCGACGGGGATCAGCAGTCCCTGGTCGGGGCGGAGCGGGTGGCTCACGCCGTCCAGGTCCACTTCGAGCGATCCGCTGACGACGTAGACGAACTCCTCGGAGTACGGGTGGTAGTGCTCGGCGATCCGCTCGCCGGGCTGGATGATCGCCATCCCCATGAAGCCGCTGGTGGCGCCCACGGAGGCGGGGGTCAGGACGGCGCGCAGGTCGCCGCCGCGCCGGGTGTTGGGGCTGGTCTCGTCGAGGTGCACGATGCGTGCCTGCTGGGGTGTCATGGCCGCTCCTTGAGAGGGTGTCGTCCGGCAGTGAGGGGGGCCGGAGAAGCTGAGGGGAGGTCAGACGGCCGGGGACCGGCGGTCGGTGACCAGGTCCATCGGCGGGACGCCGTAGGAGAGCTCGCCGGCGGCGGACGGGTCGCGCTGCTCTCCTGGGTCGAGCAGCCGCGCCAGCTCCGCGGGCATCGCGTCCGCGCCGTCGCGGGCGGGCGCCTGCCGGGCCTCCGCCAGGTCCACGACGCGGACGAGGACGTCGTCGCGGTGGAAGACCGTGCTGCCCGCCAGGCGCTGCCCGGGGTCCGCGGCGGCGGCCGCGTCCAGTTCGGCGAGCAGGCCGGCGGCCGCCTCGCCGCGGCCGGCCCTG
Source organism: Streptomyces sp. NPDC006733 (assembly GCF_040636125.1). Classification (NCBI taxonomy): domain Bacteria; kingdom Bacillati; phylum Actinomycetota; class Actinomycetes; order Kitasatosporales; family Streptomycetaceae; genus Streptomyces; species Streptomyces sp. NPDC006733. Next base: position 79,682 of record NZ_JBEYJD010000036.1, on the reverse strand, counting down.
ACGGGGTAGAAGTACGCGCGGCGGGTGACGCCGTCGTCCGGTCCCGCGGCGGCGCCGGCGGCGTGCGCGCCGGTGACGTGCGCGGTGGCGGGGAGCGCGGCGCGGGCGAAGAAGGCGCGCGCCGACGACCCGTCGGTGAGGTCCCGGGCCTCCTCCAGGTACGGGTTGAGCGCTTCCTCGACGGCCCTGACCTCGGGCTGGGCGGCGACGTGCCGCAGCGCGTTGCCCAGGTCGCCGGTGACCTCGACGGCCCGCACGACGCGGTTGCCGTGCAGGAAGAGCGAGGTGCGCAGCAGCCGCGTGGTGGCGTCGACGCGGGCCTGCGGCGAGCGGTAGCCGGCCAGGATCCCGGCCACGGCGCGCTCGCTGCCGGGCTTGACGGTGAAGGTGATCGCGTGGCGCACGACGCCGCCCGAGCACAGCGGCGGCGCGGGCAGCGGGTCGAGCGCGGCGGCGCGGGGGGCACCCGCCGGGGCGGGACCGGGCCGGGCCGGGGGGCGCTGCGGGCGGGCCGGGGCGGTCTGCGCGGCGAGGGGCTCGGGGGTCTCGCGCGCGATCACGAAGCGCAGCGACGTGGTGTCCGCGACGCAGCCGTGCAGCGGCTCCACCATCTCGCGGTGGGCCGCGCTCTCCACCCAGGCCAGGAAGGGCTCGCTGCTCTCCCACTCGCTGGTGATGAGCCACTGCGACGAGTTCCCGAGCGACTGGCAGAGCTGGTCGCTGACGTGGCCCGGTACTCCGGCCACCTGGTGCCGTATCTCCTCGTACGCCTGCAGGAAGTGCTCCTGCCGGCCTTCGAGGACGTCCAGCAGGAGCACGACGCGCAGGCGCGCCGTATCCGGGGCGGCGTCCGGTATGCGCCGGTCGTCCAGAGTCGTCACCGTGATCGTTCCTCTCCGTCGGGGGGGTAGCGCCTTGCCCTGCGCATATGCGGGGGGCGAGTTCGGGCTACGGCCGATGCTCACACGGCGCGATGGATCGCGCACGGTACGTGAGGCGGGCGAGTGACTTGCCGGTCAAGGCGCGCGCGGCAGGGAAAGAAGGAACGCAGCCGGCGGACGACCGCCGCGCACCCGGGCGGACCCGCCCGGCACGACTCCTGGAGACCCTCATGACGTCGGAGATCGACGAACACGTGCCCGTCCTGATCGTCGGCGGCTCCCTGGTGGGGCTGTCCGCCTCGCTGTTCCTCGGCCGCCTCGGCATCGCGCACGCGCTGGTGGAACGCCATGCGCAGACCTCGCACCATCCGCGCGGCCGCGGCAACAACGTCCGCACCATGGAGCTGTTCCGCACCGCGGGGGTGGAGCCGCTGATCCGCGAGGCCGCCTCGGTGCTGGCGGAGAACCACGGCATCCTGCAGGCCGACACCCTGACCGGCTCGGAGCAGGAGTGGCTGTTCAAGCAGATCGACCCCGGCGGGGCGCTGGCCCGGTTCAGCCCGTCCGGCTGGTGCCTGTGCAGCCAGAACGACCTGGAGCCGGTCCTGCTGCGCGGCGCCCGCGACCTCGGCGGCTCGCTGCGCTTCGGCACCGAGCTGATCTGCGCCGAGCAGGACGCCGACGGCGTCACGGCGGTGGTCAGGTCCCGCGAGTCCGGTGAGGACCGGACGATCCGGGCCGACTACCTGATCGCCGCGGACGGGCCGCGCAGCCCGGTGCGCACGGCGCTCGGCATCGGCATGACCGGGGCCGGCGACCTGTTCCACAACGTGAGCATCACCTTCCGCGCCAAGCGGCTGGCCGACGCGGTCGGCGACCGCCGCTTCATCGTCTGCTACCTGACGAACCCGGAGAGCCCCGGCGCCCTGCTGCCCGTCGACAACGACCAGAACTGGGTCTTCCACGCGCCGTGGCGCCCGGACGACGGCGAGACGCTGGAGGACTTCACCGACGTGCGGTGCGAGGCGCTGATCCGCACCGCGGTCGGGGTGCCCGACCTCGACGTGGAGATCACCGGGAAGGCGCCGTGGCACGCCGCCGAGCGGGTCGCCGAGCGGTACGGCACCGGCCGGATCTTCCTGGCCGGCGACTCGGCGCACGAGATGTCCCCCACCGGGGCGTTCGGCTCCAACACCGGCATCCAGGACGCGCACAACCTCGCCTGGAAGCTCGCCGCCGTGCTGGGCGGCTGGGCGGGCCCCGGGCTGCTGGAGACGTACGACGCCGAGCGGCGGCCGGTGGCGGTGGCCACCGGCGCCCGCGCCTCCACCCGCTCCGCCGAGCACCGCCACCCCGGGTACGACGTCAGCCCCGGCGCCGGCCGCAGGCCCGGCATGCTCGCGGTGGTGCTGGGCTACCGCTACCGCGAGGGAGCCGTCGTGGGCGGGGCGCCCGAGCAGCCGGCCGTCCCGGAGGAGTTCACGCCGCGGGCCGAGCCGGGCGGCCGGGCCCCGCACCTGTGGCTGCGCCAGGACGGGGTCCGCGTCTCCACCCTGGACCTGTACGAGCGGACTCCGGTGCTGCTCAGCGGCCCCGACGGCGACGCCTGGCACGGAGCCGGCCTGAGCATCGCCGGGCGCTCCGGCATCCCGCTGGCCTGCTACCGGGTGGGCCCGGACGAGGACCACGACCTGGTCCCGGAGGACGGGGCCGACTGGGCGGCCCTGCACGGGACGCAGAGTGACGGCGCCGTCCTGGTCCGCCCCGACGGGTTCGTCGCCTGGCGGGCCGCGACCGCGGACCCCCACGCGGAGCGGACGCTGCGCGACGTGCTGGAACGGGTGCTGGACCTGGCTCCCGGCCACGGGTGACGAACCGCCGTGTCACCCGTTGCGCCCTCTCCGGTGGCACATCGCCGCCCGACGACTGACGGTGATGACGTCGCTACTGCGCTTCCCACGGCTGATCCCCTGTCGGCCGGCGCATCCCGCGGCGGAAGGATCCCTCCCATGCGCACTGCCCGCACGCTGCTCGCTGGAGCAACCCTCTCCGCAGTCCTCGCCATAGCCGCCCCGGCCGCCCACGCGGCCACCGGTGCCCACACCGCGTACGACCCGAACTCCTCCTCCAGCGACACCTACTCCTCCACCGAGCAGGGTGCCAAGTCCGAGGACGGCTGGAAGAGCCAGGAAGCCAAGAAGGGCGCCAAGTCCGAGGACGGCTGGAAGGGCCACGAGGCCAAGAAGGACGCCGCCAAGCCCGAGGAGTGGGCGGGCCACGACGAGGCCAAGAAGCCGCACGGCGGCATGCACACCGGCGGTGGCGGCATGGCCCTGTCGGGTGGCGGCCTGGCCGCCGGCTCCGTCCTGCTCCTCGGCGGCCTCGGCGCCGGCGCCTTCGTGCTGCGCCGCCGCAGCACCTCCGGCGGCCTCGCGGTCTGATCCGGCGGTCCGACGATCCGCGCGGACGCCGAACCGCTCTGTCCCGTCGCTGCCACCGTCGTCCCCGTGATGACGGTGGCAGCGACGGTTCCGGGGCCGGTGCGCCGTCCGCGCCGCACGGCTGAGATCCACCGAGTCCACGAAAGGCATCGCATGGCCAACCAGCCCCCGCAGCCCGGCGACCGGGAGGCGAAGCAGGTGTCGGGCGGCGACCCCTCGTCCCGCGTGCTCGTCTGGGCCACCGGCGCGGCCCTGCTCGGCGCCTTCCTCATCTTCAACTCCGTCGACGCCACCGACGCCGCTCCGCCCGCGCCCGCGGCCGCGGCGCGGGCCACCGCCCCCGCGGCGGCCCCGCCCGCCGGCGCCGCCCCGCTCCCCGCCTCGCGCCCGACCCTGCTGACCATCCCCGGCATCGGCGTGAGCGCCCCCTTCACCCCGCTGCACATCGGGAAGTCCGGCAAGCTGGACCCCCCGCCCGCGGACAACAGCAACCTCGTCGGCTGGTACGAGGACGGCCCCTCGCCCGGCGAGAGCGGCAACTCCATCGTCGCCGGCCATGTCGACACCAGGACCGGCCCCGCGGTGTTCTTCCTGCTCGACATGGTCAAGCCGGGCAGCACCGCCGAGATCACCCGCGCCGACGGCACCGTCGCGAAGTTCAAGGTCGACTCCGTCGAGGTCTTCTCCAAGGACCACTTCCCCGACGAGCGCGTCTACGCCGACACCCCCAACGCCCAGCTGCGCATCATCACCTGCGGCGGCGCGTACGACCAGACGAAGAAGGACTACACGGACAACGTCGTCGTCTTCGCGCACCTGGACTCCGCCGACCGCCGCTGACCGGCCGCCGCGACCGCCCCGGGGACCCGGCCCGAGCCGGGTCCCCGGGGCGGTCGCGGTATCGTGCCCTCGCGGGTCCCCGCAGTGGACACCGGCCCCGCGGTGTTGCCGCTGGTCCCCACGCCTGGTGGTTCCGTCGCATCGAGACCACCTGACGAGGGACGAGGTTCCAGGGATGACCGTCTACGAATCGGTCACGGACGCCATCGGCGCGACGCCGCTGTTCCGGCTGGCGCGGCTGGGCGAGGGGATCGCCGCCCCCGTCTACGCCAAGGCGGAGTTCCTCAGCATCGGCGGCAGCGTCAAGGACCGCGCCGCGCTGTCGATGGTGCGGGAGGCCGAGCGGACGGGCGAGCTGCGGCCGGGCGGCACGATCATCGAGGCGACGTCGGGCAACACCGGCATCGGGCTGGCCATCGTCGGACGGCAGCGCGGCTACCGGGTCGTGATCGGGGTCTCCGAACGGGCCGCCCGCGAGAAGAGCGACATCCTGCGGGCCTACGGCGCCGAGGTCGTCCTCGCCCCGACCGCCCTGTCCAAGGACCATCCCGACCACCTCTTCCACGTCGTGCGGCGGCTGGCGGAGGAGATCCCCGGCGCCTGGCTGGCGAACCAGTACGACAACCCGGCCAACCCGGACGCCCACGTGCGGACCACGGGACCGGAGATCTGGGAGCAGACCGGCGGGCGGGTCACGCACTTCGTGGCGGGCGTCGGCACCGGCGGCACCATCAGCGGCACCGGCGGCTTCCTGAAGCAGGCCTCGGGCGGCCGGGTCACCGTCGTCGGCGCCGACCCGGAGGCGTCGGTGTACGCCGGAGGCGACGGCAGCGCCTACTTCGTGGAGAGCATCGGCCACTTCGTCCACCCGGAGACCTCCGAGGACGTCTGGCCCGAGTCGTACCACCACCACGTCGTCGACACGTTCGAACGGGTACCGGACCGGGAGTCGCTGCTGACCGCCCGGCGGATGGCCCGCGAGGAGGGGCTGCTGGTGGGGCCGTCCTCCGGGACCGCGGTGGCCGCGGCGCTGCGGGTGGCGCGCGGGCTGGGCCCCGACGACCTGGTCGTCGTCCTGCTGCCCGACTCGGGCCGCTCCTACCTCTCCTCGGCGCTCAGCGACGACTGGCTGCGTCAGCGCGGCTTCCTGGAGGAGCCGCGGCACGCCGACGACACGGAACCGACCGTGCGCACGGTGCTGGGCGACGCCGCGGACCGGGGCGCGAGCCTGGTCACCGTCGCCTCCACCGCCTCGCTCGGTGAGGCGCTGGAGGTGCTGGACGCCGCGGGCGCCGACGCCGCCCCCGTGCTGCTGGCCCGCGCCGAGCGGCCGTTCGGCGTCAGCGCCGGGGAGATCATCGGTGCCGCCGACGCCGTGGCGCTGCGGGCCGCGCTCGACGCGGGGGCGCGCCCGCAGGAGCCGCTGCGCGGCCACCTCGCCCCGGCGCTGCCGCTCGTCGGCCTCGGCCAGCCGCGCTCCGACGCGCTCGGCTGCCTCGACACCCCGCAGCACCGCCACGACACCGCCGTCGTGCTGGCCGACGGCCGCGCGGTCGGCCTGGTCGGCCGCAAGGCGCTGGAGGGCTGAGCGGCCGCCCCTCGGGCGGCTGTCAGCCGTCCGCCGACCAGGTCACCAGGGGCGGCCGCACCCGTCCGCACAGCGGGCGGCCCTCAGGGGTCGTCAGGCGCAGCCGCGCGGTGAGCCGGCCGCCGCGCACCGCCGCGTCCAGGGTCGGCGGCGGGATGTCGGCGAACATCAGCTTCGCGCGCCGCAGCATGTCGGTGACGCCCGCGGCGTCCACCGTGACCCAGGCCAGGAAGACGAAGCGCCCGCCCAGCCGGTCCTGGACGTAGGGTCCTTCGAGTTCCGTGCCGGTGGCGGTCGCGACGGCGGCGGCCCGCAGGCTCCAGCGGGCCGAGGGCGCGTCGCCGCGGTGCAGCCCCGTCCACTCGCCCGGCCGGTCCTTGCGCTGCACACCGATGTATACGTCCCGGGCGGCGGGAAAGTCCGGGCCCGGCGCGACAGCGCGCCCGGGCAGGTCCGAGGCCTCGATGCGGATCTCCACGCGGTCATCATCCCCTGCCGGAGCACGGTGAGCCGGTCACGTGTCCGCCGGCCTCCCCCGGCGCCGGCCTCCCGCGCCCGGACCTGAGGCCGGGCTCACCCGCGCTCCTCGCGTGTTCAACCCTCGTTCCCAGCAAGCGGGTTGGGGCGATTCCGGTGCTACTTCTTGACGTCGCCGACACCCGGTTGTAAACATCACCCCACCGGGAGAGCGCTCTCATACGTTTCCGGCTCCATCACGGTCCCCCACCCGTTCAGGAGATGCCATGTCAGGCGATCATTCCCTGCCGACGCGCCATCGGTCGGTCCACGGCGGGAGCCGGCCCTACTTCCTCATCACGCTGCTGATCGCGCTGCTGGCGGGGCTGGTCCTCGCCGTGACGCAGCGGCCGGCCGGCGCCGCGGGCTCGCTGCTCTCGCAGGGGAGGCCGGCCACGGCGTCGTCCGCCGAGAACGCCGCGACGTCCGCCGGCGCCGCCGTCGACGGCAACACCGGCACCCGCTGGTCCAGCGCGTTCAGCGACCCGCAGTGGATCCAGGTCGACCTCGGCGCCGCCGCCTCCCTCAGCCAGATCGGGCTGACCTGGGAGGCGGCGTACGCGCGCGCCTTCCAGATCCAGGTCTCCGACACCGGGACCGGCAACTGGACCACGGTCTACTCCACCACCACCGGCACCGGCGGCACCCAGACCCTCGACGTCACCGGAACCGGCCGGTACGTGCGGATGAACGGCACCGCCCGGGCCACCGCCTACGGCTACTCACTCTGGGAGTTCCAGGTCTACGGCGTGCTCACCCCCGGCGGCTGCAACACCGCCGACGCGGCGCTGAACCGTCCGGCGACCGCGTCGTCCACGGAGAACGCCGCGAGCCCGGCGGGCGCCGCGTTCGACGGCAGCACCGCCACCCGCTGGTCCAGCGCGTTCAGCGACCCGCAGTGGATCCAGGTCGACCTCGGCTCGTCGCAGCGGATCTGCCAGGTCGTGCTGCGGTGGGAGGCGGCGTACGCGAGCGGCTTCCAGATCCAGGTCTCGGACAGCGGAACCGGCGGCTGGACCACGGTGTACTCCACCACCACCGGCACCGGCGGCACCCAGACCCTCGACGTCACCGGGACCGGCCGGTACGTGCGGATGAACGGCACGGCGCGGGCCACCGCCTACGGCTACTCGCTGTGGGAGTTCCAAGTCCGCTCCGACTCCCCCGGCACCCCGCCCACCACGCCCCCGACGGACCCCGGTTCGTTCTGGGGCGACACCAGCACCATCCCGCCCGCGCAGAACGTCGTCATGCTCAAGATCCTCAACCGGACCAACGGCACGTACCCGGACAGCCAGGTCTACTGGAGCTACAACGGGCAGGTCCACTCGATCGCCGAGCAGCCGTACTTCGACATGCCCGTCAACTCCGCCGGGCGGATGTACTTCTACGTCGGCACGCCGAACGGCCCGTACTTCGACTTCATCGAGTTCACCGTCGGCGCCAACGTCTTCAACGGCAACACCACCCGCGTCGACGCGTTCGGCCTCAAGCTCGCGATGCGGCTGCACACCCGCGACGGGTACGACGTGGCCGTGGGTGAGGACCAGGCCACCTTCGCCGAGGACCGGTCGGCGACCTTCCAGAAGTTCATCAACGAGGTGCCCGCGCCGTTCAAGGTGCTCGCGCAGTCCCAGGCCCCGTACCGGATCATCGCGCCGGGCAGCGACCCGACGTTCCGGACCGGCGGGGTGAACGCCAACTACTTCACCGCCTACGCCAACTCGGTCGGTGTCAACGCCCCCACCTCCGACGTCTTCGGCTGCGCCGGGACCCTGTCGGAGAGCCCGGGGATGTGCTCGGCGCTCAACCGGCACGTCGCCACGCTGCCGCAGTCGCAGTGGTCGGACCCCGGCCTGTACTACCGGGCGGGGCCGGCGAACTACTACGCGAAGTTCTGGCACGACCACGGCCTCGGCAAGCTGGCGTACGGGTTCCCGTACGACGACTACGCGGGCCAGTCCTCGTTCGTCTCGCACGCCGACCCGCAGTACCTGCTGGTCGCGGTCGGCTGGTAGCCGCACCGCACCGCGCCCGCCGACGGCTGCCGTCGGCGGGCGCGGGCGCGTCCGCCGTCAGCCGTCGCCGAGGACGACCACGCACTCGCGCAGCTCGTAGCTGCTGATCTCGTCCCGGAAGGCGACCGTGGGCGGGGCCGCCATCCGCACCCCCGGCGGCGCACCGTTGGGAGAGGGCCGGCGCGGCCGGTTCCGGACCGTCAGCCGGCGTCCTCCACGCCCTCCTCGGCGGCCAGCGCCCGCACACTGGCGACGGTGTCCGCCTCGGCCGCGGTCTTGTCGTCGCGGTAGCGCAGCACGCGCGCGAAGCGCAGGGCGAGTCCGGCCGGGTAGCGCGGGCTGCGCTGCAGCCCGTCGAAGGCGATCTCGACGACGAGTTCGGGCCGGACGTGCACGACGTACCGGTCGCGGCTCTCCTCCCGCGCCAGCAGCTCGGCGGTCTGCCAGGTGAGCAGCTCGTCGGTCAGCCCCTTGAAGGTCTTGCCGAGCATCACCCAGGGAGCGGGATCGCCCTCCTCGCCGCGCGCCGCGAGGTGCAGGTTGCTCAGCCACCCCTCGCGCCGGCCGTTGCCCCACTCCGCGGCCGTCACCACCAGGTCCAGGGTGTGCCGCGGCTTGACCTTGATCCATCCGGCGCCGCGCCGGCCCGCCGCGTACGGGGCGGCCGGGTCCTTGGCCACCACGCCCTCGTGGCCGCGGGCCAGCGCCCCGCGGAAGAAGGCCGCGGCGTCGTCCGCGTCGCCCGTGACGGTGCGCGGCACCTTGAGCTCCGGCGGCAGCACGCCGTCCAGCTCCGCCCAGCGGCGTTCGGCGGGCAGGTCCAGCAGGTCGGTGCCGTCGCGGTGCAGCAGGTCGAAGAAGAACACGCTCAACGGCACCTGTGCCCGCAACTGCTCGGGGTCCTGCCGCGAGGCGGTGCGGGCGGCGGTGACCTGGAACGGGCGGGGCCGCCCGTCCGGGCCCAGCGCGATGGCCTCGCCGTCGAGCACGGCGGTCCGCACGTCGAGCGCCCGTGCGGCCTCCACCACCTCCGGGACGCGGGGGGTGATGTCGTCCAGGCTCCGGGTGAACACCGAGACGGCGTCGCCGTCCCGGTGCACCTGCACCCGGATGCCGTCGAGCTTCCACTCCAGCGCGGCGGGGCGCACCCGCTCCAGCGCGGCGGCGACGTCGGGGGCCGAGGCGGCGAGCATCGGGCGCACCGGGCGTCCGACCTCCAGCCCGAACGCGCGCAGCGCCGTCTTGCCGCCCGTCAGGGCGGCCGCGGCGACGGCGCGGGCGGAGCCGCGGAACATCAGCGCCCGGCGGACGTCCGCCGCGGGCACCCCGGCCGCCTTGGCGACGGCGTCGGCGACCACCGCGTCCAGCGCTCCCTGCCGCAGCTCGCCGATGAGCACCGCGGCCAGGAACGTCTGCTCCTGGGCGGTGGCGCGGGCGAACAGCTCCTCCAGCAGCCGGCGCCGTTCGCCCTGCGAGCCGGGTCCGTGCACGGCGGCGAGCGCGGCCAGGACGTCCTCGGCCTCGCGCACGCCGAGCTGCGGTCCGGCGGCGGGCGGCGGCAGGTCGCGCAGGCCCGCGGGGCCGACCCCGATCCGCATGCGCCGGGACTCGCCGGACAGCAGGGCGACGGCCGCGGGCAGGTCGTCGGGCCCCAGGCCCCGCAGGTATCCGGCCAGCAGGGCGATCTTCGCGTTGCGGGCGGGTTCGGCGGCGAGGGCCTGGGAGGTGACGGCCAGGTCGTGAAGGAGCATGGGCGGGGCACTCCAGGGCTGGGGCGGTGGGGACTGCGGCTGGCCCATGCGTACCCGCTTTCCGCTCCGTCTCCCGGGGAAGCCTCCCCCGGGGCCCGTCCGCTACCGGTTCAGCGCACCCCGCGCGGCCGGAACTGCACGCTGATCCGCGGTCCCACCGGGCGCGCGGTCTTGGGGATCGCGTGCTCCCAGGCGCGCTGGCAGCTGCCGCCCATCACGACGAGGTCGCCGTGGCCCAGCGGCAGGCGCACCGCGGCCGGGCCGCCGCCGCGCGGGCGCAGCACCAGGTTGCGCGGCGCCCCCACGGAGACGATCGCGACCATGGTGTCCTCGGTGCCGCCGCGGCCGATGGTGTCGCCGTGCCAGGCGACACCATCGCGTCCGTCGCGGTAGTAGCAGAGCCCGGCCGTGGTGAACGGCTCACCGAGCTCGGCGGCGTAGTGCGCGCTCAGCGCCGTGCGGGCGGCGTCGAGCGCCGGGTGCGGCAGCGGGTCGCGGTCGCCGAAGAACGACAGCAGCCGCGGCACGTCCACCGTCCGCTCGTACATGACGCGCTTCTCGGCGTGCCAGGTGACGTCCCGCGCGAGCGCCTCGAAGAGCGCGTCCGCCCCGACGAGCCACTGCGGGAGCACGTCGATCCAGGCGCCGAGCCCGATCTCGGTGCGGCGCAGCCCGGCCAGCGGGCGCGGTGCGATCTCGTCCTCCTGGTCGAAGAGTGAGTTCTGCAGGTGTACGGCCATGGGACCAACCTATACGCATTCGTACACCTGTGCGATTCACGGTGCACCGGGGGGAACGGCGGTCCCGTCAGACGAGACCCTGGGAGAGCATCGCGGAGGCGACCCGCTCGAAGCCCGCGATGTTGGCGCCGGCGACGTAGTCGCCCGGTGCGCCGAAGCGCTCGGCGGTCTCCCAGCAGGTGTCGTGGATGCCGCGCATGATGGTCGCCAGCTCCTCCGCCGTGCGCTCGAACGTCCACGACTCGCGGCCGGAGTTCTGCCGCATCTCCAGCGCGCTGGTCGCCACGCCGCCCGCGTTGGCGGCCTTGCCGGGACCGAAGGCGACTCCGGCGGCGCGCAGCAGCTTCACCGCCTCCGGGGTGGTGGGCATGTTGGCGCCCTCCGAGACGGCCTTCACCCCGTTGCGGATCAGCACGGCGGCCGCGTCCGCGTCGAGCTCGTTCTGCGTCGCCGACGGCAGGGCCACGTCGGCGGGCACGTCCCACACCCGGCCGCCGGCCACGTAGCGGGCCGAAGCGCCGCGCCGCTCCGCGTAGTCGCTGACCCGGCCGCGCTCGACCTCCTTGATCCGCTGCAGCAGTTCGAGGTCGATGCCCTTCTCGTCGACGACATAGCCGCCGGAGTCGGAGCAGGTCAGGACGTTGGCGCCGAGGGCCTGCGCCTTCTCGATGGAGTAGAGGGCGACGTTGCCCGAGCCGGAGACCGTGACCTGCTGGCCGTCGAAGTCCTCGCCGCGCTTCTTCAGCATCTCGGCGGTGAACAGCACGTTGCCGTACCCGGTGGCCTGGGTGCGGGCCTGCGAGCCGCCCCACTCCAGGCCCTTGCCGGTCAGGACGCCCGCCTCCCAGCGGTTGGTGATGCGCTTGTACTGGCCGAAGAGGTAGCCGATCTCCCGGCCGCCGACGCCGATGTCGCCCGCCGGCACGTCCGTGTGCTCCCCCAGGTGGCGGTGGAGCTCGGTCATGAACGACTGGCAGAACCGCATCACTTCACTGTCCGAGCGGCCGCGCGGGTCGAAGTCGCTGCCGCCCTTGCCGCCGCCGATGTTCAGTCCGGTGAGGGCGTTCTTGAAGATCTGCTCGAAGCCGAGGAACTTCACGATGCCCAGGTTCACCGACGGGTGGAAGCGCAGGCCGCCCTTGAACGGCCCCAGCGCGCTGTTGAACTCCACCCGGAAACCCCGGTTGACGTGGATCTCGCCCGCGTCGTCCTGCCACGGCACCCGGAACATCAGCTGGCGCTCCGGTTCGCAGATCCGCTCGACCAGCTTCGCCTCGGCGAACTCCGGACGCGCCGCGAGCAGCGGCGCGAGGGTCTCCAGCACCTCCTGCGTCGCCTGGTGGAACTCGGGCTCGCCCGGGTTCCGCTCTATCAGCTGGGCACGGAAGGAAGGCTTCATATCGGATCCATTCAGGAGCGACTGCCGGGCGGGACTCTGTGCGCTGTGTTCTACGGGCGCGGCGGGCCCGGCGTTCACGGCCGCCCCCGCCGGCTCCGTAGCGACCGATGTTCACACCGAGCCCCGGACGTTCACAAGTACCGCAGGTCACATCAGGGGTTACCTCCGGGTAAGTGTGGAGGGGGCACCGACGACGGCCGCTCGAGACCCCGTCGAGCGGCCGGGACCGCCCCGGCGCGAGGTACCGGGCGCCGGGACCTACCGCCCGGTAGCCTCCGCGGCGGATACTGGCTGCCATGACGACTGCGGCCCACTGGGGCGGAACCAGCCGCTTCGCCGACCTCGGCGGGCAGGTGCACTGGGTCGACTTCGGGGGGCCGCCGGACGCGCCGCGGGTGGTGCTGGTGCACGGGCTCGGCGGGTCGCACCTCAACTGGTGCCTGCTGGCGCCGCTGCTGACCGGCCGGCTACGGGTGGCCGCCGTGGACCTCGCCGGCTTCGGCCTGACGGATCCGGCGGGCCGCGGCACGACGGTCCGGGACAACGTCGCCCTGCTGGACCGCTTCCTGCGGGAGGTCGTCGGGGAGCCCGCGGTGCTGGTGGGCAACTCGATGGGCGGGATGGTCTCGATCCTGCAGGCGGCCGCCGCGCCGGAGACGGCGAGCGGACTCGTCCTGCTCGATCCCGCCCTGCCGCTGCCGCTGGGGGCCCGGCCCGATCCGCTGGTCCTGTCGACGTTCCTGCTCTACTCGGTGCCCCTGCTGGGCGAGCGGCTGCTCGCGCGGGCGCGCGGGTCGGGCACCGCCCCGCAGCAGGTGCGGCGGCTGCTCGCGCTGGTGTGCGCCGACCCGTCGGCGGTGCCCGAGGACCTGGTCGGCGCGTCGGTCGAGCTGGTGCGGCACCGGGCCGGGAAGCCGGGGCTGGACGCCGCCTTCCTCGCCGCGGCCCGCTCGCTGGTGCTGGTGAACGCCCGGCGGAGCGCGTACTTCTCGGCGATGCGGTCGCTGCGGATGCCGGTCTACCTGATGAGCGGGGAGCGCGACCGGCTGGTGCCGGTGGGGGCGGCCCGGGCGGCGGCCGAGCGGCATCCGCACTGGCGCTTCGAGACGTTCCCCGGCGTCGGCCACGTCCCGCAGCTGGAGATACCCGGCGTCATCGCGGGGCGGCTGCTGGCGTGGGCCGACGACGTGCTGCCCGCGGCCGGCCCGGCGCGGCCCGGCGGCTGACGGGCCCGCCGGGACCGGCGCGGCCCCGGCCGGTCACAGCGGCTGCTCGCTCCAGATCACCTTGCCCTCGGCGGTGTAGCGGGTGCCCCAGCGCTCGGCGAACTGGGCGACGAGGAAGAGCCCGCGCCCGCCCTCGTCCATCGTGGCGGCGTAGCGCAGGTGCGGCGAGGTGTCGCTGGTGTCGGACACCTCGCAGATCAGCGCGCGGTCGAGCAGCAGCCGGACCCTGATCGGCGCGGACCCGTAGCGGATGGCGTTGGTGACCAGCTCGCTGAGGATCAGCTCCGTCACGAAGGCGGTCTCGTCCAGCCCCCAGCTCTCCAGCTTCGCGCTCACCGCGGCCCGCACCGCGGACACGGCCGCGGGATCCGACGGGACGTCCCACTCCGCCATCCGCTCGGCGGGCAGCACGCGGGTGCGGGCGACGAGCAGGGCGATGTCGTCCTTCGGGTGGTCCGGCAGGAGGGCGTCCAGCAGCGCCTCGCAGGTCTCCTCCGGGGTCCGGTCGACGTCCTTGAGGGCGGCGCGCAGCCGTTCGAGCCCGTCGTCGATGTCCCGGTCGCGGTCCTCGACGAGCCCGTCGGTGTAGAGCACCAGCCGGCTGCCCTCGGGCAGCCGCACCTCGGCCGTCGCGAACGGCAGGCCGCCGACGCCCAGCGGCGGCCCGGCGGGCAGCTCGGGGAACTCCACCGTCCCGTCCGGGTGGACCAGCGCGGGCGGCGGATGGCCCGCCCGGGCCATGGTGCACAGCCGCGAGACCGGGTCGTAGATCGCGTACAGGCAGGTCGCGCCCGTGACGTCGTCGCCGGAGCCCGCGGCGGTCTGGTCCTGGTCGATCCGGCCGACCAGCTCGTCCAGGTGGCTCAGCACCTCGTCCGGCGGCAGGTCCAGCGTGGAGAAGTTGTGGACCGCGGTGCGCAGCCGCCCCATGGTCGCGGCGGCGTGCAGGCCGTGGCCGACGACGTCGCCCACCACCAGCGCGACCCGGGCGCCCGGCAGCGGGATGACGTCGAACCAGTCGCCGCCGACACCGGCCTGGGCGGGCAGGTAGCGGTACGCGGCCTCGACGGCGTTCTGCTCGGGCAGGCCGTGCGGCAGCAGGCTGTGCTGCAGGGTGACGGCCATGGCGTGCTCGCGGGTGTAGCGGCGCGCGTTGTCGATGCACACCGCCGCGCGGGTGACCAGTTCCTCGGCGAAGGACAGGTCGTCCTCGTCGAAGCGCTCCGGCCGCTCCGAGCGCCAGAACTTGGCGATCCCCAGCAGGACGCCGCGGGCCAGCAGCGGGACCCGGACGACGGAGTGGATGCCGTAGCCGAGGAGCTCGGCGGCGCGCTCGGGGTCCTGCACCTGCCAGTCGGTGGACGACGCGAGGTCGGGGTCGTACATGCCGCGGCCGGTGTCGAGGCTCCAGGCCTGCGGCGTGGAGGGCAGCACCGTGATCGGGCGGCCGACGGGGTAGAACGGGGCGTCGTCCCGGATGCCGCTGACGGCGACCCGCTGCATGGGGGCGCCGACGCTTCCCGAGGGCTCCTCGCCGCGCAGCACGGGCACCGCGAGGTCGACGCTGACGAAGTCGGCGAAGCGGGGGACGGCCACCCGCGTGAGTTCCTGCGCGGTCCGCGACACGTCCAGGCTGGTGCCGATGGCGACGCTGGCGTCGTAGAGCAGCCGCAGCCGCCGGCGGCCCGCCTCGGCCCGGTCCGACAGCGAGTGCAGCTCGGTGGAGTCCCGCAGGGTCGCCACCATGCCGGGCGGGCCGCCGTCGCGGTCGGTGGGCCGTGTGTTCACCACCAGCAGCCGGTCGCCCGCGGGCAGCACCTCGTCGCTCACGGCCCGCTCCGACGTCAGCAGCTCCGCCGCCCGGCCGCCCAGCCCGAGGGCGGTCACCGGCCGGCCCTCGGCGTCCGCCGGCAGGCCGAGCAGCCGGCGCGCCTCGTCGTTGGCGAGCAGCAGCCTGCCGTCCCCGCCGACGATGACCACGCCCTCGCGCACCGCGTGCAGCACCGCGTCGTGGTGCTCGTACATCCGGGTCATCTCGCTGGGTCCCAGGCCGTGCGTCTGGCGGCGCAGCCGTCTGCTGGTGAGCGCGGCGCCGAACGTGGCCAGGCCGAGCGCGAGGGTCGCGGCGCCCAGGATGAGCGGCAGCTGGTCGTTGACGACCCCGCTGACCTTGGTGATGGTGATCCCGGCGGAGACCATGCCGACGACCGTGCCGTCGGTGTCGCGGACCGGGACCACGGCCTGGACGAGCGGTCCTATGGTCCCGACGATCCGCTCGGTGATCACCTCGCCGCGCAGCGCCGGCGCGTAGTTGCCGACGAACTTCTTGCCGATCCGGTCCGGCTTGGGGTGGGTGTAGCGGATCCCGTCGGTGTTCAGCACGACGATGAAGTCCACGCCGGAGCCGATCCGCGAGGCCTCGGCCCGGGGCTGCAGGATCGCGCTCGGGTCCTCGGAGCGCAGGGCCGCCACGATGCCCGGCGAGTTCGCGAAGGTCTGGGCGACGGCGACCGAGCGGTTGCGGGCCTCCTGCGTGCTGTCGTGCCCCGACTCCAGGACCAGTGCCAGCACGGCCGCCATGACCAGCAGCAGCACCACGGCCACCTGCAGCACGAAGACCTGGCCGGCGACGCTGCGTATCCCCCTGATCCACCTGCGTCGGCCGGCCGGCAGGGCGCCCGAGGATCGGACCGTCAACCGGGCCATGGCCTATGTGTACCCCTGTTGACCGCGGTAAGCGAGTGGCCGGAGTGGGTGAGTCCGGTCGCCGGGCCCGCGCAGGGCGCCGCGGCCCGGTCCTGGACGGTGCTCGGGTCAGCGCTCAGGACAGGGCCAGGAGCTCGTCGAAGCCGGCGCGGATGCCGTCCGCGAGCACCTGGATGTCGGGGACGCCGTCGAAGTCGGCGTTGATGCCGAAGGTGATCTGGCCGAGGTAGGAGAAGATCCCGACGCTGATCCGCATGGTGCTGGCGATCGGCACGTACGGGTAGATCTCGGCCAGCCGCCGGCCCAGCAGGTACAGCGGCACGCGGGGGCCGGGAACGTTGGTGGTGACCGTCTGCAGGAACTGCTGCGGGAAGCGCATGGCGGTGCGGGAGCCCAGCGCGAGCAGGGTCGGCGCCGCGAAGTTCGCCATGCCGGTGATCGCCTCCGCCCCGGCCGCCTGGCGGCTGCCCTTGAGGTCGTCCATCTGCTCGCGCACCGCGGCCAGCCGCGCCCGCGGGTCGGGGTCGCTCACCGGCAGGTTCAGCAGGACGGCGCTCACCCGGTTGTCGAGCTTGTTGCGCTGGTCCCGCGAGCGGACCGAGACCGGGACCATCGTGCGGACCACCATGCCCTCGGCCAGCTCGCCGCGGCTCTCCAGCAGGTCGCGGAAGCCGCGGGTGATCGCGGCGAGGATGACGTCGTTGACCGTCCCGCCGGTGACGTTGCGTATCTCCTTGGTCTCCGTCAGGTCCGCGCGCGCCCACACCCAGCGGCGGTGCGGGCCGAGGGGGCCGTTGAGGGAGCCGGCCGCCCGGGTGGTCAGCCGGCGGGCGGTGTCCGGCAGGGAGCCCGCCAGGGCGCGGCCGAAGCCGAGCAGCTCGGAGCCGCTGCGCAGCCGCCGGGCCAGGGCGGGGACGGCGGCCAGGTGTCCCAGCGGGGTCAGCACGGCGTCGCGCACCCCGTCGGCGACGAGGTCGAGCGTGGACGGGCTCGGCTGCGGCGTCCAGGGCTGCGGCTCGGACAGCTCGCTGTCCTTCCGCCAGTCCAGCACCAGCTGCATCATGTCGGTGCCGGCGATGCCGTCGATCATGCAGTGGTGCACCTTGGAGATGAGCGCCCAGCGGCCGCCCTCGAGCCCCTCGACGAGCCACATCTCCCACAGCGGCTTCGTCAGGTCCAGGCGCTGCGCGAAGAGCCTGCCGGCGAGGTTGCGCAGCTGGTCGTCGCCGCCCGGTGAGGGCACCGCGGTGTGGCGCAGGTGGTAGAGGATCTGGAAGTGCTCGTCGTCGACCCAGACGGGCCGGCCCAGGTGCAGCGGCAGGCTCTTGACCCGCTGCCGGTAGCGGGGCACGTCGGGGAGCTTGGAGACCAGCAGCCGGATGACGTCGCCGTACGACGGCACCGGCCCCTCGAACACCAGGACCGATCCCACGTGCATCGGCACGTTCTCGTCCTCGATGAAGTAGAAACCCG
Organism: Streptomyces sp. NPDC006733; assembly: GCF_040636125.1. Taxonomy (NCBI): domain Bacteria; kingdom Bacillati; phylum Actinomycetota; class Actinomycetes; order Kitasatosporales; family Streptomycetaceae; genus Streptomyces; species Streptomyces sp. NPDC006733. The sequence continues at coordinate 62,103 of NZ_JBEYJD010000036.1, read as the reverse complement.
CATCCAAGGCGCTCATCCGGTCCACGATCGCAACCGTAGAGGGCACCTCGGGCCCCGTCCAGGGCGCCTGGGATCCGATTCCGGCCGTGCGGCCGTCCTTATCCGGCCTCCTGACCGGCGACAGCGCGCCAATCCTTGACGGGCCCCTGCCAAGAATCGGTTCCGCGCCGCCATGCTTCGTCCCGGCGCCCACCCGGCGCCCCCAACGGCGAGGCGCCACCGCGCCCGCGCAGGCGACAGGAAGGCAGTCAGATGCGACGGAGAATCACCTCGGGGGCCGTCCTCGCGGCCGCGGCGCTGCTGGCGTCGGTGACGGGCGCGGGCACCTCGGCCGCCGACTCCCCCGCCCTCGGCACGGGCTACGGGGTGCACGACGGCAAGGTCCCGCTGACCACGACGAAGACGACGGCCACGTACCTGCTGCAGGACCCGACGCGCGGCAACACCGCCACCGTCAACGGCCGGACCAACGCCCTGCTCACCGACGCCGACAACATCTGGGGCAACGGCTCGCCCAGCAACCTCCAGTCCGCGGGCGTCGACGCCCAGTTCGCCGCCGTCTCGGTGTGGGACTACTTCAAGTACGCGTTCAACCGCCTGGGCGTCAGGAACGACGGCAAGGGCGTCCGCAGCGTCGTGCACTACGGCAACAACTACGCCAACGTCTTCTGGAGCGACGCCTGCGGCTGCGTCAACTACGGCGACGGGTCGGACAACGCCCACCCGCTGACCACCATCGACATCGGCGCCCACGAGATCACCCACGGCCTCACCTCCGCCACCGCCGGGCTCGGCTACAGCGGCGAGGCGGGCGCGCTCAACGAGGGCACCTCCGACATCTTCGCCACCATGGTGGAGTTCTCCGCCGGCATCCCGGCCGACGTGCCGGACTACCTCATCGGCGAGAAGGCGAACCTCAACGGGAACGGCACCCCGCTGCGCTACATGGACCGCCCCTCCCGGGACGGCGCCTCCCCCGACTACTGGTCGACGTCGGTCCCGGGTCTCGACCCGCACCTGGCGTCGGGGATCGCCAACCACTTCTTCTTCCTGCTCGCCGAGGGCAGCGGCCCCCGGGTCATCAACGGGATCTCCTACAACAGCCCCACCGCGGACGGCTCGGTGCTCACCGGCATCGGCCGGAACAGCGCGGCGGCGATCTGGTACCGGGCGCTGACCGTGTACCTGACGTCCAACGCCAACTACCGCTCGGCGCGCACCGCGACCCTCAACGCGGCGCGCGACCTGTACGGGGTGGGCAGCACCCAGGCCGCGGCGGTCGCCGCCGCCTGGACCGGCGTCAACGTGACCGGCCCCGCGTGACGCCGTCCGGGGACGGCGCCACGCCGCGGACCGGCCGCGCGGGCGGGGTCAGGCGCCGCTGACGGTCCAGACGAAGCCGGCCGTGGCGGTCGCTCCGGTGGGACCGGTCGCGGTGACGGAGACGGTGCTGGTGCCCGGGACCGCCGCCGTACCGGAGATCACCCCGGTCCGGCTGATCGCCAGTCCCGCGGGCAGCCCGGTCGCGGTGAAGACCGGGCCGCGCCCGGCCGCTCCGGTGCTCCGGGCCGCGATCGCCAGCCGGACCGGGACCCCGGCCGGGCTGCTCATGCCGTGCGGATTGGCCAGCGTGAGGCTGCCGGCGGCGGTGGCCGTGGCCGTCAGTGTCCGGGCCGACAGCGGGGAGCCGACGGTCAGGGTCCCGGTCAGCGGCAGGTTGCGGGACGAGTCGCCGACCAGGATCCGGTACGCGCCCGGGGCGGTCGTCCAGCCGTCCGCGGTGTCCGACCAGTGCGCCAGGTCGTGCGCGGTGAGGGTGAACCGCACCCGCCGGCTCTCCCCCGGCTGCAGCTCGACCCGCTCGAACCCCTTGAGCTGCCGCACCGGTTCGCCCGTCGCGGCCGGAGCGCCGACGTAGAGCTGGACGATCTCCGCGCCCGCGCGGTCGCCTGAGTTGGTGACGGTCGCGGAGACGGTGGCGCCGCCGCTCGCGTCCGGGGTGCCGACCTGGAGGTCGGAGAAGGCGAACGTCGTGTACGACAGCCCGAACCCGAACGGGAACAGCGGGGTGGCACCGCCCGCGTCGTACCACCGGTAGCCGACCTTCAGGCCCTCGGAGTACCGCACGGTGCCGTCGGTGCCCGGCCACTGGGCGGCGGTGTGCGCGGGCACGTCGGCCAGGCTCGCGGGGAAGGTGACCGGCAGCTTCCCCGACGGGTTGACGTCGCCGAACAGCAGCCCGGCGACCGCGTTGCCGACCTCCTGCCCCGCGTACCACTCCTCCAGCACGGCCTGCACCCCGCCCAGCCACGGCATGGTGACCGCGGAGCCGGTGTTGAGGACCACCACGGTCCGGGGGTTGGCGGCGGCGACCTGCGCCACCAGGTCGTTCTGCGCGGCCGACAGGTCGATGCCCTGGAGGTCGGCGCCCTCCTCCTCCATGTACCCGACGCAGACCACCGCCACGTCGGCGGCGCGGGCCAGGGCGACCGCCGCCGCGACGTCCGTGCCGTCGTCGTACCGGACCGTGGTGCCGGTGCCCGCGATCCGGTTCTGGATCCCGGCCAGCGGCGAGACGGTGCCGGAGCTGGTGACGACGGCGCTGCCGCCGCCCACGCTGCGCACGCCCGCGCCCGCGTCGGGGCCGAGCAGCGCGATCGAGTGCGTCGTCGCCGTCGACAGCGGCAGCAGCCCGGTGTTCTTCAGCAGGACGCTGCCCTGCTCGGCGGTCCGGCGGGCGGTCGTCCGGTGGGCGGCGCTGGTCACCACCGCCGTGGTCGAGCCGGTGCGCTCCTTGTCGAACAGGCCGAAGGCGAACATCTGGGTGAGGATCCGGCTCACCATGGTGTCCAGCGTGGCCTGGGCGACCTTGCCGTCGGCGACGGCCTGGGCGAGGAGGTTGGAGTAGTGGGACCCGCCGGGCATCTCCATCGTCATGCCGCTGTTGGCGGACTCCACGGTGGAGTGTGTCGCACCCCAGTCGCTCGTGACGAAGCCGCCGAAGTCCGCCTGCTCGTACAGGGCGGTGTTCAGCAGGTACGGGTGCTGGCAGTCGTAGGCGCCGTTGACGGTGCTGTAGCCGCACATCACCGAGGCGGCCGCGCCCTTGCCGACCGCGGTCTGGAACCCGGGCAGGTAGATCTCCTGCAGGGTGCGGGTGTCGACGACCGCGTTGTCCTTCGGCCCGTTGCGGTGGGTCTCCTGGTTGTAGACCGCCACGTGCTTGGCCTGCGCCATGACGCCCTGGCTCTGGATGCCCCGGATGTTGGCGACGGCCATCTCGCCGGACAGGTACGGGTCCTCGCTGTACGTCTCGAACGCGCGGCCCCAGCGCGGGTCGCGCACGATGTTGAGCGTCGGGCCGAGGGCCACGTCGGCGCCCTTGCCGGCGAACTCCCGCCCGGCGACGGCGCCGTACTGCTGCTGCAGCGCGGTGTCCCAGGTTGACGCGGACGACACGGCCGAGGGCAGCTGGGTCACGCCGGTCAGACCGCCGCCCACCCCGCCGGGACCGTCGTGCAGGCCCAGCGCGGGGATGCACAGGGACGGGATCGCGGCCAGGTTCCCCACGTACGGCGTCCTGTTGCCGGTGCCGTGCACCATCTGGATCTTCTGCGCCTGCGTCATCCGCGCCATGAGCTGCGTGACGCGGTCGGCCACCGGCGCGGTGGAGCGCACCCAGGGGCACGTGCCGTCGCCGCCGGCCGCCGCTCCGGTGCCGCCGGGGGTCAGCACGCTGAACTCCCAGAGCGAGTAGCCCCATCCGGTGGCGCGCTCCACGCCGGTCAGGCGCACGTAGCGGCCGGTGCCGTGCAGCGTCACCGTCCCCACGCCGCCCCGGCCCGCGGTGGTGTCGTACACGGTGCTCCAGGCGGCGCCGTCGTCGGAGACCTGGATCCGGTACGCCGTCGCGTACGCGGTCTCCCAGGCCAGCTGCGCTCCGCAGACCTCCTGGCGGGAGCCCAGGTCGACCTGGAGCCACTGCGGGTCGGACGCGGCGCTGGACCAGCGGGTGCCCGCGTTGCCGTCGAACGCCGCGGCGGCCGGGGTGTCGGCCCGCTCGGTCGACGAGGCAGCGGCGGGCCGGTTCAGCGCCGCCGTCGTGATCCCGCAGGGGACGGGCTCCGCGGCGGCCCGGGCCGCCGGTCCGGCGGCCGTGGGCACCAGGCCCGCCGACAGGGCGGCGGCGAGCAGGACGGCGAGGTGCCGCGGACGTCCGCGACGGGGCGGGTGGGGAGTGCCTGGCACGGGCGTCTCCTAATGGACCGATTCATCCAGAATGGCGACGCCGAGCCTAGCCAGCTTGTATGACATATCACCGCATTGTGGGGCGTGTCGGGGCACGGAGTGTGCGGCGCGGGACGCCCCGGGCTACCGGACCCGCGGCAGGACCGGCAGCGCGGGCTCCCGCAGCCAGGCCGTGAACAGGGCGTCCAGCGGCTGCGGGGTGTACTGCTGCGCCAGCGCGGTGAACTGCTCGGTGCGGACGCCTGCGTGCCGGTACTGCGACGTCCAGGTGCGGAGCAGCGCGAAGAAGGCCGGGTCGCCCATCGTGGTGCGCAGCGCGTGCAGGGTGAGCGCGCCGCGCTTGTAGATCCGGTCGTCGAACATCCGCTGCACGCCCGGGTCGCCGACCCGCAGGTCCTGCGGCAGCCCGGCGAGCCGGGTGCGCGCGCGGGCGGCCAGGACGCCGGCGGGGGCGCCGCCCGAGGCCTCCGACCACAGCCATTCGGCGTAGCAGGCGAACCCCTCGTTGAGCCAGATGTGCCGCCAGTCGGCGACGGTGAGGCTGTTGCCGAACCACTGGTGCGCCAGCTCGTGGGCGACCAGGCGCTCGAAGCCGCGCCGCCCGTCCACGTGGTTGGCGCCGAAGACCGACAGGGCCTGCGCCTCGACCGGCACCTCCAGCTCCTCGTCGACCACGACGACGGCGTAGTCGTCGAAGGGGTAGGGGCCGAAGAGGTCCTGGAACAGCTCCATCATCTGCGGCTGCCGGCCGAAGTCGTGGGCGAACGGGACGAGCAGCCCGGCGGGGACGGCCGCGGGCTGCGCGATCGGGCCGCCGAGGTGCTCCACCAGCTCGTAGGGGCCGATCTGGACGCTCGCGAGATAGCTGGCCATCGGCGCCCGCTGCTCGTAGACCCACGTCGTGGTCGAGCCGCCGATGGTGCACGACTCCAGGGTCCCGTTGGCGAGCACCGTGCACACCGTCGGCGCCGTCACCGCGATGCGGTAGACGGCCTTGTCGGACGGGTGGTCGTTGCAGGGGAACCACGAGGGCGCCCCGATCGGCTGGCCCGCCACCAGCGCGCCGTACTCCAGCGGCTCCCAGCCCAGGTCGCCCCAGTACCGGCTGCGGATCGGCCGCGGGGTGCCCACGTAGCGCACCTCGACGGTGAAGGCCGCCCCCGCGGGCAGTTCACGGGCGGGGCGCACCCGCAGCTTGCCGGCGCGGTGGGTGTAGCGGGCGGGCCGCTTGCCGTCCACCAGGACCCGGTCGATCCGGAACGTCCCCAGGTCGAGGCTGAACTCCGAGAGCGCGTGGTCGGCGACCGCGAAGATCCGGGCCCGCCCGGAGAGCCGGTCGGCGCTCGGCCGGAAGTCCAGTTCGAGGTCGTACCGCACCGTGTGGTAGCCGCCGTTGCCGTGCTGGGGCAGGTACGAATCGGTCGAGACGGACGCCCCGGGCCTGCCGGGGGCGGCCGCACGGCCGCCCCCCGGTGCCTTGTTCACTAACTGCGGGTCCCCTCTGCGTGCCGTTCGGTGTGCCAGGCGGCGATCGGGTTGCCGAGCCAGCGGGTGCCCTCGGGCACCGACTCGCCGCGCATGACGAGCGACGCGGGACCGATGGTGGTGCGCGGCCCGACGGTCGCACCGGGAAGCACGATGCCATGCGGCCCCAGGGTTGAGCCATCCCCCAGCGCCACGGTGTCCATGCGCATGATCCGGTCGTGGAACAGGTGGGTCTGCACCACGCAGCCCCGGTTGACGGTGGCCCCGGCGCCGACCCGTACGAGGTCGGCCTCCGGCAGCCAGTACGTCTCGCACCAGGCGCCGCGGCCGATCCGCGCGCCCAGCGACCGCAGCCACAGGTTCATCAGCGGGGTGCCGGGCACCGATCCCACCAGCCACGGCACGGCCAGCACCTCGACGAAGGTGTCGGCCAGCTCGTTGCGCCACACGAACGAGCTCCACAGCGGGTGCTCGACGGTACGGAACCTGCCGACCAGCAGCCACTTGGCCGCGGCCGCGACCGCGCAGGCCAGCAGCCCGGCCGCGAGCAGCAGCAGGCCGCCGCACAGGGCCGCGACGGCGAACCCGGCGGAGCGGGCCAGCGCCTCGAACGCGCCCACGACAAGGACCGCGAGGGCGACGGTGCACATGACCGGCACCACCCGGCACAGTTCGACGGCCGCACGCGCCGCCATCAGGGCGCGCGGCGGGTCGTAGGTGCGGCTCTGGTCGCCGGCCTCCGCGGCCCGGGGCAGCTTCATCGGCGGCATGCCCAGCCAGGAGCTGCCCGCCTTGGCGCCCTTGGGCGTCGAGGACAACACGCCGACCAGGCCGTTCTTCGGCACCGAGCGGCCGGGCGCGGTCATCCCGGAGTTGCCCAGGAACGCCCGCTTGCCGACCCGGGCGGCGGCGATGCGCATCCACCCGCCGCCCAGCTCGTACGTGGCGACCATCGTGTCGTCGGCGAGGAACGCGCCGTCGCCGACGGTGGTCATCGCGGGCAGCGCCAGGACCGTCGACGCCTCGACGCGCCGGCCGACCTTCATCCCCAGGGCGCGCAGCCACACCGGGGTGAACAGGCTCGCGTAGAGCGGGAAGAGCACGACGCGGGCGGCGCTCATCAGCCGCTCGGTCGCCCAGGCCCGCCAGGCGACGGTGCTGTGCACGGCGTGGTACCCCTCGCGCAGCCCGGTGCCCAGCGCCCTGACCAGGACCAGCACCAGCAGCGCGTACGCGGCCAGCGACACCGCGGTGGCGAGCGGTACGGCGATCAGCGCGGCGGCCAGCACGTCGCCGGGGGCGGACTCGCCGCGGACGAAGGCCAGCAGCGTCAGCAGGCCCGGCAGCGCCGCCAGCGCGGGCAGCAGGCCCAGCGCGGTGGAGGTGAGGCCGTAGACCAGCGACCATCCGGTGGTGCGCGGCGGGCGGGCGGCCGGCCAGCGGTGCGCGGCCTTGCCGGAGCGCGCGGCCGGAACGCCCGACCAGCGCTGCCCGGCCGGCACCGCCCCGGTCACTCCGGAGCCCGGCGCGATCTCGGCGCGCTTGCCGACGCGGGCGCCGGGGAACAGGGTGCTGCGCGCGCCGACCGTGGCCCCCGCGCCGATGCGGATCTTGCCGATGTGCAGCAGGTCCCCGTCGAGCCAGTGGCCCGAGAGGTCCACCTCCGGCTCGACGGCGCAGCCCTTGCCGAGCCGCAGCATCCCGGTGACGGGCGGCAGCGAGTGCAGGTCCGCGTCCGCGCCGATCCGCGCGCCGAGCGCGCGGGCGTAGTGGGTGATCCAGGTGCCGGTCAGGCGGTTCGCGCCGACCCGCTCGGCCAGCCGCTCCGCGGTCCACAGCCGCAGGTGGACGCTGCCGCCGCGCGGGTGGGTGCCGGGGCGCACGCCGCGCAGCAGCAGCCGCGCGCCGCCGGCCGCGACGGCCACCCGGCCGGCCGAGCTGAAGCACAGCAGCCACCCCAGCGCCACCCACCACCAGGACACGGTCGGCGCCCACGCGAGGTCCGCGTACCGGGCCAGCACGTTGTTCAGCGCGGCGATCCCCACCGCCCAGCGCAGCCCCGGGATCGTCAGCAGCGGAACCATCAGCGCCAGTTGCACCGCGGCGGCGCGCCGCGGGGTGGGCCGTACGGTGCGCACCGCGCTCTCGCGGTCGTCCGACGCCTCCAGCACCCGGGCCAGCGCGCCCAGCGCCGGGTTCTGGTAGATGTCGCTGACGGAGACGTTGGGGAAGCGCGCGCGGATGAGGGCGACCAGCCGGGCGGCGCCCAGGCTGCTGCCGCCGATCGCGAAGAACTCCGCGTCGGCGGAGCCCACACAGGTGCCCAGGATCTCGGCCCACTGCTCCGCCAGCCACGCCTCGGTGCCCTCCAGCGGGCTCTCCTGCCCGGAGGTGTCCAGCGAGGGCAGCGGCCACGGCAGCGCGGCCCGGTCGACCTTGCCCGAGGTGCGGGTGGGCAGGGTGTCGACGACCGCGATGAGCGGCACGAGCGAGGCGGGCAGCGCCTCGCGCAGCCGGCGCAGCGCGTCGACGGGGTCGAACGCCCCGCCGTCGGCGGTCGTCCCGGCCGCGTCGGGAGGAGTGTCGCCGGCCGCGTCGGGCGGGGTGGCGTCGGCCGCGTCCCGCTCCACGCCGACCACGTAGCCGACGAGGATCTGGTTGCCGCCCCGGGTGGTGCGGACGGCGGCCGCCGCGCCCGCGACGTTCGGCAGCGCCTGCAGCGCCGCGTCGACCTCGCCGAGTTCGATCCGGCGCCCGCCCAGCTTGATCTGCTCGTCGGCCCGGCCGACGAACACCAGCCCCTCGGCGTCGGCGCGGACCAGGTCGCCGCTGCGGTAGGCGCGCTCCCAGCCCAGCGCGGGCAGCGGCGCGTACTTCTCGGCGTCCTTGTCCGCGTCCAGGTAGCGGGCCAGCCCGACCCCGCCGATGACGAGTTCGCCGACCTCGCCCAGCGACACGATGTCGCCGCGGGAGTCCACGACCGCCAGGTCCCAGCCGTCCAGCGGCAGTCCGATCCTGACCGGCCCCTCGCCGGTGAGCTGCGCGGCGCAGGCCACCACGGTGGCCTCGGTCGGACCGTAGGTGTTCCACACCTCGCGGCCCTCGACCGCCATCCGCTCGGCGAGTTCGGGCGGGCAGGCCTCGCCGCCGAAGATCAGCAGCCGGACGTCGTCGAGCGCCTCGGACGGCCACAGCGCCGCCAGGGTGGGCACCGTCGACACGACGGTGATGCGCTGCTCGACCAGCCAGGGGCCCAGATCGAGCCCGGTGCGCACCAGGGAGCGGGGCGCGGCGACGAGGCAGGCGCCGTACCGCCAGGCGAGCCACATCTCCTCGCAGGAGGCGTCGAAGGCGACCGACAGCCCGGCCAGCACCCGGTCGCCGGGGCCGATGGGCTCCTCGGTGAGGAAGAGCCCGGCCTCGGCGTCCACGAACGCCGCGGCGCTGCGGTGGGTGACGGCGACGCCCTTCGGCTTGCCGGTCGAGCCGGAGGTGAAGATGATCCAGGCGTCGTCGTCGGGTCCCGGCCGCCGGCCCACCTCGCCGTGCGGGGTGCCGCAGAGGCGGATCTCGCGGTGCGCGCCGATGACGGCGCTCACGCCCGCCTCGGAGAAGACCAACTCGGCCCGCTCGTCGGGGTCCTCGGCGTCCACCGGCACGTAGGCGGCGCCCGCCGCGAGCACCGCGAGGATCGAGATGTACAGGTCGTTGGTGCCGGACGGCACCCGGACGCCGACCCGGTCGCCGGCGCCGATGCCCGCCGCGGCGAGCCGCAGCCGCAGCGCCTCGGCCTCGGCCGCCAGCGCGCGGTAGTTCAGCGCCGTGGAACCGTCGTCGACGGCTGCGCCGTTCGGGTGCCTGCGGGTGGTCTCGGCCAGGATGTCGAGCAGCGTGCGCTCGGGTGCCGGGCCGTTCGCGGAGAAGACCGCGCGCGTCCGCGCCGTCGGCTCCGCCGGGTCGATCACGGTGTCGAGCGTCAGCCCGGGTGCCTCGGCCAGCGTCATGCAGCGCCCCCGTCCCCGGCCGGTGCGTGGAGCGGCGGCGCACAGCGCGCGGCGATCCGATCAGTGCCGGCCAGGAACGGACGCATGTCTTACCCTCCGAGATACGTGGTCTGTTCGGGCACGTTACCGGCGCAAGATGAACACAGCCTGTCGGGTTTGAGCCGAGTGGCCGGTCTCACAACCTCCGCGACCCACCCCGGCGCGGACGTTCACCCCCGGCTCAGAAGGCGAACACCGGCCCGGTTCCGCCCCCCTTGAGGCAGGGGTTGGCGTAGGTGTGCGTGTACGAGATCCGCTTGCCCTGCCAGACACCGTCCGCGGTGACCACCACGGGATCCCAGATCCTGGGACAGATCCGGTCGGGGTCGGAAGCTAACAGCGCCTCGAAGTTGCCGCCCGCCAGGGCCAGTTCGGTGCACGCGGTCCGCGGATCGGGATGGTCGCCGCCGGCGGTGGGGCTGCAGCGCAGCAGGGCGGCGCGCTGGATCGTGGCGGTCGCGGGGTCCTCGCCCTTGCCGACGGTCAGCACCAGCGACGAGGGCGCGTACAGGCTCAGCGGCCGGGCGGACTCGGCCCGGGCGGTCCCACCGGTGCCCGCCGCACAGCTGAGGGCCAGAGCGGCCCCCACTCCGATCACGCCTAGGGTGTATCGCATTCCGAACACTCCTTCTCCGTTGGTCGCGGATAACGGACAGGAGTATTTCGGGAACGTTTCGCGGTCGCACGTCGGACGATCACTTCCGGTCGCGGTGTGTGATCGCCCGATGGCTCATTGTGCGATACGGGCAGCTCAGCGCGCCCGGCGATCACACCGGATCGACCGTCCAGCATGCGGACACCCGGGCGTGGCGCGTGCGCCCGCACCGGCGTGAGCTGGGAGGAGGTCGAGCGTTGCGCGTTCCCGGCCCACCGCTGTCGACCGGAAACCACCGCTTCCAGGGGCCGGCGGAGGCGACCGTCCGGCACACCGGGCGCGTCAGGCGCGTCAGGTCGCCGAGCCGGCGGCCGCGCCGGTCTTCAGGTCCGGGCCCCAGCGGTCCAGCGACTCCTGGAGGTCCAGCGCCCGCAGCTGCGGCTCACCGCCGACCGGCCAGTCCTCGCGCGGCACCCGCCACATGACCTCGAACTCGTTGCCGTCGGGGTCCTTGGCGTACAGGGACTTCGACACCCCGTGGTTGGTCGCGCCGACCAGCGAGCCGCGCTCCGTCAGCTTGGCTGCGGTCTCGGCGAGCTCGCCGAGCGTGCCGACCTCCCAGGCCAGGTGGTACAGGCCCACGCGGCCCTGCTCGGGGCCGGGGGCGTCCGCGCCGAGCGCGAACAGGCCGAGGTCGTGGTCGTTGAGGGTCTCGCGGGCACTGAGGAAGGCGGCCCGCCCGGGGATCTCCACGTCGACCTTGAAGCCGAACACGTCCGTGTAGAACTCGACGGCACGCGGGACGTCGCGGATGTAGAGCACTGCGTGGTTGAGACGGCGTACAGGCATGGTGACGCTCCTGGTCTGGCATCGGTCGGCACCGTGGCCGGCGGGACTGTTCCGACGGTACGCCGACTCGGTTGAAACTTCAAGTAAAGAGTCTGAAAGTTCAAGTATCCGGTGTCGGAGCATGGCGGACGGTCCGGGCGGGTCGGCGGTACGGGCAGGCCGGCGCCTTACGAGCAGGTCGGGGGGCTTCAGTGCACCGCGTCGGAGAGCCGGACGAACCGGTGACCGGACGCGAGCAGCGCGGGCAGGGCGCGGGCCATGCCCTCGGCGGTACCGCCCGCGGGGTGGTTCATATGGCCGATGACGACCGATCCGGCGGTCGCCGTCAGCGCGGCGCGGCACACCTGGGCGGGGGTGAACGTCGCTCCGGCGTCGGCGTTGACGCCGAACCCGGCGAACCGCTCCCCCAGGTCGGTGACGATGCGCGCCGCCACGTCGTCGAGGTACGCGGTGCCGGAGCGGAAGAAGCGCGGCGGACGGCCGAGCAGCGCGGTGAGCTTGTCGTGGTTGCCCGCGACCTCGTCGTAGACCTCCCCCGCGTCGCGCGTCCCGGCGATGCCGTACGCGGAGCGGCCCGCCACCGACAGCGGCCGGTGCCGCGTCCCGTGGTTGGCGATCTCGAACAGCGGGTCGGCCGCGAGCCGGTCGAAGCGCGCGCGGTTCGCGTCGATCCAGCGCGCGTTGAGGAAGAGCGTCGCGGGCACCTCGCGGGCCCGCAGCAGGTCGATCAGCTGCCGGTCGTAGCCCCCGCCGCCCGGACCCCCGCACGCGTCGAAGGTCAGCGCCACCGCCCGCCCGGCGGCGGCCGGCAGCTCGGTGACCACCCCGGGAGCGGTGAATCCCCAGCCGGCCGGGGCGGTCCGCCCGTAGCGGGCGACGATCGCGGCCCGCGTCACCCGCGCGGGCGGGGCGGACATCGGCGGGGCGGTCGACGGCAGCGCGGACGTCAGCGGGGCCGGGCGGGGTGTCGCGGCGGGGCCGCGGCCTGGCGACGGGTCCCGCGGCCGCCCGGCGGGGCCGGCCGCGTCGGCGCACCCCGCCAGGAGTCCGCCCGCCACGGCGGTGAGTACAGCCCGGCGACCCAGTGACATCCGTTCCCCCGCATGATCCACAACCCGCTCGCCCGGCCGCTACCAGCCATTTCCGATGACCCTACGATGTGATCGGCATCCGGGCGACAGGAGATCACCGGGCGGGGGCTCGGCGCGGCGGCCTCCGCGCGAGGCCAGGACTCGGCGCCCGGTTTACGGAACTTTCTCCTCCGGGAGCGCGTCCAGTAGACCGGGGCGAGGATCTCCACGGCACGGCACGGCGGTACGAAGCGGTACGGGAACGGAGCTCTTGGTGTACATCGGCCTTCTGACAGCCGTCGCGGCATCGGCCTGCTACGGCACGGGGTCGGTCCTGCAGGCCGTGGGATCCCGCAGATCCGCCCGCGCCGAAGCGGCCGCCGCCTCCACCACCGGCACCACCGAGCACGGCGGCCCGAGCCTGTCGTCCACCGCCAAGGCCGCCGTGACCTGGGAGTTCATCCTCGGCACGGTGCTGGACTTCATCGGCTTCGGGCTGGGGGCGCTCGCCGCCCGGCTGCTGCCGCTCTTCCTCTCCCAGACCGTCATCAGCGCCAACCTGGTCATCACCGCGGTGCTGAGCATCCGCCTGCTCGGCATCCGGCTGAGCCGCCCCGAGTGGATCTCCATCGGCGTCGTCTGCTCCGCGCTGGTGCTGCTGGCCACGGCCGCGGGCCCCGAGGGCAGCGGCCACACCCCGCGCGCCACCCACTGGTGGCTGCTGGCGGCCGCCGTGACGATCATCGGAGCCGGCAGCCTGCTGGTGCGCCGCCTCGGCGCGCGCGGCGCGATCCTGGCCGGGCTGCTGTCGGGCCTGGGCTTCGGCGCCCTGGGCGTGGGCGTGCGGGTGCTGGACGGCGTAGACCCGTTCGACCTCCCGACGCTGCTGGCGGACCCCGCCCTGTACGCGATCCTGGTCGCCGGCATCGGCGGCATGTACCTGCACACGGTGGCCCTGCAGATCGGTTCGATCAACGGCGCCACGGCCGCGCTGGTGGTCGGCGAGACCGTGGTGCCGGGCATCCTCGGCGTGCTCTGGCTCGGTGACACCTCCCGCGACGGCTTCGGCTGGGTCGCCATCGCCGGCTTCGTCCTGGCCGTGACGGGCGCGGTCGCCGTCGCCTGGTACGGCCAGCCGGAGAGCGCCGCGGCCGCGGAGCCGGCCGTCGAGCTGACCCCCGCCGAAAGCTGACCCGGGAGCCGGCACGACGGCCGGCACGGCGGCTGACACGGCGGCGCAGGGGGGTGCGCGGCTGTTCGCGGCCGCTGGGCGTAGCGTCGGCGGGTGTTGAGCACGTCAAGAGAAGAGGGACCCGCCATGGGTGAACTGATCCTGGTCCGGCACGGCGAGACCGAGTGGAGCGTGTCGGGGCAGCACACCAGCTACACCGACATGCCGCTCACCGCCCGGGGCGAGGAGCAGGCGCGCGGCCTGGCGCCCCTGCTGGCGGAGTTCACCGTCGCGCTCGTCCTGACCAGCCCGCTCGCCCGCGCGGTGCGCACCGCCGAACTCGCGGGCCTCGCGGGCCTCGCGCCCACCACCGTGGACCCGGACCTGCACGAGTGGGACTACGGCGGCTACGAGGGCGTCACCACGGACGAGATCCACCGCACGCGACCGGAGTGGAACCTGTGGACCGACGGCGTGGCCGCCGCTCCCGGGCACCCCGGCGAGTCGCCCGAGGAGGTCGGCGACCGCGCCGACCGGGTGCTGGCCCGGGTGGACGCGGCCTTCCGCGACCTCGGCGGCGACGGCGACGGCGACATCGTGCTGGTCGCCCACGCGCACTTCCTGCGGGTGCTGACCGCCCGCCGGCTGGGGCTGCCGGCGGCGGACGGCGCCCTGTTCCAGCTGGCCACCGGCACCGTCAGCCGGATCGGCAGCGAGCACGGGCGGCCGGTCCTCGTCTCCTGGAACCGCATGCCCTGAGCGGTGCCGGGCAGCCGCCTGCCGTGGACCGGAACGCCGGGACACGCCGGGTCACCGGAACGTCGCCCGCTGTGCACGGGCGCCCGCACCCTCGACACTGGGGCGGAACACTCACAAGGGAGCGGGTATGACGGTGACAGCCGACCGGCAGGTATCCCGCCTGACCTCACCCTGGGTGCGCGGCCTGGCCGCGGCCGCGGCCGGCGCCCTGCCCGCGCTGGCGTTTCCCGCGCTGTCCCTGTGGTGGCTGGCCTACGTGGCGCTGGTGCCGTGGATCCTGCTCGCGCGCTCGGCGCCGACCGGGCGCCGCGCCGCGCTCGACGGCTGGCTGGGCGGGGCGGGCTTCATGCTCGCGGTGCACCACTGGCTCTTCCCGAGCCTGAACGTCTTCATCGTCGTCCTGGCCCTGCTGCTGGGGGCCTTCTGGGCGCCGTGGGGATGGCTGCTGCGCCGGACGCTGGGCGGCCGCCCCGACGCGCGGCACGTGGCCGCCGCCCTGGTGCTGGCCCCGTGCGGCTGGCTGATGGTCGAGCTGGTGCGCTCCTGGCAGTACCTGGGCGGCCCGTGGGGGCTGCTGGGGGCCAGCCAGTGGCAGGTCGCGCCGGCCCTGCGGCTGGCCTCGATCGGCGGGGTCTGGCTGATCAGCGCGCTGGTCGTGCTGGTGAACACGGCGGTGGCCGTGCTGATCGCGGTGCCCGCGGTCCGCGCCCCGGCCGCAGCCGCGCTCGCCGCCGCCGCGGTCGGCACGACCGCCGTGTGGCTGGGCGCGCCGGTGCCGGAGCGGACCGGTTCGGTGCGGATCGCGGTGGTGCAGCCGGGGGTGATCGAGGGCGCCCAGGAGCGGTTCGACCGCGAGGAGCAGCTGACCCGCACGCTCGCGGGGCAGCGGGTGGACCTGGTCGTGTGGGGCGAGAGCAGCGTCGGCTTCGACCTGTCGTCCCGGCCGGACCTCGCCGACCGGCTCGCCGCGCTCGCCCGGGAGGTCGACGCGGACGTCCTGGTGAACGTGGACGCGCAGCGGGCCGACGGGCGCGGCATCTCCAAGACGTCGGTGCTGGTGGGCGCGGGCGGGGTCACCGGCGAGAGCTACGACAAGATGCGCCTGGTGCCGTTCGGCGAGTACATCCCGTTCCGCTCGATGCTCGGCTGGGCCACCTCGGTCGGCAAGGCGGCGGGCGAGGACCGGCGGCGCGGCGACCACCCGGTGGTCATGACCACCGGGCAGCTGCGCTTCGGGCCGCTGGTGTGCTTCGAGTCGGCCTTCCCCGACATGAGCCGGAAGCTGGTCGACAGCGGGGCGCAGCTGCTGGTCGCGGAGTCGTCCACCTCGTCGTTCCAGGGCAGCTGGGCGCCGCCGCAGCACGCCTCGCTGGCCGCGCTGCGGGCGGCGGAGACCTGGCGTCCGATGATGCACGCCACCCTGACCGGCGTGAGCGCGGTCTACGACGGCCAGGGGCGGCCGGTGGGCTCGTGGCTGGGCACCAGCGCCGGCACGGCGGCGGTGTACCAGGTGCCGCTGTCGCAGGGCCGCAGCCCGTACGTCCGGTTCGGCGACTGGGTGCCGCACCTCGCGCTGGCGCTCGTCGTGGTGGCCGCGGGCTACGAGGTCTCGCTGCGCGTCAGGCGGTCTGCTCGCCGATCGAGGTGACGATCCGCTCGCACAGCTCGTGGGTGCGCAGCGCGTCCTGGGCGTCGAGCAGCTTGCCGCTGCGCACCGCGTCCAGGAAGGCCAGGATGATCTGCTCGATGCCGCGCTGGCGGGCGACCGGGACCCAGTCGCCGCGGCGGCGCAGCGTGGGCTGGCCCTTGTGGTCGATGACCTCGGCGAGGTTGAGGACCTGCCGCTTGGTGTCGTCGCCGCTCACTTCGAGGATCTCCTCGGTGGAGCCGCTCATCCGGTTCATCGTGCCGATGGCGGTGAACCCGGCGCCGGACAGCTGCAGCACGACGTGGTGCAGCAGTCCGTCGCGGACCTTGGCGCGGACGTCGGTGTGCTCGACGGGACCGGGCGCGAGGTAGCGCAGGGTGTCGACGACGTGGATGAAGTCGTCGAAGACCACGGGGCGGGGCGCCTCGGCGAGCCCGACCCGGTTCTTCTGCATCAGGATCAGGTCGCGCGGGTGGTCCGCGCACTGGGTGTAGCCCGGCGCGTAGCGGCGGTTGAAGCCGGCCATCAGGCTGACCCGGCGCCGCTCGGCGAGGTCGACGAGGTGGCGCGCCCCGGCGAGGTCGGGCGCGAACGGCTTGTCGACATAGGCCGGGACGCCGGCCTCGATCAGCGCTTCGGTGATCTCGACGTGCCGGTCGGTGGGCGCGTGCACGAAGGCCGCGTCGAGCCCCTGCCCGATCAGGGCGTCCAGGGAGGTGTGCCGGTGCGGCAGCCGCAGGGCGTCGCCGACCCGGTCCAGGGTGGCGGGGGTGCGGGTGTGCAGATGCACGTCGATCCCCGGCAGTGAGGCGAGCACCGGGAGGTACGCCTTCTGGGCGATGTCACCGAGGCCGATCACCCCGATCTTCAGCGGGGCGTTGCCGGATCCCATGTGCCTCTCCCGTTCTGCCGCTGCCATGTCGCGGGACCCCGCCCGCCGGCGCCGCTGCGCACGGGTGCGCCGTTCTCGCCGCGACGGAGGGTCCGATCCGCTCAGGCAGCATACGGGGGCGGCGCGGGCCGCCCGTCAGCGGTGTCACTGCGCGTCACCCCTGCGGGGAATACCCAGGGGCGCCGCCGACCGGCAGAGTTGCCCGAATGCGTCGATTTGCAGCAGTCATGCTCATTGCGGCGGCCTCGGCCGTCACCGGGTGTACCTCGGTGCCCCCGCAGCCCGACCCCGGGCCCTCGACGGCGCCGCCGTTGCCTGCCCTCCCCCTCACGCGGGACCGGACGGACGTCCAGGAGCCGGACCTGCAGTCGCTCGCGACCGTGACGGCGGAGCCGGACGCCGGGCCGCCGACCGCCGCCTCCGCGCCGACCGAACGCGCCCGGCACCACCGGCGGGCGCACCCGCCCGCGGCCCCGTCCGGCCGCGACGCCGCACCGGCCGCGAAGGCCACCGCGGCCCCCCGCCCTCCGGCGTCGCTGCCGGGCGGAGCGGGGGTCTGCGCGCTGGGCGAGACCTACGGCGGCTGGGCCAAGGACAGCGACGCGTCCCGGATCTGCCACGAGGCCTACGGCCGGTGACCGGAGCCGTCCATCCGCAGCTCCATCCGCCCGATCGCGGCCCGCAGGCCGTCGCCGTACGCGTCGTCTCCGAGCACCCCGGAGGCGTCCCTCGCGCGGACCAGGTGGTTGCGCGCCAGCTCCCGCTCGCCGACCTTGAGGTAGTCGGCGGCGAGGTTCAGGTGCAGTGACGGGTAGAACCCCCGCACGGCGGGCGACGGACGGCGGCCGGCCCGTTCGTCGCCGCAGCCGTCCGCCGCCCGAAGGGCTCTGAGGTCCCACTCCAGTTCGTCCTCGGGATCGTCCTGGGTGTCGGCCATGAAGTGCGCCAGCGTGCAGCGGTGGAGGGGATCGCCGTCCTCGCCGATCTCCTCCCACAGCCGGCCGAAGCGGGCCCTGGCCTCTTCGCGGTCGCCGCCGTGCAGCAGCATCATGACCTGGCCGATCCGCGTCATGACCGCGTCCTGGCCGGACCACCAGCCCTCGTCCCGCTCCGTCACTGCCGCCTCCTGCGCCCCGCGTGCGTCCCGTTCCCGCCGATCCCTGACGACGCTAGCCGCCGGGTCCGCGAAACCGGGTCAGGCGCGGAGCGTGGTCGAACGGGGAGCCCCGTCCGGTACGGAGCCCCGTCCGGTGGCGAGCCCGGTCAGGCGCCGGCGCCGAGGTTCGGCACCCGCCAGTCGATCGGGTCGTGGCCCTGCGCCTTGACCGCGTCGTCGATCTGCGTGAAGGGGCGGCTGCCGAGGAAGAGCTTCGCGGACAGCGGCGAGGGGTGCGCGCCCTGGATCACCGCATGCCGCTCCGTGTCGATCAGCGGGAGCTTCTTCTTCGCGTAGTTGCCCCACAGCACGAACACCGCCGGGTCCGACCGGTCGGAGACTGCCTTGATCACCGCGTCGGTGAACTTCTCCCAGCCCTTGCCCTTGTGCGAGTTGGCCTCGCCCTCCCGCACCGTCAGCACCGCGTTGAGCAGCAGGACACCCTGCTCGGCCCACGGCATCAAGTAGCCGTTGTCCGGCACCGGGTGGCCGAGCTCCTCCTTCATCTCCTTGAAGATGTTGCGCAGCGACGGCGGGGTCCTGACGCCCGGCCGCACCGAGAAGCACAGCCCGTGCCCCTGGCCCTCGCCGTGGTACGGGTCCTGGCCGAGGACCAGCACCTTCACCCGGTCGAACGGCGTGGCGTCCAGAGCCGCGAAGACCTCGTCCCGGGGCGGGAAGATCTTGTGCGTGGCCCGCTCGGTCTCGACGAACTCGGTGAGCTGCTGGAAGTACGGCTTGTCCAACTCCTCGCCGAGGACGTCCTGCCAGGAGTCGGGCAGCATGCTGGGCACGTCAGGAACCTCCGGTACACGATCCGTTGCTGGAACTGCGAACGTACCGGGAGCCACTGACAACGCGCTCCCCGGGACCGGGAACGGCGCCCCGCCGGGGGTGGAACGGCGAGAGCCGGGCCCGGGCCGAGGCCCGGACCCGGCTCGCCGGCGAAGCTCAGGCGACGCCCGCGTGCAGGAAGAGCCCGCCGTCCGCGACGAGGGTCTGGCCGGTGATCCAGCCCGCCCCCTCGGACAGCAGGAACGCGGCGGCGGCGCCGATGTCCTCCGGCACCCCGAGCCGCTTGAGCGGATAGCCCGCCGCGGCCTCCTCCTCGCGGCCCTCGTAGAGCGCCGCGGCGAACTTGGTCTTGACGACCGCGGGGGCGATGGAGTTCACCCGCACCCCCGGCGCCATCTCCGAGGCGAGCTGCAGCGTCAGGTTGACCATGGCGGCCTTGCTGATGCCGTAGGCGCCGATGAAGGGCGACGGTGCGAGGCCGGCGACCGAGGCGATGTTGACGATCGCCCCGCCGTTCTCCTTCTGCCAGGCCTTCCAGGTCTGCTGCGCGAAGCCGAGCGCGGAGATCACGTTGGTCTCGAAGACCTTGCGCGCGACGTTCAGGTCGAGCTCCGCGATCGGGCCGAAGACCGGGTTGGTGCCGGCGTTGTTCGCCAGGTAGTCGACGCGGCCGAACGCCTCCATGGTGCGCTCGACGGCGACGGCCTGGTGGGCCTCGTCGTGGGCCTTGCCGGCCACGCCGATCACCCGGTCGGCGCCGAGCTTCTCGACGGCCTCCTTGAGGGCGTCCTCGTTGCGGCCGGTGATGCAGACCCGGTCGCCGCGGGCCACGAGGGCCTCGGCGATGCCGTAGCCGATGCCGCGGCTGGCGCCGGTGACGAGGGCGACCTTGCCGGTGTCGGTGCGAATCTCACGTGTCATGGTGCTCAGGTCTCCGATGCGCGTCAGTTGAGCGGGCCGCCGGCCACGTACAGGACCTGGCCGGAGACGAAGCCGGCCTGCTCACCGGTGAAGAAGGCGATCGCGTTGGCGATGTCGTCCGGGTTGCCGACCCGCTGGACGGGGATCTGGGTCGCGGCGGCGGCCTGGAACTCCTCGAAGCCCATGCCGATCCGCTCGGCCGTGGCGGCCGTCATGTCGGTCACGATGAAGCCGGGTGCCACGGCGTTGGCGGTGACGCCGAACTTGCCGAGCTCGAAGGCCAGCGTCTTGGTGAAGCCCTGGAGGCCGGCCTTGGCGGCCGAGTAGTTGACCTGGCCGCGGTTGCCGAGCGCGGAGCTCGACGACAGGTTGACGATCCGGCCGAACTTGGCCGCCACCATGTGCTTCTGCACCGCGCGGGACATCAGGAAGGCACCCCGCAGGTGCACGTTCATGACGGTGTCCCAGTCGGTCGCGCTCATCTTGAACAGCAGGTTGTCGCGGAGCACCCCCGCGTTGTTCACCAGGATGGTCGGCGCGCCCAGCTCCTCCGCGACCCGGGCGACCGCCGCCTCGACCTGCGCCTCGTCCGACACGTCGCAGCCGACCGCGAGCGCCTTGCCGCCGTCCGCCGTGATCTGCGCGACGGTCTCCTTGCAGGCGTTCTCGTCGAGGTCGAGTACGGCGACGGCGCGGCCCTCGGCCGCCAGCCGCTTGGCGGTGGCGGCGCCGATGCCGCGCGCGGCCCCGGTCACGATCGCGACGCGCTGCTCGGTCGTGGACATGCAGTCTCCCTTGCCCTCAGATACGGCGCCACGCGGAATCCCGCACGGACTCGGCACATGAGCAACCGCTTAGTAGGTTAGTTGTCGAAACCGTAGGAGCCCAGTGACCGGCTGTCAACGGAACCCCTCCCGAGTGTGTTTCAGCGCACCCGGCAGCACACCCGGCACCGCACCCGAAAGCGCCTTCCCTGCCGGTGCGCCCGTCAGCGCACCAGGAGGCCGAGCAGCCGGTCCACCTCGGCCTCGGGGTCCGCGGTCAGCCCGGTGTGGATCGGGCCGGGCTGCACCACCGTGCTGCGCGGTGCCGTGAGCCAGCGGAAACGCCGTCCCGGATCGTCCCCGGCCGCCTGTCCGGCCCGCTCCCCGCCCTCGCAGACGCCCTCGTAGCCGCGCAGCGCGGCGCGCACCCCTTCGACGTCCGCCTTCTCGTCCAGACAGCGCAGCCGCGCCTCGTCCAGGTGGATCCGGGCGCCGACGAAGGACCGGGCGCGGCAGTAGACCAGCACCCCCGCGTTGATCATCTCGCCGCGCTCGATCCGCGGGACGACGCGTACCAGCGCGTACTCGAACACGTCACGGCCACTGCCGCGGTACCCGCTCACTTCGCGGCCTTCCCGTCCACCCAGGGGCGCAGCCATTCCGGCGCGTCCTGCTGGGGTTTCGGCCCGGCCACGAGGACGATCCGCTCGTGGACGTCGAGCGCGCGGGCGAGCAGCACCCGCTCGTACGCCCTGCGCACCTCGTCGGGGCCCTCGAAGCCGGGCTCGTCGGCCAGCCACTCGTCGGGCACCAGCGCGGTGACCTCGCACAGCAGCTCCTCGGTGACCCGGGGCGCCAGCTCGGCCGCGGCGGCGGCCGGGTCGGGCGAGAAGCGGGACAGCGCGTGGTCGGCGGCGTCGTACGGCTTCGCCGACGCCTGCTCGGCGGTCTTCCAGTTGTGGTGCCAGATCAGTGAGGCCCCGTGGTCGATGAGCCACAGGTCCTTGTGCCAGATGAGCAGGTTGGGGTTGCGCCAGGACCGGTCCACGTTGCCGATCAGGGCGTCGAACCAGACGATGCGGCCCGCCTCGACCGGGTCGATCCCGAAGGCCAGCGGGTCGAACCCGAGCGAGCCCGGCAGGAAGTCCATCCCGAGGTTGAGGCCGCCGCTGGACTTGAGCAGGTCCTGGATCTCGGCGTCGGGCTCGCCGAGCCCGATCACCGGGTCGAACTGGAACCGGACGAGTTCCGGGACGCGCAGCCCGAGCCGGCGGGCCAGCTCGCCCGCCACGATCTCGGCGACCAGCGCCTTGCGGCCCTGTGCGGCGCCGGTGAACTTCACGACGTACGTCCCGAGGTCGTCGGCCTCGACCACTCCCGGCACCGAGCCGCCCTCGCGCAGGGGGGTCACGTACCGGATCCCCGTTACTTCTGTGAGCATCGCACCAGGCTACTGGCGCTGCGCAGGGCGGCGGGATCCGCGGGCGGACGGGCGGGCGGGGGGCCGTCCCGCAAGCGGCCGGGCAGGTCGCCGGCGGGTCGGCCCGGCGGGCGGCCGGTTGGGCCATCAGCCGGAATTCCCGCGCGGCGTTGAACGCACCGCCGGATCCCTGCGTATGACGGGACGGGCGCGGCATCACGCCCTCCGGGTGGCTCCTCCCCGCCACCCGGATTGTCGACCGACAGGAAGTGCCACATGACCGACACCTCCGGTATTCCCGCAGCTCCCACCCGCCGCACGATGGTCGCCGCGGCGGGCGGCGTGGGTCTCATCGCCGCCCTGAGCGCGTGCGGCGGATCGGATCCGAAGGCCAGTGACACCCCGGCGGGCACGACCCCGGCGGCCTCGGCGCCGGGCGACTCCTCGGCGCCGGCCGCCTCCGACCCGGCCGGGGGCGGCGGCGAGGCGCTGGCCAAGACCGCGGACATCCCGGTGGGCGGCGGGAAGATCTTCGCGGACAAGAAAGTCGTCGTCACCCAGCCGACCGCCGGTGACTTCAAGGCGTTCTCGGCGATCTGCACCCACCAGGGCTGCGCGGTCAGCGAGGTGGCGGACGGCACCATCAACTGCCCGTGCCACGGCAGCAAGTTCAGCATCGCGGACGGCAGCGTCAGCGCGGGCCCGGCGACCAAGCCGCTGCCCGCCGCCAAGGTCGACGTCGCGGGCGGATCGTTGCAGCTGGGCTGACCGCCGCGGGCGGGGCCGCCGCGCCGCGACCGTGGCGGCTACCGCTCTCCGGAGGGCGGCTCCGGCCGCTTCCAGCAGGCCAGGATGTCGTCGGTGGCGCTGACCGTCGAGACGAGCGCGAGGGTGTGGCGGACGACGGCCTCGGTGTACTCGCGGGGCACCCCCGCGATGGCATCGGCGGGAACCACCACCTGGTAGCCGAGGTTGACGGCGTCGAAGACGGCGTTGGGGATCGCGATGTTCGCGGAGACCCCGGTGACGACCAGGGTGCGGCAGCCCAGGTTGCGCAGCAGCGCGTCCACGTCGGTCCCGGCGATCGGCGACAGGCCGTGCAGCCGCCGTACGACCAGGTCGCTGTCGGCGAGCGGTATCCCGTCGGCGAGCCGCACGGCGGGCGTGCCGGCCAACTGCTGCACGGGCAGCCGCCCGGCGGCGCGGAAGAGCCGCGCGTTGCGGTTGGCACCGCGCCCGTCCGGGCGGCGCTCGGCGATGGCGTGCAGGACGGCGGCGCCCACCTCGTGGGCGCCGCCGACCAGCCGGGCCACGTTGCCCAGCGCCCCGGAGTCCCGCGCCTCGGCGGCGAGCTCCGGCAGCGCGCTGTCGGGCCCGACGACGCCGCGCTGGCACTCGACGGTCAGCACGGCGGTGACCGCCGGGTCCAGCAGCTCCCTCAGCCGGTCGCTCGGCGCCATGACTGCCCCCTCGTACGACGGACCGCTTCGGATGACCACGCAGCGACCGTAGCTGACGAACCGTCAGCCAGGAAGGGGGCACCGCCGGGAAGAGGGCGCGGCGCATGCGGCACACTCGTGCACCACTGGACGGCCGCGCCGCCGTCCCCCATTATTTCTGACACATAGTCAGATTCAAGGAGGTGCTCGACTCATGGCCGCCACTCAGCGGCGGGGCCGCAGGATCATGATGACCCCGCACGAGGTCGACGCCTTTCTCGCGGAGCAGCGCACCTGCCGCGTGGCGACCGTCTCCAAGGACGGCCGGCCGCACGTCGGCGCCCTGTGGTTCGTCTGGGACGGCACGTCGCTGTGGCTCTACTCCATCGTCCGCAGCCAGCGCTGGACCGACCTGCTGCGCGATCCGCGTGTCTCCGTCGTGGTCGACGACGGCGTCGAGTACGGGGAGCTGCGCGGCGTCGAGCTCTCCGGCACCGTCGAGTTCGTCGGCGAGGCGCCGCGCACCGGCGAGCCCGTCCCGGAACTGGAGACCCCCGAGCGGCTCTTCCCGGCCAAGAACTTCGGGCTCGACACCATGCCGCACGACGGCCGCCACGCCTGGCTGCGGCTGACGCCGGAGCGGATGGCCTCCTGGGACTTCAGCAAGATCTGACCGCGCCGCCCCGGGGGCGGCATCAGCGGGTCGCCGGCGGCCCCACCGGTGGGCGGGGGCCGTCACCGGGCGGCGGGTGGCGTGGCGGGCTCCCGTTCCGCCGCCCGCGCGATGTTGCGGGCCATACCGCCGAAGACCACCGAGTGGAACGGCGCCACGCTCCACCAGTAGAGCTGGCCGCCCAGCCCCTGCGGATGGAACAGCGCGCGCTGGCGGAAGAGGGTGGCGCCCGCGTCGTCGCGGTCCACCGACAGCTCCAGCCAGGCGAGGCCGGGCAGCCGCATCTCGGCGCGCAGCCGCAGCAGGCTGCCCGGTTCGATCACCTCGACCCGCCAGAAGTCCAGCGAGTCCCCCACCCGCAGCCTCGCGGCGTCCCGGCGGCCCCGGCGCAGTCCGACGCCGCCGACCAGCCGGTCCAGCCAGCCCCGCACGGCCCAGGCGAGCGGGAAGGAGTACCAGCCGTTGGCGCCGCCGATGCCCTCGATCACCCGCCACAGGGCCGCCGGCGGGGCGTCCACCGTGCGTTCGCGCCGGTCGGTGTACAGGCTGCCGCCGGCCCAGTCGGGGTCCGTGGGCAGCGGGTCGCTGGGGGCGCCGGGCACCGCGGCGGACGACCAGCGGGTCGGGACGTCGGCGTCCCGCAGCCGCTTGAGCGCCAGGCGCACCGACTCGTCGAACCCGATCCGGCCGGTGGGCGGGTCGGGCACGTAGCGCACCAGGTCGTTCTCCGCGCAGACCACCTCGTGCCGCAGCGACTCGGTGAGCGGGCGGGCGATGGAGCGCGGCACCGGGGTGACCAGCCCGATCCAGTGGCTCGACAGGGTCGGCGTCAGGACGGGCACGGGGAGGATCACCCGCCGCGGGAGCCCGGCGACGGCCGCGTAATGGCGCATCATCCCGCGGTAGGTGAGGACGTCCGGGCCCCCGATGTCGAAGGCCCGGCTCACGTCGGGCGGCAGGTCGGCGGCGCCGACGAGGCAGCGCAGCACGTCACGCACGGCGATCGGCTGGATGCGGGTCCTGACCCAGCTCGGGGTGATCATCAGCGGCAGCCGCTCGGTGAGGTAGCGCAGCATCTCGAACGAGGCCGAACCGGATCCGATGATCACCGCGGCCCGCAGGACCGCGGTGGGCACCCCCGAGTCGAGCAGGATGTGCCCCACCTCGGCGCGGGACCGCAGGTGCGGGGAGAGCTCCGACTCCGGGACCCCGCTCGGCGTCAGACCGCCCAGGTAGACGATGCGCCGCACCCCGGCGGCGCGCGCCTGCTCGGCGAAGAGCCGGGCGGCACGGCGGTCGGTCTCCTCGAAGCCGCGCCCGGTGCCCAGCGCGTGCACCAGGTAGTACGCGGTGTGCACGCCCTCCAGGGCGGGGCGCAGCGAGTCCGCGTCGGTGACGTCGCCGCGCACCGTCTCGACGCGGTCGACCCACGGGTAGTCGCGGAGCTTCTCGGGCGTGCGGGCCAGGCAGCGGACGGTGTATCCGGCGTCGAGCAGCTCGGGCACGAGCCGGCCGCCGATGTATCCGGTGGCTCCGGTGACCAGGCAGCGGCGGGTGCTGTTGCTTTCCTCTTCGGGCATACGGGGATGCCTACCCGACTGTCGGCGGGTATCACAGCAGGTGGGCGGCGGACGGCCTTGGCCACGGCTTACGCGGGACACGGCGTAACGTCGCTACGGTGCGGGGTAGCGTCGATACGGTCAGGCTGTTGGCGTTGCTGTTGCCGGGTCACGAGGACGCGACCGGGCCAGGTCCTGCGGGCCAACGGCGGCATCGTCTGACCGGAGCACCCGCCCGCCCCGGCGACCGGAGGACCCATGGCCCCGACCGGACCGCGCTCCGCCCTACGTAGCGGCGCTACGCCATCCTTGATAGCGTCCCGGTCGTGAACACCCGAGCGCGCATCCTCCAGGTGGCGGCCGACCTGGTCGCCGAGTCCCCGGACGGGGACGTGTCCACGCGGGCGGTGTGCGAGGCCGCGCAGGTGGGGGCCCCGGCCCTCTACCGGTACTTCGGGGACAAGGAGGGCCTGCTGTCGGCCGTCGTCGACCACGGCTTCGACCGGTACCTGGCGGCGAAGCGGCAGCACGCCGCCGGCGACGACCCCGTCCAGGACCTGCGCGACGGCTGGGACAGCCACGTCGAGTTCGCCCTGCGGAACCCGAACCTGTACCGGCTGATGAACTCCCCCGCCATGCGCACCACCCCGGCCGCGGCGCTGGAGTCCCACCAGATCCTCACCCGGGACCTGGAGCGGGCGGCGGCACTGGGCAAGCTGCGCCTCGCCCCGGAACTGGCCGCGCAGATCGTCATGTCGGCCAACGTCGGCGTCGCCCTGATGCTCGTCGCCCGGCCCTCGACCTTCACCGACCGCAGCACCTCGCACCGCGTCCGGGACGCCGTCCACGCCTCCGTCCTCACCCCGGACGCGCTCACCCCCCGCCCCGCCCCGGACACCTCCGCGAGCGGCCCGGACGACACACAGCTGCAATCGACCGCGAGCCGGCTCAGCGCCTTGCTGCGCCGTTCGCCCGACCGCACGCTCAGCGTCGCCGAGACGGTCCTGCTGACCGAATGGCTCGACCGCCTCGCGAACGCCCCCGGCCACCCGTAGGGCGATCGTCCGCGAGGGAATCGGCGCACCGGGCCGGGGCAGGCGGGGGCCATGGGTGAGATTCGCGTCGGAGCGTGTTCCTGGACGGACAAGCAACTCCTGTCCAGCGGCTGGTACCCACCGGGCCACCGCACGGCGGAGGCCCGGCTGCGGTACTACACCTCCCGCTTCCCCCTGGTGGAGGTGGACGCCACCTACTACGCGCTGCCCAGCACCCGCAACAGCCTCCTGTGGGTCGAACGGACGCCGGAGGCTTTCCGGTTCGATGTGAAGGCCTTCTCGCTGCTCACCGGGCACCCCACCCGGCCGGAGTCGCTCCCCGCCGACCTGCGGCCGGCCCTGCCCCGCAGGAGCAGCCGACCGGAGCCGGACCCCGGGCTGCTCGACGAGGTGTGGACCCGGTTCAGCGGCGCCCTCGAACCCCTGCGCCAGGCGGGCCGCCTGGGCACCCTGCTCTTCCAGTTCCCTCCGTGGCTGGCCCCGGGCGAGCAGGCGGCGTCGTTCCTGCGCCAGTGCCGCGAGCGCACCGCGGGATGGCCCGTGGCCGTGGAGTTCCGGCACCCCGACTGGTGGCGCGACGAGCACGCCGACGCCACCTTCGGCCTGCTGGCCGAATTGGACACCGCTGCCGTTGCCGTGGACATGGCACAGTCGCTCCCCACCTCCATCCCCCCGGTCACCCCGGCCACCACCGGCCGCCTCGCGGTGGTGCGCTTCCACGGCCGCAACCGCGCCTGGGGCACCGGCTCGAAGGAGGACCGCTTCCGCCACCGCTACACGACCGAGGAGCTGACGTTCTGGCTCCCGGACATCCGCGCCCTGGCGGACCGGGCCGAGGAGGTCCACGTCCTGTTCAACAACTGCTGCGCGGACGCGGCCGTCCGAGCCGCGGAAACGATGACCGCCCTGCTCGCCGGCCCCGCGGCGAGCAGCGCGGCGCCCGCGGCACCGTAGGCTCGGGATCATGCGACTGAGTACAGTGATCCTTCCCGTGTACCGCTGGTCCGAGGGCCGGGACGTATGGCGGCGGGCCGAGGAGCTCGGCTTCCACACCGCCTACACCTACGACCACCTCTCCTGGCGGACCTTCCGGGACGGCCCCTGGTTCGGCGCGATCCCCACCCTCACCGCGGCCGCGGCGGCCACCGAGCGCATGCGCCTCGGGACGCTCGTCACGTCACCCAACTTCCGGCACCCGGTGACGCTGGCGAAGGACCTCATCACCCTCGACGACGTCAGCGGCGGGCGCGTCACGCTGGGCATCGGCGCGGGCGGGTCGGGGTTCGACGCCACCGCGCTGGGCCAGGACGCCTGGACGCCGCGCGAGCGGGCGGACCGCTTCGGGGAGTTCGTGCCGCTGCTCGACCGGCTGCTCAGCAACGACGTGGTGTCGTACGAGGGCGAGTTCTACTCCGCGCACGAGGTCCGCAACATCCCCGGGTGCGTGCAGCGCCCCCGGCTGCCGTTCGCGGTGGCCGCGACCGGGCCGCGCGGGCTGAAGCTGGCCGCGCGCCACGGGCAGGCCTGGGTCACCACCGGCGATCCCAAGCTCTTCGAGACGGGCACTCCCGAGCAGTCGCTGGAGGCCGTCCGCGGCCAGATCGCCAAGCTCGGCGCGGCCTGCGAGGCGATCCACCGGGATCCCGCCGAACTGGACAGGATCATGCTCACCGGGTTCACCCCGGACCGCCCGCTGGACTCCTTCGACGCCTTCACCGACTTCGCCGGCCGGCACGCGGAGGCGGGCATCGACGAGATCGTCCTCCACTGGCCGATCGAGAACTCGGACTTCGCCGCCGACCACAAGCTCTTCGAGCGCATCGCCACCGAGGGCCTCGCCCAGCTCGCCGCACCGCGCTGACAATCCTCGCAACTGCGGGCAATCCGGGCGGCGAAACCGGTCGACACCCGTCAGGACGGACCCAGTACGGCGATTCCCGTGCGCACCTGACGTCTCAGTGCGCACACTTGGTTGTGCGCTCAACGATTGACCCCGGTGCTTCCCCGCACGGTTCCGACCGTCCGGCAGACGTGCACCCGCACACCGGCCTGACCGGGGTCATCCATGCCGCGCCACCAGCCCGCGCCGGAGCCGTACCGCCGCGCGGGCGTCAGGCCGTCTTCGGGGTGAGGGCCGATGTGGCGGCGGACTGCAGGGCTTCCACCGCTGCACGGATGGCCGGGCGGCGGTCGGCGTCCTCGCGCCAGACCGCGTAGACGTGGCGGTGCATGGTGTGGCGGACGGGGACGACGCTCACGCCGCCGGGCACCGGGCCGCGGCCCAGCCGGGGGGCGACCGCGACACCGAGGCCGGCCGCGACCAGGGCGAGCTGGGTGTGGTGTTCCTCGGCCGAGTGCGACAGGCGCGGCTCGATGCCCTTGCCGCGCAGGGTGAACATGAGCCAGTCGTGGCAGAACTCGCCGTCCGGCCAGGAGACCCAGTCGTCGTCCGCGAAGTCCTCCAGCTCGATCTGCTCCCGGCCGGCGAGCGGGTGGTCCGCCGGCATCGCGACGTCGGCGATGTCGTCCAGCAGCGGCGCCTTGGCGAGGCCGGGCGGCAGCGACAGCGGCCGGTTGTACCAGTCCAGGACGACGGCCAGGTCCATGTCACCGCGCACCACCCGGGCCACGGAGTCGGCCGGCTCCATCTCCTGCATGCGGGGACGCAGTTGCGGGTGGTCCCGGCGCAGCGTCGCGAGGGCCGCCGGCAGCAGCCCCCGGGCGGCGGTCGGGAACGCGCCCAGGACGATCTCGCCGACGGCCGCGCCCCGGTGCGCCTCCAGGTCCGAGTGGGCCAGCTCGACCAGTGACAGGATGCGCTCCGCGTGCCCGGCGAGCAGCCGTCCGGCGTCGGTGAGCCGGACCCCGCGGCCGTTCTTGGCCAGCATCTGCTGCCCGGTCTCGCGCTCCAGCTTGGCCATCTGCTGGGAGACGGCCGACGTCGTCACGTGCAGGACGTCGGCGGCGGCGCTGACCGAGCCGTATGTGGCGATGGCCTGCAGGATCCGCAGGCGCTCCAGGTTCAACATGTAAGAGATTCTACGCGTTCCAGCGTACGTAATCTCGCTTGTTCTACGGAGTCACATCGGGCATCGTGGGCCCATGAGCGTTCCCGCCGGTCTCCGGCCTGCCTCCCCCGCCGCCGACCCGATACCGGAGCCGGCACCGGCACCGGCCCTCCGCCGCGTGGTGGACTGGCGGATCCGCTTCGCCCTGCTGGGCCTCATCTGGGGCTTCAGCTTCCTGTTCATCAAGGTCGGCACCGAGGCGTTCGCGCCGCTGCAGGTCACCCTGGGCCGGATGGTCTTCGGCACGGCCGTGCTGGTGGCCACCCTGCTCGTCAAGCGCGACCGGCTGCCGCGCGGCAGGCGCACCTGGCTGCATCTGACGGTCGCCGCCCTGCTGCTCAACGCCCTGCCGTTCTCGCTCTTCGCCTACGCCGAGCTGACCATCCCCTCCACGCTCGCGGGGATCTGCAACGCCACCACCCCGCTGTGGAGCATGGTGGTCTCGGTCGTCGCGCTCTCCGAGGACAAGCCGACGCGGCAGCGGTTCGCCGGTGTCGGCCTCGGCTTCCTCGGCGTGCTGACCGTCCTCGGCGCCTGGCAGGGCTTCTCCGGCCAGGACCCGGCGGGCACCGCCATGGCCCTGATCGCCGCGGCCAGTTACGCGGTCGGCTGGGCGTACGTGCGCCGCACCCTGGCGGCGACCGGCACCTCCAACCTGGCGCTCTCCAGCAGCCAGCTGCTGCTCGGCTCGGCCCAGCTCGCGCTGATCACCCCGTTCTTCACCTCCGTGCCGGAGTCGTTCCCGATCCTGCCCGTGCTGTCCGTCGTCGCGCTCGGCGCCCTCGGCACCGGGATCGCGTTCCTGCTCCAGTACGCCCTGGTCGCCGAGAAGGGGCCGACGATCGCCGTGATGGTGACCTATCTGATCCCGGTCGTCGCGACCGCCGCCGGGGTCCTGCTGCTACACGAGCGGCTGGGCTGGAACGAGCCGGTCGGCGCGGTCGTCGTCCTCGCGGGCGCCGCCCTCACCCAGCTGCGCCCCCGCCGCCCGCGGACCGGCCGCCCCTCCGGGGCGCCTCAGCCGTAGCGCCCGCCGCCCGACGCGCCCACCACCCGTGCGACCGCGTCGGCGAGCGGCACGATGTCGGCGTCGGCGAGGGCGGAGACGGTGAGCCGCACACCCGGCGCGGACGCGAGGCGGAAGCGGGCGCCGGGCGCGGCGGCCCAGCCCGCCTGCAGCAGCCCGGCCACGGCGCCGGTCTCGTCGGGGACCGGCACCCAGACGTTCATGCCGCTGCGCCCGTGGGCGGCGATGCCGCGTTCCGCGAGGGCCCGCACCAGGGCGTCGCGCCGCCGGCCGTAGGAGCGCCCCACCGCCCGCGGGTCGACCGCCCCCGACTCCCACAGGTGCACCACGGCACGCTGCAGCAGGTGGCTGACCCATCCGGCGCCCAGCCGGTAGCGGCCCTGTACGCGGTCGACGGTGACCTTGTCGCCGGTGAAGACCGCCAGCCGCAGGTCCGGGCCGTACGCCTTGGCCGTGGAGCGCACCAGCGCCCAGTGCGTGGTGACGCCCGACAGGCAGTGCAGCGGCAGGTCGACCAGCCCGTGCACGTGGTCGTCGTCCACCACCAGCACCTCCGGGTGGCGCGCCAGCACCTCGCGCAGCTCCCGGGCCCGGTCCGCCGAGATCACCGCCCCGGTCGGGTTCTGGCCGCGGTCGGTGACCACCAGGGCGCGCGCCCCGGCCAGCAGCGCCCGTGCGACGTCCGCGACGACCGGGCCCTGGTCGTCGACCCCGACCGGGACCGCGCGCAGCCCGAGCGCGGGCACCAGGTCCAGCACGCTCCCCCAGCCCGGGTCCTCGACCGCCACGGCGTCACCCGGCCGCAGATGGGCCGAGAGCACGCGCTCGATGGCGTCGAGCGAGCCGGAGGTGAGTCCGACGGGGCCGTCCGGCACGCCGTCGCGGTCGAAGGCCGCGCGGGCGAGCGCGGCCAGCCGCGCGTCGACGGCCGGTCCGCCGTAGAGGGCCGGGCGTTGGGCGTTGTGGGCGACCGCCGCCGCGAACGCGGGCCCGAGCGGCGGCAGCAGCGTCACGTCCGGATTGCCGTCGGAGATGTCCCGCGTGCCCGGCGGCACCTCGATGCGGATCTGGTCGCGCGAGGTGGTGGCGGGCCGCGGGCGCACCCGGCTGCCGCGGCGCCCGGCCGTCTCGATCACCCCGCGGTCGCGCAGCAGCCGGTAGGCGGCGGCCACCGTGTTCGGGTTCACGTCCAGGTCCTGAGCCAGCTCGCGCAGCGGCGGCAGCGCCGCGCCGGGCTTGAGCGCGCCCTCGCCCACCGCCCGCTCGATGTCGGCCGCGATACCCGATGCGCCCCGGCCCATGATTCGATACTCTCCTAGCACAAAGCCGATTATGCACTAGTTCAAAGGATTCCGCCATGGCCGACACCGCCGCCGCCCCCGCCGCTTCGTACGAGGCGACGGAGCGCACCGTCCCCACCCGGATACGGGAGCGCGCCGCCTACGACCGTCAGACCGTGCACGCGATCCTCGACGAGGGCTACCTCTGCCACCTGGGGTTCATCCGCGACGGCGCCCCGGTCGTCCTGCCCACCCTCTACGGCCGGGTCGGCGAGCGGCTCTACGTCCACGGTTCGACCGGATCGCGGCCGCTGCGCGGCGCGAAGGACCCGGGGCTGGCCGTCTGCCTGACCGTCACGCACCTCGACGCCCTCGTGCTGGCGCGGTCCGCGTTCCACCACTCGATGAACTACCGCTCGGTGGTCGTGCACGGGACCGCGTACCAGGTCACGGACCCGGCCGAGCGCGCCGAGGCGCTGGACGCACTGGTCGAGCAGGTGGTGGCCGGCCGCGCGGACGACTCGCGCCGGGCCAACGCCAAGGAGCTGGCCGCGACCACCGTGATCCGGCTCGACCTGCTGGAGGTATCGGCGAAGGTGCGCACCGGCGGCCCGAACGACGAGCCGGAGGACGCCGGCCTGCCGTACTGGACCGGGATCGTGCCGGTGTCGAAGACGTACGGCACGCCCGTTCCGGCCGACGACCTCGACCCGGCCGTCACCCTGCCCGCCTACCTCGCCTGAGGGGCCCGGCATGCTGATCCACCCCTGGGACGCGGCGCGGGACGACGCCGAGTGGCAGACCTGGCTGGCCGCGCACGACTTCGGCCAGCTGGCCGTCAACGGCCTGCCGGGCGAGCCGCCGCATGTGCAGCCGCTGCACTTCGCCTACGACGCCGGGCGCAACGAGGTGTTCACCCACCTCGCCCGCCCCAACCCGCTGTGGTCCGCCCTGGAGGCGAACCCGCGGGTGACGCTGAGCGTCGTCGACGACTACACGTTCATCCCCGGCCCCTGGCACGCGCCCGAGGGCGCGCCCGCCGAGCACGGCACCCCGACGAGCTTCTACGCCGCCGTCCAACTGCTGTGCACGGCGCACGTCATCGACGACGAGGAGCAGAAGGCCGCCGTGCTGCACCGCCAGCTCGCGCACTTCCAGCCGGCCGGCGACTACGCGCGCGTCGCGCCCGGCCAGGCCCCGTTCGGCCGGATGCTGCCCGGGATCCGCGGCATCCGGCTGGAGGTGGCCGAGGTCCGCGCGAAGTTCAAGTACGGCGGCAACAAGCCCCGGCAGATGCAGCAGCGGGACGCCGAGCGCCTCGCGGAGCGGGCCGCCCCGCACGACGCGGCGGCCCGCGCCCACCAGCTGCGCCGGCTGGCGGCCGACGCGGCTGGTGGGATCGGCGCGGCCGGTGGGATCGGCGCGGCGGACGCGGCCGGAGCGGCCGGCGCCACCGGCGGGGTCTAACTCGTGCCGGCCGCCGCCGCCCGGCGGCCGGCCGAGGCCAGCCGGGCCTCCTCCAGGCCCAGCCCCGTCACGGCGCCGAGCAGGATGACGGTGCCCAGGACGGTCGCCCCGGTCAGCTGCTCGCCGAGGACGGCGACGGCCAGCACCGCCGCGGAGACCGGTTCGATCAGCGCGACGACGGAGACCGTCGCCGACCGGACCACCGCGGCGCCCGCGAAGTACAGCCCGTAGGCGAGCGCCGTCGGCACGGACGCCAGGTAGACCAGCAGCCACGCGGTGCGGACCGGCTCCGCGCCGCTCGGCCACAGCCCTTCCGCCAGGGCGAGCGGGAGCAGGACCGCTGCGCACACCGCGAAGGACCACAGGGAGGTCGTGAACGGGTCGCCGCCGTCGCCGTCGCGGCCCATCCAGCGGGTCAGCAGGGTGATGGCGGCGTAACCGGTCGCGGACAGCAGCGCGAGGGCGACCCCGGCCGGGGCGGCGGAAGCGCCGCCGTTGCCCAGGACGAGCACCGCGAGCCCGGCCAGCGCGCCGCAGACCGCCACCGCGCCGCCGCGGCCGAGCCGTTCGCCCATGGTCAGCCGGGCGACGACGGCGATGATGACCGGCCCCGCGCCCAGGGTGACGACGGTGGCGACGGCCAGTCCCGTCAGGTGGACGGCGCCGAAGTAGGCGGCCTGGAAGACCGTCAGGCCGATCCCGGTGGCCAGGACCCGCGGCACCGCGCGCCGCCGGGGCTCCTTGCGGACAGCGGGACGGTCGGCGCCGCGCCGGTGGCGGACCAGCCGGACGATCAGCAGCAGCGCGAACCCGCCGGCGGCGCGCCAGAAGGTCAGGGCGAGGGGGCCGAGGCCGCTGCTCGCGAAGAGCAGGGCGGCGGCGCCGCCCGCGGTCCCCCAGGCGGTGGCGGCGAAGGTGACGTAGAGCAGGCCCCGTCCGACGGACGGGGCAGGGGTGTGGCCATGGACAGACGGCACGAGTGTTCTCCCGCGGAGGACTTGAGGTGGTCGCGTGGTCCCGTGTGCGGGCAGCCGCGACCTGCTCGGGTACGGGCCCGAGCCGAGGTCGTCCGAGGGGTGGCAGCCCGCTTAGGCGGCGGGCGGCGGCAGAACGGTGAGGTGCATGATCCGCAGCCTACGAGGCGCGGGCGCGGTGCGACAAGCCGGTTCCGAGGGGCGGGATCCGGGCGTCGCGCGCTCCGCGGACGGCCGGCGCGTCCTCGGACCGGGCCGGACGCCGGACCAGGCCGGACGCCGGACCGGGCCGGACCACGGGTCACACCACGTCACAGCGGGTCGGACCACGCCGGATCAGGTCGGACCACGTCAGACCAGGTCGGGTTGCGGCAGCGGCTCGACCACCGGGGCGCTGCCGCCGCTGCGGGTGGTGGTCTGGGCGACGAACGCGCCCGCCAGCACCAGCGTCCCGCCGATGAT
Organism: Streptomyces sp. NPDC006733; assembly: GCF_040636125.1. Taxonomy (NCBI): domain Bacteria; kingdom Bacillati; phylum Actinomycetota; class Actinomycetes; order Kitasatosporales; family Streptomycetaceae; genus Streptomyces; species Streptomyces sp. NPDC006733. The sequence continues at coordinate 27,283 of NZ_JBEYJD010000036.1, read as the reverse complement.
CTGCGGCACGCCCAGGTGCTCGCCGAGCAGGATCCAGGCGAACACGGTCCCCACGACCGCCTCCAGGCACGCGACCACCCCGGCGACCTGCGGGGTCAGCTTGCGTACGGCCAGCACCCCGGTCAGGTAGGCGACCACCGTCGCCACCAGGACGATCCAGCCGACGAGCAGCACCGCGGGCACCTGCTTGTCGCCGAGCGCGGCCTGCCGGCCCAGCACCTCCCAGGCCATCCCCCACGGCCGCGCGACCACCGTCATCACCGCGGCGCCGATCAGCAGGCCGAAGGCGATGACGCCGATCGGGTCGGGGGCGTCCTCGCCCTCCGAGCCGTGGTCGGCCAGGACGAAGTAGCTGACCTGGCAGCAGGCCGCGCCGAAGGCGAGCAGCAGGCCGAAGGCGTCGAAGGCCAGCCCCGCCCACACCTCGACCACCGCGGCCATGCCGCCGACCGCCAGCACCACCCCGATCGCCGCCGCGCGGCTCACCGGGCGGCGCTGCACGAAGCGCACCCAGCCCAGCAGCAGGGCGGGCCCGAGGAACTCGACGAGGATCGCGACGCCCACCGGGATCCGGGATATCGCGGCGAAGTAGAACGTCTGCACGCCCGCGATGGCCAGCAGGCCGAAGCCGGCCAGCAGCCCGGGGCGCTGCCGCAGCAGGGCGCGGTGGCGCAGCGCGACCGGCAGCATGATGAGCGCCGCTCCCATCACCCGCAGCCAGACCACGTCGAGGGGGTCGAGACCCGCCTCGATCAACGGCTTCGCCGCCACCCCCGAACCACCGAACGCGAACGCCGACGCCAGGGCGAGCCCCAGCCCCGCGTTCCTCCCCACAGACGCATGCATCGGGCCATGATGTCAGCTCGCGACAGGGCTCTCGTCCAGTTAGCGGCTGACATCCGTCATCCCGCTCACGGCCAGAGCAGTCCGCGCCGCCACTCCCCGCCCTGCCGAACGTAGTGCAGCCGCACATGGAAGGCGCCTTCGCCGCCCTGGAAGAACTCCATCTCGTCGGCCCGCAACCGGTAGACGGTGTGGCCGGCGGGAACGGCCCGGGGGTCGGCCGCCACCACGTCCGCGGCCCGCCGCCGCTCCGCGTCGTACGTCTCGGCGTCGGTCAGCGGGGCGCTCATCCGGCCGGTGAACCCCGCGATCCGGGAGGCCTCGCGGCGCCTGAGGAAGTCCTCGCGCGCCACGTCGGCGTCCAGCACCTCGACGGCGCCGGCGGCGCGGATCTGCCGGCCCTGGAGCGGCCAGTACCAGCTCAGCGCGGCGTGCGGGTTCGCGGCGAGGTCGTGCCCCTTGTGGCTGCCCGCGGCGGACGCGAAGACGAACGTGCACGCGTCGGCGCCGAGGCCGCGCAGCATCAGGACCCGTGCGGAGGGGCGCCCCTCGCGGTCGGCGGTGCTGAGCGTCATGACGTGGGGCTCGGGCACTCCGTCGTCCACCGCCTCGTCCAGCCAGCGGGCGAACTGGCGCCCGGGGGCGGGGTCCGCGCCGTCCGGGTCGAACGGCGGCAGGGGCCCGGCCAGCACCGGCACGGCGCGCAACCGGTCCGGCAGTTCCTCGTCCATGTCTCCTCCTGATGGCTCGCGCGACCCCCGTGGCTCCGATCTTCGTCCCTCGGGGGCGCCCGCGGCGGCATTCAGCGCGCACAACATCCTGACGGTCCGTCAGTTCTGATGCCTCATCAGTATTGAATGTTGGGGCGGCTGCGGCTACGTTCCGCGACACCGCCGCTGCGCGCGAGCCGCAGCGCTTCGCACAAGGAGTGATCGCATGGCCGAAGTCTCCGCACAGGCGCGCATCGCGGCCCCGGCCGAGAAGGTCTGGAGGCAGCTGACCGACTTCGCGTCCTACGGCCAGTGGAGCGCCACCCACACCAGCTTCCCGAACGGAGGCCCGTCGCCGCTGGCGGCCGGTGCCACCTACCAGGAGAACATGAAGATGATGGGCTTCCCGGCCGAGGTCAACTGGACCATCGAGGCCCTGGAGCCCGAGCGGGTGCTGGCCATCGCGGGCAAGGGCCCGATGGGCGTCAACCTCAGCATGCGCTACGCCCTGGTCCCCGACGGCGACGCCACCGAGGTGCGGATCGACAGCAGCTTCGCCGGCGCCGCCGTCGCCATGATGGCGGGCAAGCTCAAGGACTCGGCGACCGCCGCCCTCAACGAGTCGCTGCGCAAGCTGGCCGGCCTCGTCGAATAGCCGCACGCTCCCCCTGGAACGGGTCCGGGCACGAGTGCGGGGCGGCGGCCGGGACTGTCGCCCCGGTCCGCCGCCCCGCCCCGGCCGGTTCAGCGCACGGTCACCGCCGCGCTCTTGTCACCCGCCGAGAAGGTGTACGCGCCGCGCTCGACCCGCTGCGCGCCCGCGCCGTCCAGGTCGCCCGGCGTCACCGCCAGGGTCCCCGGCAGCACCCGCAGCCGCACCGTACGGGTCTCCCCCGCCGCCAGGTGCACCTTGGTGAAGGCGACCAGCCGGGTCGCCGGCGTCAGCACGTCGCTGGTGGGCCGTGACACGTACACCGGCACCACCAGGTCGCCCGCCTTGCCGCCGGTGTTGGAGACGGTCACCTGGAGCCCGACCGCGTCGCCGGCCCGTACCGCCGCCTTGTCGGCCGTGATCGCGCCGAAGGCGTACGAGGTGTACGAGAGCCCGGCGCCGAACGGGTAGGCCGCGTCGTACGAGGACTCCGGGCCGCCGTTGGTGCCCGGCAGCTGCTGGTAGTACAGCGGCTCGTTGCCCAGGTGCTTCGGCCACGAGACCGGCAGCCGGCCGCTGGGGTTGACCGCGCCGAACAGCACGTCGGCCACGCCGTGCCCGCCCTCGCTGCCCGGCAGCCAGGACATCAGCAGCCCCTGGGTGCCGTCCGCGTCGCCGAGCACGAGCGGCCGGCCCGCGACGACGACGGTGACGACCGGCTTGCCCGCCGCCTTCAGCGCCTTCACCAGCGCCTGCTGGTCCGCCGAGATCTCCGGCCGCGGGCTGTCCGCCGCTCCCTCGGCCGCGGCCTTCTCACCGATGACCACGACGGTCAGATCGGCGTCCTTCGCCTGCGCCACCGCGTCGTCGGCGGTCGTGGCCCGCACCACCTCGGTGCCCGCGGGCGCCGCCTCCTTGATGCCCGCCAGCACGGTCGTGCCCGGTAGCCGCACGCCCTCGGGGACGCCCTGCCAGCCGATGGTCCAGCCGCCCACCTGGTCGTTGATGTCGTCGGCGTAGGAACCCGCGACGACGATCTTCTTCGCCGACGGCGGGATCGGCAGCACCCCGCCCTCGTTGCGCAGCAGCACCTGCGACTCGGCGGCCGCCTTGCGCGCCAGGTCCTTGTCCACGCCCAGCACCGCGGCGTCGGCCTTGGAGGCGTCGACGTAGGGGTGCTCGAACAGGCCCAGCTCGAACTTCATCCGCAGGATCCGGCCCGCCGACTCGTCGATGCGCTTGACCGACACCAGGCCGCGGTCGACCGCGGTCTTCAGGCCGGTGCTCCACTCCTTGGCGAAGTACGGCTCCATGGCCATGTCCAGGCCGGCGTTGACCGCGAGCGCGATCGCCTCGGGGTAGTCGGCGGCGAGCTTGTACTTCGTCTGCAGCGCCCGGACGTCCTCCCAGTCGCTGACGGTGACGCCCTTGAAGCCCCACTGCTGGCGCAGCACCTTGGTCAGCAGGTACTTCGAGGAGGTCGCGGGGACGCCGTTGATGGCACCCGAGTTGATCATCACCGTCTTCGCGCCGGCCTGCAGGGCCTGCTTGTACGACGGCAGCAGGGTGTCCTGGAGGTAGCGCATGGAGACGTCGGCGGGCACCCGGTCGTGGCCGTTGGCCGGCTCGGAGTAGCCGCCGAAGTGCTTGACGCTGGCGACGACGTGCTTGGCGCCGTTCGCCGACTCGATGCCGGTGACGCTCGCGGCGGCCAGCGTGCCGGCCAGCAGCGGGTCCTCGGCGAAGGTCTCGTAGTAGCGGCCCCAGCGCTGGTCGCGGGCGAGGTCCGCGACGGGCGCGAAGTTCCAGTCGATGCCGGTGGCGGCGACCGAGCGCGCCGTGGAGGCGCCCGCCGCCCGCACGGTGGCCGGGTCCCAGGTGGCGCCCAGGCCGATCTGGTGCGGGAAGACGGTGGCGCCGAGCACGTTGTTGTGGCCGTGCACGGCGTCCACCCCGTAGAGCACCGGGATGTGCAGCCGCGTGTTGTCGACGGCGTACTTCTGCACGGCGTTGACCATCTTCGCCCACTCGGCGGGCGTGTTGACCGCGGGCCCCATGCCGCCGCCGGAGAGGATCGAGCCGGCCGCGTAGTCGCCCAGCACCGACTTCAGGCACGTCTCGTTGAGGGCGCCGCCGCTCCACTCGCAGTCGCCCTGGACCCGGGCGACCGCGATCTGGTCCATCTGCCCGATCTTCTCCGCCAGCGTCATCCGCTTCAGGAGGTCCTTGACGCGCAGATCGATCGGCGCCCGGGCGTCGGTGTAGCCCACCGGGCTCTTGGCGGGGGCCGGCACCGCGCCGACCGCGGCGACGCAGGCCGCGGCGGTGGCCAGGGTGACCAGGGCTCTGAAGCGTGATCTGGGTGACTTCATCGTCATCGCGCGTGGCATCGCAGCATCCCGTTCCTGTCGGGCCCCGTACACGGAGCCGCATCACGTAAACGTTTCCGGTGCGCCGGAAGTCTGTCCCCGCCATGACACATCGTCAAGACTGTGTGCAGCACACACCCTCACCACTCCAGGAACAGGTGCAATCGCCGTGAACATCCGCGAACTGGCCCTCCGCAGCGGCGTGTCGACCGCTACGGTCTCCCGCGCGCTCAACGACCGCGCCGAGGTGAGCGAGGCGACGCGCGACCGCATCCGGCGGCTGGCCAGCGAACTCGGGTACGCCCCGAACGAACCCGCCCGCACCCTGGTGCGGCGCCGCTCCGACACCATCGGCCTGGTCTGGGACACCGGCTACGAGACCCTCGGCTTCCAGCACCCCTTCCTGCAGGGGCTGCTGAGTTCGGTGCGCAACGCGCTCTCCGAGGCCGACTACCACCTGATGCTGCTGACGACCTCGGGTCCCGACGACGCCGACACCACCTACCTGCAGGCGGTGCGGCGCCACAACCTCGAGGGCGTGGTCGTGCTCGGCACCCCCGCCGACAACCGCGCCCTGCGGGCGCTGGCCGCCTCCGACGTCCCGTGCTCCGGGATCGACGTCGCGCTCAGCGGCCCCCGCACGGTCCGGGTCACCTCGGACAACGCCGCCGGCGCGGCCACGGCGGTGGAGCACCTGTTCGCGCAGGGGCACCGCCGGATAGCCACCGTCACCGGCCCGCTGCACCTGCCGCCGGCCGCCCAGCGGCTGGCGGGCTTCCGCCAGACGTGCGCCCGGCTCGGGCTGGACGTCCCGCCGGAGTACGTGGTCACCGGGGACTTCTTCCTCAACAGCGGCGAGGAGGCGGTCCGCACCCTGCTCGCCGCACAGCGGCCGCCCACCGCGGTCTTCGCGGCCGGCGACCAGATGGCGATCGGCGCCCTGCACGCGGCGGCCGCCGCCGGGCTGTCGGTCCCCGACGACCTCGCGATCGTCGGCTTCGACGACATCGACGCCGCCACGCTGGTCCGCCCCGCCCTGACGACCGTCGCCCAGGACCGGCACGCGCTGGGCTCGGCGGCCGTCAAGGCGCTGCGCGGCCTGCTCGACGCGGACCCGTCGGAGCCGGCCGAGCCGTGGATCGTGCCGACCCGCCTCGTCGTCCGCGCGTCGAGCCGGCCCGGGGCGTAGCGCCCCGGGCCGGCTCGTCACCGCTCTTCTTCACGGCTCCGCTCTCAGTCCTCCTCGGCGAGGATGAGGTAGAGCTTCTTACGGGCGTCGTTGACCACGACCAGCGCCTTCTCGCGCTGGTCGGGCGTGCCGGTGGACCAGACCTGCTTGAAGGCCTCGACGAGCCCGCCGCCGGCCTTCCGGATCTCGTTCATGGCATCCCAGTCGACGCCCCGGCCGGCCTCTTCCCACGGGGCCTCGGGCCCCGCCTCGGATTCGGTCCGGCCCGCGTCGGTGAGCGTGAACAGCTTCTTGCCGCCCTCGCTCGCGCTGGTGATCAGGCCTTCGTCCTCCAGCAACTGCAGCGTCGGGTACACCGAGCCGGGGCTCGGCTTCCACGCGCCGCCGCTGCGCTCGGCGATCTCCTGGATCATCTCGTAGCCGTGCATCGGCCGGTCCTTGAGCAGCGCCAGGATCGACGCGCGGACGTCGCCGCGCCTCGCCCGGCCGCGTGGCCCGCCTCGCCCGCGCCCGCCGGGGCCGCCGCCGAAGGGGCCACCCCCGAAGGGCGGCCCGAACGGCCCGAAGGCCCCTCGTCGCTGTTCTCCCCGCTCTCCCCAGCCATGGTGGCCGGGTCCGCGGTGGTGCTCGTGGTCATGTCCTTGGGAACGCATGGTTACGCTCCTTCCATCGTTGATCGGTCGCGATGCTTCAACGATATATCGGAAGCGTTCGTTCAGCAACCCTCCCCGGGCCACCTCCCCTCGATTGGCTCTGGCCCGCACGTCTGCCCGCCGCCTACCGTCGCCCCATGCGGATCCGAATCGTCGACGCGTTCACCGACCGGCCCTTCGCCGGCAATCCGGCCGGGGTGCTGCTCCTGGACGGCGCCGCGTTCCCCGACGCGGGCTGGATGCAGCAGGTCGCCTCCGAGGTCAACCTCTCCGAGACCGCCTTCGCGCACCGCCTCGAAGGCGGCACGGCGGACCGTGCGGACGGGGCGGACGAGATGGGCGGGGCGGACGCCGACTGGGCGCTGCGCTGGTTCACCCCGGCGACCGAGGTCGCGATGTGCGGGCACGCCACGCTCGCCACCGCGCACGTGCTGTTCTCCACGGGAGCCGCCACGTCGCAGGTGCGCTTCGCCACCCGCAGCGGCGTCCTGGGCGTGCGGCCGGCCGCGGGCGGCGCGCTCACCATGGACTTCCCGACCGCCCCGCTCACCGCCACCACCCCGCCGGCCGCCGTGGCGCGCGCGCTGGGCGCCGTGCCGCTGACCGGGTACGACACCGGCCCGGACGTAGGCGACCTGCTGGTCGAGCTGGCGGACGAGGCGACCGTGCGCGCCCTCACCCCGGACTTCGCCGCCCTCGCGGCGCTCGGACCGCGCGGGATCATCGCCACCGCCGCGGCCGAGGACCCGTCCCGCGGCTACGACTTCGTCTCGCGCGGGTTCTTCCCGGCCGTCGGCATCGACGAGGACCCGGTCACCGGCAGCGCCCACACCGCCCTGGCCCCGTTCTGGTCCGCCCGGCTCGGCCGCACGGAGCTGACCGGCCTGCAGGCCTCCGCCCGCACCGGCCTCGTCCGCACCGAGCTGCGCGGCGACCGGGTCCGGCTCACCGGCACGGCGGTGACCGTCCTCGACGGCGAGCTGCACGCGGCGCCGTGACCGCGACCGTCCGCACCGCGGCGCACTCCCCACCGCGGGCTCGACGGCGGGCTCGACGGCGGGCTCGACGGCGGGCTCGGCCGTGCTCGCAGCCGCGAGCCGCGCCTGCTCAGCCCGTCGGCAGCCAGCCGACCCTGCCGGCCAGCAGCGCGTAGCCGACGAAGGCCACCGTGTCGATCAGGGCGTGCGCGGCGACGAGCGGGCCGACCCGGCCCCAGCGGCGGTAGAGCAGGACGAACAGCACGCCCATCACCATGTTGCCGACCATGCCGCCGACGCCCTGGTACAGGTGGTACGAGCCGCGCAGCACCGCGCTCGCCGCCAGCGCGGCGGCCGGGGACCAGCCCAACTGGCCCAGCCTGCGCAGCAGGTAGCCGACGACGATCACCTCCTCCAGCACCGCGTTCTGCACGGCGGAGGCGATCAGGACCGGGATCTTCCACCACACGTCGGGCAGCGACTCCGGCACCACCGTGAGGTTGAAGCCGGCCGCGCGCACGCCGAGGTAGAACAGCAGCCCCGTGCCGCCGACGGCCGCCGCGATCAGCGTGCCGCGCCCCAGGTCGCGGCGGGGTTCGGTCAGGTCGAAGCCGATGGAGCGTATGCCCACCCGCTCCCGCGCCAGCAGGTGCGCGACCAGGGCGACGGGAACCAGCGCGGTGGCGATGCCGAACAGCTGCCAGGCCAGGTCGAGCCAGGGCCGGCCGGGCGCCTGCGACCCCACGAGGGTGGCCGCCTGGTCTTTCAGCGCACCGGGCCGGGTCAGCGACCCGACGAAGCTGATGAGCGCGCCGACGCCGCTGGCTCCGAGGGACAGGGCCAGGACGAGCAGCGCCTCGCTGCGCAGGGTCCGCCGGGCGAGCCCGGCCTCGTCCTGCGCCCCGTATGACTCTGTGTGCACCCCAACCTCCATTTACGTCATCCCGCCTCGGTGCCGTTCCCGCTTGGCTAGGGTCTCGAAAAAAGATACGAAGATCGCGCGCGACAGGCCGGAGCCCCCCTCAGGAGAGACGCAGCAGCCATGGGACGTCACCGCATTCCAGATGATCCCCGGGAGGCCGGCGGAGCGCCGCGCCCACGGGTACGCCGCCGCACGATAGCGGTCGCCACCACCTTCGTACTGGCGCTGGGCGCCGGTACCTTCGTCGTGCTGCGCAGCGGTCCGCTGAGCGGCAACTGCGGGCAGGGTGTGGTCAAGATCGGCGTCGCCGCCTCGCCCGACATCGCTCCCGCGCTCACCACCATCGCCCGGCAGGCCAGGACCACCGGCGTACGGACCGACGGGCGCTGCCTCGACGTCGCCGTGACCGCCCGCGCCTCGGCCGACGTGGCGGACGCCCTCGGCAAGGCCCCGGCCGATCCGGGCTTCCAGGTCTGGATCCCGGACTCCAGCGTGTGGCTCGACCAGGTGACCCTGGGCGGCCGCGGCACCCCGCTCACCTCGATGACCAGCATCGCCCGCTCCCCCGTCGTCGTCGGCACGCTCGAGACCCAGGCCAAGGGCCTGGGCTGGCCCTCCAAGGCGTACACCTGGGCCGATTTGACCACGGCCGCCGGGGAGAAGAGCAACTTCCGGCTCGGCACCGCGGATCCCGCGCGCAGCGCGACCGGGCTGCTGGGGTTCACGATGATCACGCAGTCGATCGGCCGCAGGGGCGGAGACGTGGACACCGAGTCGGCCGCCGCGGCGAAGATGCTCGCGCAGTACACCGCCCCGGGCGACGCGCAGATCGTGGCCACGCTGCCCAAGGACAGCAGCACCGCCGAACTGGCCAACCCGCAGCGCAACCAGGCGCTGGTGATCTCGGAGCAGGCCGCGTTCGTCCGCAACACCGCGGGCGACGGTGGCCCCGGGCTGAAGCTGTTCTATCCCAAGGACGGCTCCGTCGACCTGGACTACCCCTTCGCGGCGCTGGACAACGACACGCTCTCCACCGACCAGTCCCGGGCGGTGTCGCGCTTCATGTCACTGCTGGGCAGCGACGAGAGCCTGCGGCTGCTGTCCGGCCGCGGCTTCCGGCCGCCGACCGGACCCGCCGACCCGGCGCTGGTGCGCGGCGCCGGCGGCGAGGCGCCGCAGCCGGTCGGCGCGGAGCCGGTCCCCGCTCCCACCGGGCAGGACCTGCAGCAGCTGCGCGTCATGTGGCAGATCACCGTGCAGAGCGCGCGGATCACCACGGTCGTCGACGTCTCCGGGTCGATGGCCGCGCCGGTCCCCGGCGCCGAGGGCAGGACCCGGCTGGACGTCACCAAGGGGTCGCTGCTGCAGGCGCTGACGCAGTTCACGCCCGAGGACGAGGTGGGGCTGTGGCGGTTCTCCACCCGGCTCGACGGCTCCCGCGACTACCAGAAGGTCGTCGAGACGGCGCGGCTGGGCGTGCGCACCGCCCAGGGCGGCACCCAGCGGGACCGGCTGACCGCCGCGTTCGGCGCGCTGCAGCCGGTCGAGGGCGGCGCGACCGGCCTCTACGACACCGCGCTGGCGGTGTACGAGGACGCCCGCAGGACGTTCGCGGCGGGCAAGTTCAACACGGTCGTCGTCCTCACCGACGGCGCGAACGAGGACCCGGGAAGCATCTCGCTCGACGCCGTGACCACCAGGCTCAAGGCGCTCGGCAACCCCGCCCGTCCCGTCCCGCTCATCGTCATCGCCGTGGGCCCGGACGCCGACAAGGCGGCGTGCGACCGGCTCGCCCGGGCCACCGGCGGGGCGGCGTACCGGGTGACCGACCCGGCGCAGATCCAGGCGGTGCTGTTCAAGGCGGTGGTGGCGGCCGCGGCGAGCGCGGCGGCCGCCACGAGCTGAGGCGGCGAGCTGACGCGGCGGAGGACGGCGACGCCCTCCGCCGCCAGGGGCGCGCCGGCCCCGGTCAGCTCACCGGCCAGGTGTGCACCGGCTCGCCGGAGTGCATCAGCTCGCTGTAGCGCAGCGTCATCGCGACGAGCGCGGCCCGCCGGTCCAGGCCGCGCTCCATCGCCCGGTGGAACACCGTGGACTGCCACTCGGCGCCGTTGGTGCGCAGCCGGCAGCGGGCCTCGATGATGCCGAGGTAGTGGTCGCGGTCGGCGGGCTCGATGCCCCAGGCGTCGAGCCCGGCCGACGCCAGCGGCAGCAGCTCCTCCAGCACCAGTTCGGTGGCGGGCAGCTCCATCAGCCCGCCGCCCCGGCCCGGCCGCGGCCAGTGCATGACGGCGCCGATCCCGTGCCGGCAGGCGGCGTCGAAGTTCGCCGCGGCGGCGCCGAACGGCAGCCGCTGCCAGACCTGGCGGGGCGCCTCCGCGAGCGCCCGCACCAGCCCGTAGTAGAACGCCGTGTTGGCGATGACGTCGACGACGGTGGGCCCCGCGGGCAGCACCCGGTTCTCCACCCGCAGGTGCGGGACACCGTCCACCACTCCGTACACCGGGCGGTTCCAGCGGTACACGGTGCCGTTCTGCAGGGTGAGTTCCTTCAGCTGCGGAACGGTCCCCGCGTCGAGGGCCGCCAGCGGGTCCTCGTCGTCGCAGATCGGCAGCAGCGGGGGGAAGTAGCGCAGGTTCTCCTCGAACAGGTCGTACACCGAGTCGATCCAGCGCTCCCCGAACCATGTGAGCGGGCGTACGCCCTGGGCGCGCAGCTCCTGCGAGCGGGTGTCGGTGGCCTGCTGGAACAGCGGGGGCCTGGTCTCGCGCCACAGCTCCCGGCCGAACAGGAACGGCGAGTTGGCGCCCACCGCGACCTGCGGCCCGCTCAGCGCCTGCGCCGCGTTCCAGACCGCCGCGAACCGCCCGGGCGTCACCTGCAGGTGCATCTGCATCGACGTGCAGGCCGCCTCGGGGGCGATGGAACCCGAGGTGTAGAGCAGGTGCTCCACCCCCGAGATGTCCAGGGTGATGTCCTCGCCGCGGGCGGCCAGGATCCGGTCGTTGAGCAGCGTGTACCGGTCCGCGCGGGACAGGTTCGCCCCCACCAGGTCCTGGGCGCTGAGCGTCGGCAGAATACCCACCATGACGATGTGCGCGCCGACTTCGCGGGCCTTGCGGTCCGCGTATCCCAACCCGATGCGCAGCTCTTCCGCGAGCCGGTCGAGCACCCGCCCGGAAAGATGGTGCGGGGCGATGTTCACTTCGATATTGAACTGCGCCAGCTCGGTCTGGAAATCAGTGCTGGCGATGCGCTCGAGCACCTCTTCATTCATCATCACCGGCAGACCAGCAGAATCCGCGAGATTCAACTCCAGCTCGAGCCCCATGAGATTCCGCGGACGGTCGAACTTCTTCTCGTCCAGGAGCCTCTCCAGACCCATGAGACACTGGCGCAGCTTCATCCGGTAACGCTGCCGGTCGAACAGGTCGACCCCGGTGGCTACAACTTTCTCCCCCATCGGAGCGTCCCTCCTCGAGTGGGCCGTGTGACGATGATGCCCACCCCATAAGATCGATAACGGTCCGGCGGGGCCGCGCGGAAGCTAAGCTGCCGGATAGACACTCGGGCACATTCCCCCGGCATGGTCGAACTAACCTGTGACGGGGGTACCCCTCGTGACAAACACCGACGAGATCCAGCCGTCCGCAGCGGCAGGGAATGTGCAGTTCGCGGGAGCGCGCTCCGGCGCAAATGCGGAGGAAATATCTGGCGAGGAAGGCCTATTACCTTCTTGCCCGCAATGCCGGCGACAGCTAGCCGAAACATCCCGTGAACACGGGTCGTATAAACTTCGCCCACAAGGCAGAGACTCCGCGATCCACCGGACGTGCCTGCGCAGGAACCCCCTCACCGCTCCGCCGACAGTGACGTCCGGACCCCGCTCGCATCACCGTGTCTCCGACTGAGAGGCAACCCATCATGCCGCTGCACGTACCCCCCGTACCCGCGCCCGCACTTCGGAGTGTCCTCGCCGCCCTCAGTTCGCCCACCGCCGTTCTTGAGGCGCGTACGCCGGCGCTGCGCTCGGCCGAGGGACCCCTCATCCCCGAGCACCCCCTGCCCGTCCACGTCTTCGAGCCGGCCGCGGGCCGCGGCCTGCCGCAGGCCCGGCTGACGGGCTGGCGTTTCCACGTCCGCGCCGGCGACCGGGTGGCGGCGGCGGGCGAGACCGTGCGCACCCCCGACGGCTGGGCGTTCTCGCACTTCTCCGAGGGCCCCTACCTGGCCTCCACCGAACGCGCCCTGCGCCAGGCGGAAGCCCTGTCGACCGCCTACCAGCCGCATCTGCTGTCCGTGCCGGGGCTGTACATGCTGGCGCTGTGGCTGCACAGCGACATCTCGGCGGAGGCGGGCTCCGCCCAGCCCGCCACGGCCGACCTGCTGGTGCCGCTCGCGCCGGCGCCGCCCGGCATCGCCGCCCACCGGCTGCACCGGCTGACCGACCTGGTGCCGGTCCTCACTCCCCGCCTGGCCCCCGAACCCCTGCTGAGGTCTGCCGTCTGACGCGTCGTCCGACGGCCCTCGACGCCCCCGTGCCCCCTGGGCCACGGGGGCGTCGTCCTGTACACACCGTGACGGCCTGACCCGAACAGGTCATGCCGACCACCCGAAAAGACACGGGCTGTGAGGGCAACCGCCCGGTCGGGTGACGCGTCCTGACCTATCAAGGACAGCTCGAGCGAAATCCCTGCGGATTCCGCGTCGTGGAGCAACACTGGGATCGACCGAAGAACGGGGGCGGTTATGAACCAGGCATCACCGGTATCCAGCCGAACGAGCCGTACGACTCCTCTACCGCAGCGAAAGACACCTTCCATGTGCCAGCACCAGCCGCAGTGCCCCACCGCCGAGTGTTCCGACCGGGAGGCCGCGCTCATCGTGGCCCACCACCCGGAGCAGGGCTGGAGCCTGCTGTGCAACGGCGTCCTGCTCTTCGAGGACACCGGCGAGCTGCTGCCCGACGGGCAGATCATCGCTCCGCACCGGCCGCTGGGTACCGAGCAGATCGCCACGGCAGCCTGAAACCACCGGACCCCGCCGACATCGACGGGGCCCGGACAGGATCACCGGCTGTTCGGGGGCACCCCCGGCCGGAGGCCGGGGGACAGCCTGGACGCGGGGGCTACGCGTCGTACTCGTCGAGCGGCGGGCACGAGCACACCAGGTTCCGGTCGCCGAAGGCGCCGTCGATGCGCCGCACCGGCGGCCAGTACTTGTCCGCGGCCGAGACGCCGGCCGGGAACACCGCCTCGTCGCGGGTGTACGGGCGGTTCCACTCCCCGCCCAGCGAAGCCGCGGTGTGCGGCGCGTTGCGCAGCGGGTTGTCCTCCACCGGCCACTCGCCGGCACCGACCTTGTCGACCTCGCGGCGGATCGCGATCATCGCGTCGCAGAACCGGTCCAGCTCCGCCAGGTCCTCGCTCTCCGTCGGCTCGATCATCAGCGTGCCGGCGACCGGGAACGACATCGTCGGCGCGTGGAAGCCGTAGTCGATCAGGCGCTTGGCGATGTCGTCCACCGAGACGCCCGTCTCCTTGGTCAGCGGCCGCAGGTCGACGATGCACTCGTGCGCGACCAGGCCGTTGGGACCCGTGTAGAGCACCGGGTAGTGCGGCTCCAGCCGCTTGGCCACGTAGTTCGCACCGAGCACCGCGACCTGGGTGGCGCGCCGCAGCCCCTCGCCGCCCATCAGGCGCACATACGCCCAGGAGATCGGCAGGATGCCGGCCGAGCCCCACGGCGCCGCCGAGATCGGGCCGACGCCCGTGGCGGGCCCCGCGGTCGGCTGCAGCGGGTGGTTGGGCAGGAACGGGGCCAGGTGCGCGCGGACCGCGACCGGGCCGACGCCGGGACCGCCGCCGCCGTGCGGGATGCAGAAGGTCTTGTGCAGGTTCAGGTGGGAGACGTCCGCACCGAACTTGCCGGGCCGGGCCAGGCCCACCAGCGCGTTGAGGTTGGCGCCGTCGACGTACACCTGGCCGCCGGCCTCGTGCACCGTCGCGCAGATGTCGGTGATGTTGTCCTCGAACACCCCGTGCGTGGACGGGTAGGTGACCATCAGCACGGCCAGCTCGGCCCGGTGCAGGTCGATCTTGGCGTGCAGGTCCTCGACGTCCACGTCGCCGTCGTCACGGGTCTTGACCACGACGACCTTCATACCGGCCATCACCGCGCTCGCGGCGTTGGTGCCGTGCGCGGAGGACGGGATGAGGCAGACCGTGCGCTGCGTGTCGCCGTTGGAGCGGTGGTAGGCGCGCACCGCGAGCAGCCCGGCCAACTCGCCCTGGGAGCCGGCGTTGGGCTGGATGGAGACCTTGTCGTAGCCGGTGACCTCGGCGAGCTGCTCCTCCAACTGGTGGATCAGCGTCAGGTAGCCCGCGGCCTGCTCCACCGGCGCGAACGGGTGCAGCTCGGCGAACTCGGGCCAGGTGACCGGTTCCATCTCGGTGGTGGCGTTGAGCTTCATCGTGCACGAGCCCAGCGGGATCATGCCGCGGTCGAGCGCGTAGTCGCGGTCCGAGAGCCGGCGCAGGTAGCGCAGCATCGCGGTCTCGGAGCGGTGCTGGTGGAACACCGGGTGCGCCAGGTACGTGTCCTCGCGCAGCAGGCCGGCGGGCAGGGCGTCCGGGACGGCGGCGTCGAGCGCCTCGACGTCACCGGTCACCCCGAAGGCGCCCCAGACGGCGGCGAGCTGCTCGCGCCCGGTGGTCTCGTCGCAGGAGATCCCGAGCAGGTCGGCGTCGCGCTCCCACAGGTTGACGCCCGCGGCGCGGGCCGCGGCGGCGACCTCGGCGGCGCGGCCGGGCACCCGGGCGGTCACGGTGTCGAAGTACCCGCCGTGCACGACCTCGACGCCGCCGGCCCGCAGGCCCTCGGCGAGGATGGCGGCGTAGCGGTGGGTGCGCCGGGCGATCTGGGCCAGGCCGTCCGGGCCGTGGTAGACCGCGTACATGCCCGCCATGACGGCGAGCAGCACCTGGGCGGTGCAGATGTTGCTGGTGGCCTTCTCACGGCGGATGTGCTGCTCGCGGGTCTGCAGGGCCAGCCGGTACGCCTTGTTGCCGTCCGCGTCCACGGAGACGCCCACCAGGCGTCCCGGCAGGCTGCGGGCGAACTTCTCCCGGACGGCCATGTAGCCGGCGTGCGGGCCGCCGAAGGCCATCGGGACGCCGAAGCGCTGGGTGGTGCCCACCGCGATGTCCGCGCCGAGCTCGCCGGGCGAGGTGAGCAGCGTCAGGGCGAGCAGGTCGGCGGAGACCGTCACGATCGCGCCCAGCGCGTGCGCCCGCTCGATGACC
This sequence comes from Streptomyces sp. NPDC006733, assembly GCF_040636125.1. NCBI lineage: Bacteria > Bacillati > Actinomycetota > Actinomycetes > Kitasatosporales > Streptomycetaceae > Streptomyces > Streptomyces sp. NPDC006733. The sequence goes on along the minus strand of NZ_JBEYJD010000036.1, from coordinate 11,664 downwards.
GGCCGCAGGTCGCGGACCGCGCCGGAGGCGCCGGGGTACTGCAGGAGCACACCGAAGACGCCGCGCTCGGCGATCTCGTCCGGGATGCCGTCGGTCAGGTCGGCGACCACGACCTCGACGCCGGTCGGCTCCGCGCGGGTCTCGATGACCGCGACGGTCTGCGGGAAGCAGTCGGCGTCGACCAGGAAGACGCCCTGCTTGACCTTGCCGACCCGGCGGGCCAGCGACATCGCCTCGGCGGCGGCGGTGCCCTCGTCCAGCAGCGAGGCGCCGGAGGTCGGCAGCCCGGTGAGGTCGGCGACGACCGTCTGGAAGTTCAGCAGCGCCTCGAGGCGGCCCTGCGAGATCTCCGGCTGGTACGGCGTGTACGCCGTGTACCAGGACGGGTTCTCCATCACGTTGCGCAGGATCACGGGCGGGGTGAACGTCCCGTAGTAGCCCAGGCCGATCATCGGGGCCAGCACCTGGTTGCGGTCGGCGAGGTCCCGCAGTTCGGCCAGTACCGCGGCCTCGGTGCGTCCCGCGGGCAGCCGCAGCGACTCGACGCTCTTGATGGTGTCCGGCACGGCGGCGGCGGTGAGTTCGTCCAGGGAGCCGTAACCGACGTGAGCCAGCATCTTGGCCTGGGCACCGGCGTCGGGGCCGATGTGGCGCTGTTCGAACGGGATGCCGCTCTCGAGCTCGGTGAGTGGGATGCGGTGGGCAGTCATCTACGGAGGCCTCCTGGTCTGACACGACCTGCGAGGGGTGCCGCGGCGCGGGCACCCGAACGGCCTCCCCCTCTGTCATCACAACCTGAGAGCTTCGCCGTGCCCGCTAAAGCACGACTTTCACCGTCGGTGAGAGCGCGCCCCGGGCATGGGTCATGCCCGGCGCCCACTCTGCTTTCCAGAGTGACCTCATCCATGCGGTACCGGTTGCCTGAGAGATTCCGGGGAGGATTTGCTCCTTCGGCGCCTCCGACACGATCTCGGAGGACTCTCCCGCATGGGGTCTGCAGCCGCCATTCAGCCTACCAGCGGGGTCAGGGGTGGATTCCTCGCGGATCCCTCGAGTCGACACCGCCCCCGATGTGGCTTTTGGTGGGAGCAGGCGATCAGCACCGATCTGTTGGAGGGACCGTTGCAGACCGACATCGATCCGCGCAGCCTCATCGGCCGCCGGGCCCTGGACAGCGACGGAGCGAAGATCGGCACCGTCGACGAGGTGTACCTCGACGACGCCACCGGCGAGCCCGAGTGGGCGGCGGTGCGCACCGGGCTCTTCAGCCGCGACGCGTTCGTGCCGCTGGAGCCGAGCGAGGTGGTGGACGGGCAGCTGCGGGTGCCCTTCCCCAAGGCCCTCATCAAGGACGCCCCCGATTTCGGGGTCGGCCGCCACCTCTCCCCCGAGCAGGAGATCCAGCTCTACCACCACTACGGCATGGACGTGCCGACCGCGCAGTCCGAGGCGCCGCACGGCGGCGACCGCGACTTCGGGCGGCTGGCCGGCGACGACTGAGTCAGGTCAGGGCACCAGCGGAAGCGGGTCGGCCGCTTCCAGGGCCGGGTCCTCCACCGCGAACGTCCGCACCCGGCCCGGCACGGCGTCCGTCGGCCGCTCGAAGCGCACGGTCACCCGCCCGACGCCGCTGCCCTGCACCCACCCGGCGCCCAGTTCCGCGTGGTGCACGTCCTGCCCCGGCATCCACCGCACGGTCCGCGCCGGCTCCGCCGCCGGGGCCGGCGGGGCGGCCGGATCCGCCGCCTCCCGCTCCGCGAGCTCCTCCGCGGCGCGCACCGCGGCGGCCTCCGCCACCTGCTCCGCCTCCAGCTCGGCGGCCTGCGCGAACAGGTCCTCCTGGGTGAAGTCGGCGAGGCCGGTGACGCCCACGCCCAGCAGCCGGACGCCGTTCGCCGTGTCCACTGCCTCCAGCAGCCGCCGTGCGGTCTCCCGCACCACTCCGGGGTCGTCGGTGGGCGCCCGCAGCGTCTCGGACCGGGTCAGGGTGCTGAAGTCGTAGCTGCGCACCTTGATCACCACCGTCCGGCCGGACCGTCCGGCCTCCCGCAGCCGCCGCACGCAGCGGTCCGCCAGCCGGTCCAGCTCCGAGCGCACCCGGAAGCGGTCGGTGAGGTCCACGTCGAAGGTGTCCTCCACCGAGACGGACTTCGCGTCGCGGTCCGCGACCACGGGGCGGCTGTCCAGGCCCAGCGCCATGGCGTAGATCGACGCGCCGTGCGCCTTGCCCAGCAGCTGCACCAGCTCCGACTCGCCGGCCAGTGCCACCTCCCCGACCGTGCCGATCCCGGCGCGGCGCAGGTGCTCGCCCGTCGCGGGCCCGACGCCCGGCAGCACCCGGACCGGCATCGGGTCCAGCAGCTGCCGCTCGGTGCCGGGCTCGACCACCATCAGCCCGTCGGGCTTGCCCTGCTCGGAGGCGATCTTGGCGAGCAGCTTGGAGCCCGCCAGGCCCACCGAGGCCGTCAGCCCCGTCTCCGCCCTGATCCGGGCCCGCACCCGCTCCGCCACCTCGCGGGGCGCCCCGGGCGCCGTGCCCGCCTCCAGGTCCACGAAGGCCTCATCCAGGCTGAGCGGCTCGACCAGCGGCGACAGCTCCCCCAGGATCCCCATCACCCTCTCGCTGACCCGCCGGTACAGCTCGAAGCGGGGGATCAGGTAGGCGGCGTTGGGCGCGAGGCGCCGTGCGTGCGCCATCGCCATCGCGGAGTGGACGCCGTGCACGCGTGCCTCGTAGGACGCGGTCGCGACGACGCCGCGCGGCCCGAGACCGCCGACCACGACCGGCTTGCCCCGCAGGCTCGGCTTGGAGGCCTGTTCCACCGCGGCGTAGAACGCGTCCATGTCCAGATGCAGGATGGTCGGAGCGGTTCTCACGTCACCGATGCTCCCGCACGGCACTGACATCCACCGTACGGGCGTACGGCGAGCGGATCATCCAGCCCGGTTCCGGCGCCGTGCCAGCTCGTCCGAGGGGTTGTGGCCGGCCAGCGTCTCGCCGGTGTCCACCCGCTCGCCGTGCAGCTGCGACAGGGAGCTCTCCACGTCCCGCCAGACCACGCCCACGGCGATCCCGAAGACGCCCTGGCCGCCCTGGAGCAGGTCGACCACCTCGTCGGGCGAGGTGCACTCGTACACGGTGGCGCCGTCGCTCATCAGGGTCATCCGGGTGAGCTCGGCGGGTGCGGTGGTGCGCAGGTGGCGTACCGCGGTGCGGATGTTCTGCAGGGAGACCCCGGTGTCCAGCAGCCGCTTGACGATCTTGAGGACCACCACGTCCCGGAAGCCGTACAGGCGCTGCGCGCCGGAACCGTACGACGCCCGCACGCTCGGCTCGACCAGGCCGGTGCGCGCCCAGTAGTCCAACTGGCGGTACGTGATGCCGGTCGCCGCGCACGCCGTCGGTCCCCGGTACCCGACCGTCTCGGCCTCGGGCTCGGGCGCGCCGGCCGCCGCGTCGCCGGCCGGTTCGGGCTGTCGGGCCAGGGCCCCGCGGGTGGGATACGGGCCGCCCGTGGCCATACCGTCGCCGGTGCTTCTCACGCCGCCCTCCGTCCCTTCGCGTCCCGATGTGCACGTGCACGTGCCAGCGGAACTTTCCCTCCTCGAAGGTAGGCAGTCACCCGGGGTGCGTCAACGATCGCCACACTCGGCACGCCGAGTGATATCAACCCCAAGAGTGGTTTCGCGTGCCCCGGAACGGGGAACGGCTAGCCGGATGGGCCAAAAACGCCCGTTACTGGTTGCTCGTGCCGAAGTCCTCCGGCGAGATCTGGTCCAGGAACTCCCGGAACTTCTCGACCTCGTCCTCCTGCTCGTCCGGGATGGCGATCCCGGCGTCGTCCAGCACCCCGTCGCTGCCGTAGATCGGCGTCCCGGTGCGCAGGGCCAGCGCTATGGCGTCGGAGGGGCGGGCACTGACCTCGACGCCGCTGGCGAAGACCAGCTCGGCGTAGAAGACACCCTCGCGGAGATCCGTGATGCGCACCTCGGTGAGCGTCTGGCCCACCGCTTCGAGCACATCCTTGAACAGATCATGGGTCAGCGGGCGCGCAGGCGTCATGCCCTGCTGCGCGAAAGCGATGGCCGTTGCCTCTCCAGGCCCGATCCAGATGGGCAGATACCGGTCGCCTCCTACTTCGCGCAGGAGCACGATCGGTTGATTGGAGGGCATTTCGACCCGGACACCCACGACGTCGAGCTCGTTCACACAGCAACCCTAGGACGTGCCCGGCCGGTTTGGGTAGTCGGGCATCCCGCACGGCGGACTTGACAGGTATCGCGCAGCTGCTCAGAAGAGTCGCAGGCGAAGGGCGGACTGGACCATGGCGGCGTGCAGACGGACCGAGAGCGCCGCCAGTTCCCGGGCGGTCGTCTCGGCGTGCGTCCGGGTCTGCGGGTTGCGGTGCCGCCGCAGCGGGGCGACCACCTGCTCCACCAGGCCCACCTCCCGCTCGGCGGCGGCCTTCACCGCGCGCAGGTGGCGCGGCTCGAGCCCGAAGCGGCCCATGTCGACGATCAGCTTCCCGATGTTCACCGCTTCGGCGTCGTAGCCGCCGTCACGGCCGGCCTCCACCAGGCCGTAGGACTCCCACTGCTCCAGGTCGCCCGGTTCCGCCCCGGTGGCCGCCAGCAGCGCCTCACGGCCGATCCGCAGCTCTCCGGAGCCCTCGGCGGCGGCCGGGTCCTCCGCGAGCTCGCGGGACTCGCCCGGCCCCGGCAGCGGGATCTGCTCGCCGCGGTCGAGCGCGTCCAGGTGCTCCCGGATCACGCGCAGCGGCAGGTAGTGGTCCCGCTGCATCCGCAGGACGTGGCCGAGGCGCTCCACGTCGCGCATCGCGAACTTCCGGTAGCCCGAAGGAGTGCGCTGGGGCTCCACCAGGCCCTCCGCCTCCAGGAAACGGATCTTGGAGATGGTGACCTCGGGGAACTCGTCCTGCAAGTGGGTGAGCACGGCCCCGATGCTGAGCAGCCGGCCATCGGCGGTGGCAGTGCCGTGGCCGGCCCCGCCTGACGGTGTTCTGAGCATGGACCTTCCCTGTGGGGGGTCCCCCCGGACGGAGTTCGTGGGGGTCCCCCCGGACGACGTCGTGGGGGTCCCCCCGGACCGAGGCGTCAGACGCCGCGCTGGCTCGCGTAGAAGACCAGCCGGTACTTGCCGATCTGGACCTCGTCACCATTGGCCAGGGACACGGCGTCGATCCGCTCCCTGTTGACGTACGTACCGTTGAGGCTGCCCACGTCGGAGACCGTGAACCCGCCGTCGCCCGCACGGCGGAACTCCACGTGCCGGCGCGAGACCGTGACGTCGTCGAGGAAGATGTCGCTCTGCGGGTGGCGGCCCGCCGTGGTCAGTTCGCCGTCCAGCAGGAAGCGGCTGCCCGAGTTCGGGCCGCGGCGCACCACCAGCAGGGCGGAGCCGATCGGCAGCGCGTCCACGGCCGCCTGGGCCTCCGGGGACAGCGACGGCGTCATGGTCTGACCCGTCGCCTCGGCCTCGTAGGCCTCGAGCCCGGAGATCGAGATGGTGGACGTGGTCTCCGACGGCCGCTCCGACGGCACCCCGGCCCGCAGCGGCGCGCCGCAGTTGGAGCAGAAGCGGCTCGCCTCCGCATTGGTGTGCCCGCACCTGGTGCATACCGGCAAGGCCGTCATGGACTGAGCCTCCTGCCGCGGATCGCCCGCGGGGACGTTCGATGCGTACGCGCCGGAGGGAAACCCTCCACCCGTACTTGAGGTTGATGGTTCCCCGAAACCTATGCGGCCGGACGCGGCAGGGTCAACAGACGCCACACCTTGTCCGCCCGAAATGTCGCCACGTCCCCCGACAGGCTCATCGCGGAACAAGGGACGGTCCCCGGCGGGGCCGTCCTCCTGCCCGTGGCGCGGGGCACGATGACGCGCGGTGGCCGGATCCCCGGCCTTTGCCTGCCGCGCGCTCTTGCCGAACAACTTCCCAAACAACTTCACGGGCGCTTCCCCTTGACCGAAACAGACCCGCCCGTGGGGCAGGACGAACCCTCGCTACACACAGTTTCCACCACGGACCACCCTGAGCATGCGCCGACCCCCTGCGTCACTGCGATGACGACCGAGCGTAGTCAGGCTGCTTCGATGGCCGCAAGGCATCCACAACGATCTTCTCAGAACGGACGACCTCCGCCGTGGCCTGCTCCTTCTTCAAAGTCTGCACCACTCCGCCGGGAATGTTGAGCGCCGGCTCCAGGTCCTGTGGATTTCCGATGACCTTGAACCGGTAGGGCTGGGCGACCTTGTGGCCGTCGATCTCGATGCCGTCGGCACCCTGGGTGAAGTACGTGTCGGCGACAACACGGACATCGTTGATCTGGATCGCCTCGGCCCCGGCCGCCCGCAGCTCCTGCAGGGTGTCCAGCAGCTTGTCCGCCTCCAGGCCGCCCTGGGGGTCCGCGATCGTCAGGTTGATGCCCGGACCCTGCGCGGCGACCGTACCGGCCAGCACACCGAGCTGCTGGGCCTTCTGCTCGGTCTGCTTGCGCGCCTCCTCGGCCTGGTTGGAGCTGGTCTCCAGCTCCGAGCGCTGGGTCTCCAGGCGGCGCTTCTCGTCCTGCAGCCGCTGCGTGCGGTTGTCCAGCTCGGTCAGGATGCGCACCAGGTCCTCCTGGCGGGCGCCGCGCAGGGCCCCGCTGTCGCTCGTGGAGCGCACCTGGATGGCCAGGCCGAGCCCCAGCACGAACAGCAGCAGCGCGACGATGAGCTGCGCCCGCGACAGCCGCGGCGGCCACAGCCCCGCCAGCAGCCGCTGCCGGCCCGTCTCGCCGGCGGCCGCGTGGTGGGCGGGCCCCGGCTCCGGTGCGGGGTCGGCGGCGGGCACCTCGGGCGGCAGGGTCCTGCCGGGCGGCACGGGCACGTCGTCCGGCCCGGGCGCGGCGGGGCGCTCGGGCTCGGGGCGTCCGGGCTCGGGGCGTCCGGGCGTCGCGGGGCGCTCGGGGAGTTCTTCGTCGCTCATCCGGTGATCACGCCCGGAAGACATGGCGGCGGATGGCGGCCGCGTTGGAGAAGATGCGGATGCCCAGGACCACGACCACCCCGGTGGACAGCTGCGCGCCGACCCCCAGCTTGTCGCCGAGGAAGACGATCAGCGCGGCCACCACCACGTTGGAGAGGAAGGAGACGACGAACACCTTGTCGTCGAAGATCCCGTCGAGCATCGCGCGCAGACCGCCGAAGACGGCGTCCAGCGCGGCGACCACGGCGATCGGGAGATAGGGCTCGACCACTGTCGGCACGACGGGTCGGACCACGAGTCCGACCACGACTCCCACGACGAGGCCCAGTACGGCGATCACTTCGTACCCTTCCCTGTTTCGGCGGCGCTCCCGGAGGCGTCCGCCTTCGTGTTGCCGGGCACCGGCTTGGCGTAGCGCACGGTCAGGCTGGGGGCGGCCGGCAACCGCACCTCGTCCTCCGCGGCGATGCTCGTGCGGATTCCGTAGCTCTCCTGCAGGACGTGCAGGTACTGCCCGTCCGCGCTCTCCTGGAAGGCCGTGCTCAGCCGCTGCCCGTCCCCGATGGCCAGCACGGTGTACGGGGGCGCCAGCGGCTTGTTGTCGACCAGTATGGCGTCACCGGCGGCACGGATCGCCGACAGCGCCGTCAGGCGCTGGCCGTTGACGGAGATCGCCTCGGCCCCCGACGCCCACAGCCCGTTGACGACCCGCTGCATGTCGCGGTCGCGCACCCGCCCGGTGTCGGAGAAACCATTGCTCTCGCGGGGCCCGCCGCCGTTCCCCGTCGACGCCTCCTTGGCGTCGTCGACGACCAGCTTGATACCGGGACCCTTCACGGGCGTGGCGCCCGCCTCCAGCGCCACCAGCGCGGTGCTGCCGCCGCCCTGGTCGCCCAGGGCGGCGCGCTGCTTCGCGTCGACCTCGTCCCGCAGCCGGTCCACGGTCTTCTGCAGACCGTCCGCGTCACCCGTACCGCTCTGGATGCGCTCGATCAGCTTCTGCCGCTCCAGCGCCAGCGTGGGCGCCGCGACGTTCGCCTGCGCGGCCCCCAGCGTGACGACCAGGGCGGCGAGCACCAACCCCACGGCCAGTCCCAGCTTGGCCCGCAGCGTGGTGGGCAGCCGTGAGCTGCCCACCACGCCGCGACGCTCCGCCGCCTCCGCGTAGCCGTCGTCGAGGCTGTGATCCATCACGTTGGTCAGCAGCGACATCGAGGCGTCGGGGCGGCGTGGCGGGGCCTTGGGGCCGGGGGTGCTCCCATCCTGGTGCTGCTGCGGCATGCCGCTCATCGTTGCACGTCGGGGCCGCTCCACTCGAACGGCCCCCTCACGGCGCGCCGTTCGGACCCGGAATCAGCGACCCGCGCCCTCCACGATCGTCGACCACTCGTCGAGCAGCGCCTGCGCGGAGGCGTCGTCCGGACCTTCCGCCCACAGGTGGGTGACCGCTTCCGCCGGGTCCGGCAGGACCATCACCCAGCGGCCGTCGGTCTCCACGACCCGGACCCCGTCGGTGGTGTCCACCGAACGGTCGCCCGCGGCCTCGACCACGCTGCGCATCACGAGCCCCTTGACCGCCCACGGCGTCGCCACGTCACGCCGCAGCACATGGGCGTGCGGGATCCGCGCGTCGATCTGGCTGAGGGTGAGCTGCGTGCGCGCCACCAGCCCGATCAGCCGCACGAAGGCCGCCGACCCGTCGAAGACGCTGCTGAACTCGGGGATGATGAAGCCGCCCCGGCCGTCGCCGCCGAAGATCGTGCTCTCCTCCCGGCCGACCCGGGTGAGGTCGTCGGGCGACGTCGTCGTCCACGCCACCTGCGTGCCGTGGTACGCCGCCACCTGCTCGGCGATACGGGTCGTGGTGACCGGCAGGCCCACCCGTCCGCTGCGCCGCTCGGCCGCGACCAGGTCCAGCATCACCAGCAGCGCCCGGTCGTCCTCGACGATCTTCCCGCGCTCGTCCACCAGCGACAGCCGCTCACCGACCGGGTCGAACCGCACACCGAAGGCGGCACGGGCCGAGGCGACGATCTCGCCCAGCCGTACCAGCCCGGACCGGCGCTCCTCCGCGGTCTCCGTCGGCCGGGCCTCGTTCAGACCCGGGTTGATGGTGAAGGCGTCGACGCCCAACCGTCCGAGCAGGCTCGGCAGCACCAGGCCGGCGCTGCCGTTCGCCGCGTCCACGACGACCTTGATGCCGGACTCCGCGACACCGGAGGTGTCGATCTCCCGCAGCAGCGAGCCGGTGTAGGAGTCGAAGACGCTCGACGGGAAGCGCAGGTCGCCGATCTCGCCCGGGAAGGCACGCCGGTACTCCTGGCGGGCGAAGACCCTGTCCAGCTTGCGCTGCCCGCCGGCCGACAGGTCGGCGCCGCGCTCGTCGAAGAACATGATGTCGACGGAGTCCGGGGTGCCGGGGGTCGTGCGGATCATGATGCCGCCGGCGCTGCCGCGCGCCGTCTGCTGGCGGGCCACCGGCAGCGGGACGTTCTCCAGGTCCCGGACGTCGATGGCACTGGTCTGCAGGGCCGAGATCACCGCGCGCTTCAGCGCTCGCGCACCGCGCGAGTGGTCACGGGCCGTGGTGACCGTGGACCCCTTCTTCAGCGTGGTGGCGTAGGCGCCCGCCAGTCGCACGACGAGCTCCGGGGTGATCTCCACGTTCAGGATCCCCGAGACGCCGCGCGCGCCGAACAGATGCGCCTGGCCCCGCGACTCCCAGATGACCGAGGTGTTGACGAACGCGCCGGCCTCGATGGTCTTGAACGGGTAGACGCGGACGTTGCCCGCGATGATCGACTCCTCGCCGATCAGGCACTCGTCGCCGATCACCGCACCGTCGTCGATCCGGGCGGCCCGCATGATGTCGGTGTTCTTGCCGACGACGCAGCCGCGCAGGTTGGTCCCCTGGCCGACGTAGACGTTGTCGTGGATCACGGCCTTGTGCAGGAACGCGCCGGACTTGACGACCACGTTGGAGCCGATGACCGTGTGCTCGCGGATCTCCGCGCCGGCCTCGACCTTCGCGTAGTCCCCGATGTACAGCGGGCCGCGCAGTACCGCGTCGGGGCTGACCTCGGCGCCCTCGGCCACCCAGACACCCGGCGAGATCTCGAACCCGTCGAGGTCGACGTCGACCTTGCCCTCGAGGACGTCCGCCTGGGCCTTGATGTAGCTCTCGTGCGTGCCGACGTCCTCCCAGTAGCCCTCGGCGATGAAGCCGTAGACGGGCTTGCCTTCCTTCATCAGCTGCGGGAAGACATCACTCGACCAGTCGACGGACGTGTCCGCGGCCACGTAGTCGAAGACCTCGGGCTCCATGACGTAGATACCCGTATTGACGGTGTCGGAGAAGACCTGGCCCCAGGTGGGCTTCTCGAGGAAGCGCTCGACCTTGCCCTCGTCGTCCACGATCGTGATGCCGAACTCCAGCGGATTGGGCACCCGCGTCAGGCATACGGTGACGAGCGCGCCCTTCTCCTTGTGGAATTCGATGAGCTCGGTGAGGTCGAAGTCGGTGAGGGCGTCGCCCGAAATCACAAGGAAGGAGTCGTCCTTGAGCGCCTCTTCGGCGTTCTTCACACTCCCGGCTGTCCCGAGTGGCTTTTCCTCGTTGGCATAGGTGAGCTCCATGCCCAGCTCTTCGCCGTCGCCGAAGTAATTCTTGACGAGGGAGGCGAGGAACTGCACGGTCACCACGGTCTCGGTGAGACCGTGCCGCTTGAGCAGCGTGAGCACGTGCTGCATGATCGGGCGGTTCGCGACCGGCAGCAGGGGCTTGGGCATACTCGAGGTCATAGGGCGAAGGCGTGTGCCTTCACCGCCGGCCATCACGACGGCCTTCATGTCGGAAAAGTCCTCCTTGCGGCTCAATCAGCCTTGGCGTCCATCCGCACCAATCTGCGGACCTGCACTACATAGAGGATCCCTGCCCACCAGTACAGAGTTGTACCCCATCCGGCGAACGCCCATCCGCAAATCGCGGCCAGCGTGGCGAGCCATCCGCTGCCGTCACTCAGCAACAACAGCGGGAAGGCGTACATCAGGTTGAAGGTGGCGGCCTTGCCCACGAAGTTCACCTGCGGCGGCCCGTATCCGTGCCTCCGGAGGATCAGGAGCATTACCCCCATCATCACCTCCCGAGCCAACAGCAGCAACGGCAACCACAAGGGGAGGATGTCCCTCCACGTGAGGCCGACCAGGGTGGAGACGATGAAGAGCCGGTCCGCGGCCGGGTCCAGGAGCCGGCCGAGATTGCTGACCTGGTTCCACCGGCGTGCGAGTTTGCCGTCGAGATAGTCGCTGATACCGCTGAGGGCGAGCACCAGCAGGGCCCAGCCGTCGGCCTTCGGCCCCCCGAACTCGGGCCACAGGATCAGCCACAGGAACACCGGCACACCCGCCAGGCGGGCCATACTCAGGATGTTGGGGATCGTGAAGATCCGATCCGTTTGCACCCGTGACTCCTGGACCTCCACCGGGGGCCCCTCCTGTATGTACGTGCCGATGATTCCACCCGACCCTACCCCAGACGACAAAAAGGCCTGGCCCCGGATCCGAAGATCCGAGGCCAGGCCTCTGAATGATTGTTCGGCGGCGTCCTACTCTCCCACAGGGTCCCCCCTGCAGTACCATCGGCGCTGAAAGGCTTAGCTTCCGGGTTCGGAATGTAA
>NZ_JBEYJD010000035.1:0-111256 GCF_040636125.1 Streptomyces sp. NPDC006733 | reverse complement strand
CGGAGACCGGCTACTCGTGCCGTCAGGGCTTCTGCGGCACCTGCCGCCTCCCGGTCCTCGCGGGCGAGGTCGCCCACGCGGGCAGCGCGGCGGCCGCCACCGGTCGGTGCGGGGTCAGTTCCAGCCGGTCAGGCCGGCGCCGTAGGGGTAGAGCGGGTTCCCGTACGTGGTCGGCACCGGCTGGCCGGCGTCGATCTTCGCGCGGATCTCGGTGCGTTGGGCGTCCGTGGCGCCCAGGTCGTAGGGCAGGTCCCACCTCTCGTTCGCGTCGGCGGACGTGTCGCCGCCCCCGGGCTTGAGCACCTGGTCCAGGCTCCGGGGCAGCTGCCAGGGCAGCTTCCCGCCGGGGGTGTAGTCCCCGAAGAGCAGACTGGCCGTCGCCGGTCCGGTCTCCTCACCGCCGCGGTAGGTCACCACGATGGCGTCCGCCAGCCCGTTCCAGTCGCTGATCACGATCGGCCGGGGCAGCGTGAGGACGACGACCACCGGGATGCCCTGGTTCTTGAAGTTCTGGATGAGGGCGAGTTGGTCCGGCGGCAGGTAGGGCTGGGTGTTCACCCAGGAGGTGGCGTGGGTGTAGGAGGGCTCGCCCACGGCAACCACGGCGAGTTCGGGGGAGGGGCCGGTGTCCTGGTAGACGTTGACGCCGGCCTTGGCGGCGCGGGCCTTGATGGCCTGCAGCGGGGTGAGCGAGCCGTAGTCCGGGTGGAAGTAGCTGGACCAGATGCAGCACGCCGCGCCGTCGGTGGCGCGGGCGCCGGCGACGACGATGTTGTCGCCCGCGTTGAGCTTGACGGGCAGCACGCCGTTGTTCTTGAGCAGGGTGTTGGACTCGCGCGCCGCCTGGTTGGCGAGGGCGGTGTAGGAGGGCTGGTGGAACCGGTAGGGGCCGTTGACCGGGTCGCCGTAGGGGCGCTCGAAGATGCCGAGCTGGAACTTCAGCCGCAGCACGCGCGTCACCGCGTCGTTGATCCGGGCGAGCGGCACCTGCGAGACGAAGCCGGCCATCGTGAACCCGGGGGCGCCCGGGTCGGCGCCGCCCATCACGTCGGAACCGGCGTTGGCCGCGTTCACCCAGGCGCCGGACGGCAGCCAGTCCGTGGTGATCAGACCGGTGAACCCGATGTTCTGCCGCAGGTAGGCGAGGATCTTCGCGCTGTCACCGGCGCCGGGGCCGCCCGGGTCGAGGTAGGAGCTGCCCGCGTACCCGGGCATGATGTTGACGGCTCCGGCCTCGATCGCGGCCCGGAACGGGATCATGTGGTACTTGATCGTCACCGCGTCGTAGACGATGCCGGCCTCACCGCCGGCGCCTTCGCCCGGCCAGTGCTTGACGGTGGCGAGGACGGAGCCGGGGTTGAGTTCCGGTCCGCCCTGCAACCCGGCCACCTGCGCCCGCAGTTGGGCCGCCGCGACGTCGGCGTTCTCCCCGCCGCCCTCCTGGATGCGCGGGTAGAGCACCTTGGTGCCGACCTCGGCGAGCGGTGAGAGCGTGCCGCGCGCACCGACCTCCAGCTCCTCCTTGCGCTGCATGTCGCCGAGCTTGTAGTCGAGCGGGTAGTCCTTGTTCGCGGCCATCGCGCTCTGCAGCGGGTACGTGGTCTGGTAGCCGGCGGTGGTGTCGCCCGCGGACACCGGCGGGATGCCCAGCCGGGTGGCCGCCGTGGAGAGCAGCACGTTGTGCAGGTCGGCGGGTTGGGCAGGACCGAAGTGCCAGCCCGACATCGGGTAGGACTGGACGTTGTAGAACATCTGGAAGGCCTTCTCCTCCAGCGTCATCCGGCCCAGCAGGTCGGCGGTCCTGGTCTCGACCGGCTGCCGCCAGTCCTCGTACGGCTCGATGGTGCCGTTCTTGTTCAGGTCCCGGGCGCCGCCCACGAGGTTGACGCCGTCGCTGACCGTCTCGAGGTCGGGCAGGTAGACGCTGAAGGTACGGACGTTGGAGGTGGTGCGCGCGCCCGAGCCGCTCACCGCGACGACGAACCACCGGTAGGTCCACCGGTCGCTGATGTCCCACGTCGGGGTGTAGGCCGTGCCGGTGGGTTCGGCGACCTTGGTGTAGAGGTCGAGCAGGTTGCCGGAGGCCGCGAAGTCGTAGTCGGTGCGGCTGATGTTGAGCCAGACCTCGTAGCGCGCGGTTCCCGCGACCCCGGCCCAGGACAGCGCGGGCCTGCGGGTGTTGGTGATCATGGCGTGGTCCGCGGGCGCCGCCAGGGCGAACTGGTTGAGCGTGGCCGGGGCCTTGGTGGGGCCGGAGAGCAGCGGCGGGGTGGCGGTGGACGTGTCGAGGGTGCCGCGGATCTGGAACTCCCACAGGGAGTAGCCGTATCCGGTGGCGCGGGCGGTTCCGGTCAGCCGCACGTAGCGGCCCTTGCCGCTGACGGCGAGGTTCTCGACGCCGCCCTTGCCGGTGGTGGTGCTGTACAGGGGGGTCCAGGTGGAGGCGTCGTCGGAGATGTCGACGTGGTAGCCCGTGGCGTAGGCGGACTCCCAGTTCAGCGAGAGCCCGGTGGCCGTGGCCCGGCCGCCGAGGTCGACCTGCAGCCACTGGTTGTCGGTGGACAGGCTGGACCAGCGGGTGGTGGTGCGCCCGTCCAGCGCCGCCGCGGGCGCGTTCGCACCTTCCCACGAGGAGGCCGAGACCTGCCGGTAGGCGGAGATGACCGTGCCGTCGCCGGGGTCACCCGGGTCGCCGGGGCCTGTGGGAGTGCCGGTGTGGACCGCGAACTCCCACAGGGAGTAGCCGTACGCGGTGGCGCGCGCGGTGCCGTACACGCGGACGTAGCGGCCGTTCCCGCTGACGGTGAGGTTCTGGGTGCCGCCCGTGCCGGTGGTGGTGCTGTAGACGGTGGTCCAGTTGCCGGTTCCGGTGGCGGAGACCTGGATCTGGAAGGCCGTGGCGTACGCGGTCTCCCAGTTCAGCGAGACCTGGCAGACGTCCTGGGCGGAGCCGAGGTCGACCTGGAGCCACTGCGGGTCGGCGATCGCGCTGGACCAGCGGGTGCCGGCGTCGCCGTCGACCGCCGCCGAGGCCGGGGTGGCGCCGTTCTCGGTCGAGGAGGCGGTCGCCGGACGGTTCAGGGCGGCGTTGGCCGTGCCGCAGGTGCCGGGCTGGGTGCCGCCGGCTCCGTAGACCTGGAACTCCCACAGGGAGTAGCCGTATCCGGTGGCGCGCGCGGTCCCGTACAGCCGGACGTAGCGCCCGGAGGCGGTCACGTCGAGCGTCTGGCGGCCGCCGGTGCCGGTGGTGGTGGAGTAGGCGTCGGTCCAGGCGGTGCCGTTGGGGGAGACCTGGATCCGGAACGCCGTGCCGTAGGCGGCCTCCCAGTTGAGGGTGACCTGGGTGATGTCCTGGGTGGAGCCGAGGTCGACCTGGAGCCACTGCGGGTCGGCGGCGGCGCTGGACCAGCGGGTTCCGGCGTCGCCGTCGACCGCCGCCGAGGGCGGGGTGCCGGCGTTCTCCGTCGAGGACGCGGTCGCGGGTCTGCCCTGCGAGAGCAGGATGGTGGCGGCGTTCGCGGTGGGGGCGTTCACGGCGCCGAGCGCGCCGCCGGTCGCGAGGACGGCCGCGAGGGCCACCGCGATCAGCCGTCGGCGCCGGGCGAGGTGGTGCAGGAGGAGAGACAGGAGGCTCATGCACATCTCCGGGGGGTGGGGTGTGATGCCTCTTGCCACCGCCACGCCGTCATGAGCCCGACGACGGTGCGGCGGCTGTGGGCGGGTTCGGCTTGCCTGGTGGGTTCGGGTTATGACGCCAAAGGTGCCGGAGAGCGCTCTCCGGGTGGGAGTTTCTTCCACTGCCCGAACGCTGTCAACAGATTCGACAGACCTGGGTGCGGAGCCGGGCGCCGGACCCCGGCGCCGCGCCGCCCGCGGGGCAGCGGCCGGGACGGGCGCCGGGCGGCTACCGGGACCGGGACCGGCCGCGGGCCTCGAACAGCAGGGGAAGGAGTGAGACGGCGACGATCAGCCCGACGATCAGCAGCAGGTACCGCTCGATGCCCGGCACGGCGTTCCCCAGCCAGTACCCGGCCAGCACCAGGCTCTGGGACCAGGCCAGGCCCCCCACGATCTGCCAGAGGGTGAAGGTGCGCACCGGAACCCGCAGCGCGCCCGCCAGGGGGCTCAGCACCGTGCGGACCAGCGGGATGAAGCGGCCGATCACGATCACCTTGCGGTAGCCGTACCGGCGCAGCAGCTCGTCCGAGCGGACCACCGCCGATTTCAGCCGCTCGCTGCGGCTGCGGGCGAGCGCGGCCCGGCCGCCGTGCCGCCCCACCAGGAAGCCGACCTGGGCGCCGGCGACCGACCCCACGGCGGCGCAGAGGAGCACCTGCCACAGGGACAGGTGCGCTCCCGAGTCACCCCCGCCCGCGCAGAGCACACCGGCGGGGAAGAGCAGGGTGTCCCCGGGCAGGAAGAAGCCGATCACCAGCAGGCCCGACTCGGCGAAGACCACCACCAGGACGGCCAGCGCCCCGAAGGCGGCGAGCAGCGACGCCCCGCTCGTCGGGTCGACCGCCAGGAGGTCCCAGCTCATGGCGTCCCCGCGGAACGGCGCCCCACATCCGCGGGTCGTCCTGCAGGGGAGCTGAACACATCTTGAACCGTACCCGCGCGGCCGGGCCGCGGCCCGGCGAGGGCCGGCCGATGATGCTCCGTGGCCGGTCTACGACGCCCGGGCGACCGCCAGGGCGACCCCGCAGCCGGCGCAGAGCCGGTGCACCCAGGAGCCGCCGTCGTACCACTCGACGGTGCCGTGCGCCGCCGCGCACACCCGGCACGCCGCGGACGGCGCTTCAGGCGTCCTGATGTACGACGGGAAGGGGGGTTGCCGTGACGGGCAGGTCAGGCGTGGTCGAGGAAGCGGACGGACCACGCGTAACCGCTGGTGCTGCTGGAGGGGACCTGGCTGACCTCGGTCACCCGGCAGCCGTCGTAGGCGTACTTGCGGGCGAACCGCTCCAGGCGCTGTGCGTCGTCGAGTGCTTCCATGGACAGCGGAGCTCCCACCACAAGGTCCTCGTGGAGGGTCGTTCCGTCGGTGGCGTCGGTGGAACAGGTACGGCACTGGTGCGCTGCGGGTAGGGACATAGCCCCAGTGTGCGCCCAATGCTCCGCATAACCCGCATGCGTGCGCGGGGCCGCTTCCGCGGGGCCGTCAGGTGAGCTCGCCGGCCTCCCCCGGACGGACGTACCGGTCGGTGCCGCCGCGGGTGTCGAGCGTCAGGGTGAGGTGGTGGGCCGTGCAGTGGGGGGTCGCGGCGGCGTGGTGCTCGCTGTAGCGGATCGCGGGGCCCGCGGGGAAGTGCAGGCGCAGGAGTTCCTCGATGGCGGTGACCGTCGCCTCGTCGGCCGCCGCGATGCTCACGCTGCCGTATCCGGCGGGAAGCTCGTCTGTCCTCATGTCTCTGTTGTAGGCCGGATTCGGCCGCGGCGCTCGGTCAGGACGGTCGGACGGTCACCGGGTGACGCGGGAGACGGGTGCGCGGTGCTGCCCGGCAGGAGGCCTGCCGGGCAGCACCGCGGGGAGGCGGATCGGTCAGCAGGCGCCGAGGTCCTGCCAGACGCCCCACTGGCCGGTGGTGCCGGGCTCTTCGCCCAGGGTCCACCACTTGGCCTTCCAGTTGTGGCCCTTGTGGGAGACCTGCTGCCCACCGGTGTAGACGGTGCCGGAGGCCCACGCGGCGGCGGTGCACTGGTGGCCCGTACCGCCGGTGACGGTCAGGGTGTAGGTCGCCGTGTGGCTGCCCGAGGTGCCGGTGCCGGTGACGCTGAGGGTGTAGGTGCCCGACACCGTCGCGGCGGTCGTGGCGATGCTGAGCGTGGAGGAGCCGCCCGCCGTCACGGAGGTGGGGCTGAGCGAGGCGGTGACCCCGGCGGGGGCGCCGCTGACGCTGAGGCTGACCGTCTGCGCCTGGCCGGCCGTCACCGCGGTCTTCACGGTGCTGGTGGCCGAGGCGCCCGCGACGACGGACCCGGAGGCCGGGGTGGCGGTCACCGAGAAGTCGTTGGTCGGGGTCGTGGTGCCGCTGGTGAAGGGGGCGAAGATGTGGGTGAAGTCCCAGGTGTTCTGCTGGATGCCGGAGCAGTTGTCGGCGGCCGCGCCGCCCGGGCAGCCGCCGTTGTCACGCTGCAGCGCCCAGAAGGACAGGGTGTTGATGCCCTTGGAGACCGCCCAGTTGTACACCTGGGTGGCGTTGGCCAGGGTGAACGTCTCGGCCGGTCCGAAGTCGTCGACCCCCGGCATCTCGGTGACGCCGATCATGCCCCACAGCTCCGCGGCGGTCTTGCCCGGGTAGAGCTGCGCGAGCTGGTTGTACAGGCCCTGCGCGGCGGTCTGGGTGTCGTTCGCCATGTTGTGGGTGGCGTTGTCGTAGTAGTCGAACGTCATGAGGTTCGCGACGTCGACCCGTGCGCCGTTGGCGACCGCGTTCTGCAGGACGGCGAGGCCGCTGGAGGCCAGGCCGTGGGTGGTGGTCGGCAGCGTGTAGGAGATCTCGACCTTGCGGCCGTTGGCCGCCGCCCAGTCCTGGACGATCTTGATGGCCTTGTTCCGCCGGTCGATGCCGGCGCTGTTGTCCAGCGAGTCGACCTCGATGTCCATGTCGAGCCGCGCGACGTCGTAGGTCGTGATGACCTTCTCGTAGGCGGCGGCGATCTGGTTGACGTCGGTGCAGCTGTCGGCGATCTCGGTGTTGGTGGTGTCCGCGGTGTAGCCGCCGAAGGAGGGGATGACGTCCCCGCCGCGGGACTGGATGGTCTTGATGTCGGCGCCGAAGGAGGACGCGGCGATCGGCAGACTGCTGTCGCCGTTCCACAGCACCGTGCAGGAACCCTTGGCAGCCGTCTGGATGAACGCCATCGTCAGGTGCTTCGCACCGGACTGGGCGGCGAGGGCGGCGGGGCTCTCGCCGGTCCATGCCTCGAAGTAGGGGGCGAAGACGTGGGCCGGCAGGGGGGTGGCCGCCTGGGCGGTGCCACCGCTGAGTGTGGCCAGGCCCACGGCGGCCACAGCGGTGACGGTCGCGGTGAGGACCGCGCGGAGGGAGCGCATGCTTCTCATGCTTGTCCAAGCTGTGAGGGGGGTGACCGCCAAGTCCCTTGATGCAGGGCGGTTTTGAGTTATGGGACTCCCTGAGCAGGGGCCATGTCAATGGTCTGGACCAAGATAGGACTAGACCAACCGGCGGGTGGACCGGCCTCCCGCCAGCCCAGCAGCCGCTCCGCGCGGTGGACCACGCGCCCGCGGACGACGGGATCCGGCCGCGGGCCGTGACCGGTTCCCGCTCCGCCGGGAGCGCCGGGTCCGCGACGCCGTCCAGGACCCCGCGCGCCCCGCCGGCGCGGCCGGGGGCGTGCTCGCCCACCCCGTTCGTCTGCGAAGCTTCGGACATGAACCCCACCGATGCCGCGCCCGAGGCCACGCGCTCCGCGGACGAGATCCGCGCGTACCTGGTGGGGCGGCTGAACGCCGCCCTGCCGCGGCCCGAGATGTTCGGCGGGGAGATCGCCCTGCGCACGCTGCTCGACCACCTGGCCTTCGCGGAGGGCCGCGAGCAGGCCTGGGCGGACGAGAACCAGGCGCTGCGC
This sequence comes from Streptomyces sp. NPDC006733, assembly GCF_040636125.1. NCBI lineage: Bacteria > Bacillati > Actinomycetota > Actinomycetes > Kitasatosporales > Streptomycetaceae > Streptomyces > Streptomyces sp. NPDC006733. The sequence goes on along the minus strand of NZ_JBEYJD010000035.1, from coordinate 103,663 downwards.
GCCGCCGGGGCGTTCCAGGCCACCGGCGTCATCGGCGGATTCGCCCGGCTGCTGCCGGACCACCGCGACCAGAAGGCCGCCGCCTCCGTGTACGCCGAGTTCGCCCACCGCAACGGCTGGCTGGAGCTGGACCGGGCGCTCAGCTCCGAGGAGTACCGCGCGCTGCGCGACGCGGTGCCGAAGTGGTGCACGGAGAACAAGTGGTTCACCGACGTGGTCGAGTCGTTCGGGGAGCCCTCGCTGCTCATCGGCGGCACCAACCCGCAGTTCTCGAAGACCCTGGGGTACGCCACCGCGCGCCCCGAGGATCCGATGGTCCTCTTCCACCTGTGGAACGGGACCCGGCCGGGGAACCCTCCGTCGGGGCCGCCGATGTACGGCCAGCCCGTCGTGATGGCGGTGCGCTGCGCCGACGGGCCGGATCCGTTCGCGGGCACCTTCACCTTCACACCGGAGGGCGCGCACCGCCGGCCGCCTGCGGAGGAATACTGATCGGGACGGGGATCGCGTGACCCTATGAACTGTTGACGGCCCTTGCTACCCTCCGCCGCATGATTTCCACGGTTGTCTGGGGCACCGGAAATGTCGGACGTGCGGCCGTCCGGGCCGTCGAGGCCCACCCGGCGCTGGAACTCGCCGACGTGATCGTCCACAACCCGGAGAAGGTCGGCCGTGACGCGGGCGAACTCAGCGGGCTCGACCGCGAGTTGGGTGTCGCGGCCACTGACGACATCGACGCGGTGCTGGCCGCCGGCCCGCAGGCCGTGGTGTACGCGGCCTCCGGCGACATCCGCCCCGACGAGGCCCTCGCCGACATCGTCCGGGCGCTCCGCTCCGGGGCCGTGGTCGTCAGCCCCGCGCTGTACCCGCTCTACGACCACCGCAACGCCCCGCCGGAGTTCCGCGACCCGGTCCTGGCCGCCATCGCGGAGGGCGGCGGCTCGCTGTTCGCCTCCGGGGTCGACCCGGGATGGGGCAACGACGTGCTGCCGCTGCTGATCAGCGGACTGGGCACCACCGTGGACGTCATCCGCTGCCAGGAGATCTTCGACTACTCCACCTACGAGCAGCCCGACTCGGTCCGCTACCTCGTCGGCATGGGCCAGCCGATGGACTTCGAGCCGCTGATGCTGATGGAGACCATTCCCACCATGGTGTGGGGCGGGCAGATCCGCATGATGGCCCGCGCGCTCGGCGTCGAACTCGACGAGATCCGCGAGACGATGGCCCGCCGGCCGCTGGAGGCCACCGTCAGTACGCGGACGATGGGCGAGTTCGAGGCCGGCACCCAGGGCGCGGTGCGGTTCGAGGTGCAGGGCATCGTCGAGGGCGAGCCGCGCATCGTCATCGAGCACGTCACCCGGATCCACGCGTCCTGCGCCCCGGACTGGCCGCAGCCGCCGGACGGTACCGGGGCGCACCGGGTGATCATCGAGGGCCGGCCGCGCATCGAGGTCACCATCGAGGCCAGTGACGAGGGCGAGAACCGCTCCGCGGGCGGGAACGCCACCGCGGTCGGGCGGCTGGTGGGCGCCATCGACTGGCTGGTGGACGCGGAGCCCGGACTCTACGACGCACTCGACGTCCCGCTGCGTCCCGCAGTCGGCAGACTCGGAAGGAAGCAACGATGAACATCGACATCCCCGAGGGCCAGGAGCCGATCGGGTACGTGTGGGGCGACATGGTCCCCGGCATCGGGATGGCCGCCGCGAACTTCTCGCTGTCGGTGTACGCCCACACCACGCTGGGCCTGCGCGAGTTCGAGGCCGCCCGGCTGCGCATCGCGCAGATCAACGGGTGCCTGTTCTGCCTGGACTGGCGGACCGACCGGGACGGGGAGAAGGTCGAGGACACCTTCCCCGAAGCGGTGACCGCGTGGCGCACCACCGACGCGTTCGACGACCGCACCCGGCTGGCCGCCGAGTACGCCGAGCGCTACGCGCTGGACCACCACAACCTCGACGACGAGTTCTGGGAGCGGATGACCGCGCACTACAGCCAGGTCGAGATCGTGGAGCTGAGCATGAGCATCGGCTCGTGGCTGGCGTTCGGCCGCCTCAACCACGTGCTCGGCCTCGACGCGGTGTGCGTGCTGCCCACCGGCTGAGCCGCTCCGGGGCCGTGCGGCGCATCCGGCCGGCCCCGGGGCCCACCCGCGGAAGGTGATGTCAGTCGTCTCCCGCGGGGTCCTGCTGCTGTCGGGCTGTCGCCACCGGGGCTACAGGTCGGTGGCGATGATCTTTTCGATGTTCCGTTCGGCGAGCGCCGTGATGGTGACGAACGGGTTGACGCTGGTGTTGCCGGGGATCAGCGCGCCGTCGATGACGTACAGGCCCGAGTACCCGTGCAGGCGGCCGTAGTTGTCGGTCGCCTTGTTCAGCACCGCGCCGCCCAGCGGGTGGTAGGTGAGGGTGTCGTTCCAGACCTTGTACACGCCGAACAGGTCGGTCCGGTAGATCGTCCCCTCCTTCGCGTTGATCTTGTCGAAGATCGTCTTCGCCATGTCGATGGACGGCTGCTTCCAGGCGGTCTGCCAGTCCAGGTCGACCCGGTTCGCGCCGGCGTTCCAGGAGAACGTGCCGCGGTTCGGGTTCTTGGTGATCGACAGGTAGAACGAGGCGTACGTCTCGATCCCGGTCGGCAGCGGCGCGACCTCGGCGAACGCGCCTCCGGCCGCCCAGTTGTCGATGCCTCCGCAGGGGATGGTGGCCTGGAGCGACCCGGTCGGGTCCCACAGGTGGTTGGCCCGCCCGCACATCACATTGCCGTTGTCACCCCATCCCTTGCCGATCTCGCTGTTGAGGTTGGGCAGCGCCCCGGTGGCCTTGAGCTTGGTCAGCAGCTTGCTGGTGCCGACGCTGCCGGCCGCGAAGAACACCTTGTCCGCGGTGACGGTCTTGGTGGCGGTGGTGTCGCCGTTGGTGTTGATCTGGTCGATGACGACGGTGAAGCCGCCGCCGGAGGCCGGGGAGACCGAGGTGACCTTGTGCAGCGGCGAGATGGTGACCCGGCCGGTCTCCTTGATCCGGGCGATGTACGTCTTCTGGAGCGATTTCTTGCCGGCGTTGTTGCCGTAGAGGATCTCTCCGGCCAGCGCCGACTTGGTGGCGGTGCCGGCCGCCTCCGCCTTCATGTAGTCCCAGTCGTATACGTCCGGCACGAAGACGAACGGGAAGCCGGAGCGCTGGGCCTGCTTGCGGCCGACCCGGGCGTACTGGTAGCAGTCCGTGGTGTCGAACCAGGCCGGGTCGATGGTGCCGACGCCCAGACCCGCGTTGGCGCGCGGGTAGTAGGTGTTGTACATCTCGTCGGCGTTGACCGACGGGAGGACGGCGCCGAAGTTCTCGCGCTTGGGGGTGACGGCCATACCGCCGTTGACCAGCGAACCGCCGCCGACGCCGCGGCCCTGGTAGACGGTGATGCCGGCGAAGTCCTCCGCGTCCAGGATCCCGGTGTAGCGCGGGATGCTCTTGTCGATGGGGATGCCGAAGAAATTGCTGAGGGGCTGCTTGGTCTTGGTCCGCAGCCAGTAGGAGCGGTAGTCCGGCGAGGTCGTGTTGCAGAAGATCTTGCCGTCGGAGCCCGGGGTGTCCCAGGCCATGCCCATCTCGACCATCTGTACGTCGACGCCCGCCTGCGCGAGACGTAGGGCCGCTACGGAGCCGCCGTACCCGGTGCCGATGACCAGAACCGGAACGTGGGCGCCGTTGCCGATCACGGCCGTCGCGGCAGCGGAGGCCGCACGGGCTCCGGTGACCTGCGCGGAGAGCACCACCGCCCCCAGAATAGAACCTGTTCCAGCGATAAATCGACGACGTGAAACACCCTCAGAACCGTTACGGCCCATGGTTGAGTCACTCATGTGACGTTCCTCACTCTCGATGGAATGGGAACAAGTTCTACTGTTGCGAGCTTGTGAAGTCACGACATACTTATGGGTAACTTCTCGCCGATCGACCGCTTGCGGCCTTCCGTCGACCGCATGCGCCCACCACGTAACCGGAGGGCGCGGCTACGTCCTGGGGCGGACGGCGCGGGCCCCGCGCGGTGAGCTGCTCCGCGTGCCCGGCGGGCACTGCGCACCGTTCCTGGCGGAGCACGAGCACGTGGTGGCGGCCGAAGTGTCCTTCCTGCGCCGGCACCTGCTCGACGCCGCGCAAGCGGACGGCGTCGACCCCGCCGCCGCGTCCGCGCCCCGCGGGCCGGGCGACCGCCGCGTCACGCCCCCGTGAGGAACGCCTCGACGGTGGCGGCGAAGTACCCGGGGTCGTCCAGCCAGGGGAAGTGCCCGGCGGCGGGCTGGACGGCGGCCTCGGCGCGGGGGAGCAGCGCCGCGATGCGGGCGGCGGCCCGGGGGCGCGGGCCGCTGTCGAGCTCGCCCGCCAGCAGCAGCACCCGTACGTCGGAGGCGGCGAGGGCCGCGCGGGTCGCGGCGGGGTCGAACGCGCCGGCGGACGCGTACCGGTCCGCCGCCTCGTCGTTGGTCTGTTCGACGTCGGCCGCCGCGTGGGCCCGCGCGGCGGCGTCCCACCGGCCGTAGAAGAACGGGGCGGCGGTGTCCCAGTCGGCGTCGGTCGCCGCGCCGGCCCACACCCGTTCACCGGCCTCGTGCGCGCCCGCGAACCACGGCTCGGCGGTGCGCAGGGCGGACGCCTCCCGGCGGTGGGCGGTGGTGAAGTCGACGCCCAGGGCGCGTGCCCGTGCGGTGATCAGCGCCAGCGCGCGGACGCGCCCCGGATGCCGGGCGGCGTACAGCAGGGCGAGGTCGCCGGCCGCCGAGTGCGCGAGCACGTCGACACGTTCCAGGCCGAGGTGGTCGCGGAAGGCCTCCACGTCGGCGACCTGCCGGTCGCAGCGGTAGGTCGCCGGGTCCGCGGGGACACCGGAGCCGCCGGTGCCGCGCAGGTCGAGCAGGAGCAGGCGGCGCCGCTTCGACAGCCCGCCGAGGTCGCCGAGGTACGCCGACGCGCGCATCGGTCCACCGGGCAGGCAGAGCAGCGGTTCGCCCTCGCCCGTGACGTGGTAGGCGAGTTCGGTTCCGTCGGGAGCGGTGAAGGAGGGCATGGCCCCATTCCCGCCGACCGGTCCGGTGCCTGTCCAGCGGATTTCCCGCCGCCCCGGCACGGGAGGCGGCGCGCCGGCGGCGTCGTCACGGGGTGGGTGACGGCGCCGCCGGCGTCCTGCCGGGCCGCTGGGGTCACCAGGCGGTGACGGTCCAGGTGAAGGTGGTGCTGCCGGTGGCGCCGCCGGCCGCGGCGGTGACGCTGGTGCGGTAGGTGCCGGCGGTGGTGGGCGTGCCGGTGATCCTTCCGGTGGCGGCGTCGATCCGCAGGCCGGCGGGCAGGCCCGCTGCAGTGAAGGCGAGCGGACGGCCGTCAGCGGCCTTGGCCTGGACGGTGACCGGGAAGATCCAGAAGCCGGCCCAGCTGGACTGGTCGCCCGGGGCGGTGACCGTGACCGTGCCCGACCCGGACGGGGTGACGGTCCAGGTGAACGTGGCGCTGCCGCTGGGCCCGTCGGCCTCGGCGGCGGTGACGGTGGTGCGGTAGGTGCCGGCGGTGGTGGGCTTGCCGGTGATCCTGCCCGTCGCGGCGTCGATGGCCAGTCCGGCGGGGAGGCCGGAGGCGGAGTACCGCAGGGCGGCGCCGGGCGCGCTGTCGGTGGCGGTGATCTGCAGGGTGACGGGGGTCCCGCTGACGCTCGCCTGGTCGCCCGGGTCGGTCACGGTGACGGTGTGCCCCGGGGTGCCGCCGACGAGCAGGCGCACGCCCAGGTCACTGAGGGCGTTGGAGACCGGGTAGAAGCTGCTGACGGTGTCGCTGCCGCCACTGACCAGGCCCAGCGCGGCCGAACCGTCGTACAGGCCGCCGCCGCTGTCCCCGGACTTGGTGAGGTTCCCGGTCTGGATGAGGTGGTTGACGACGACGCCGTTGTCGTACGTGACGGTCTGGTCGACGGCCTTGACCGTGCCGCAGGTGACACCGGAGGTGGCGCCCTTCTTGCAGACCTGCTCGCCGACCCGGGCGGTGCCGACGCTGGTGAACGCGCCCGGGTCGGGCGTGAGCGCGTTGGTCACCAGGCTGGCGTCGGTGCCGTTGGGGCCGACCTTGGACGTGGTGCCGATGAACTGGCCGTCCGGGGTCTGCCAGCCGTTCGCCGCCTTGCAGTGCCCGGCGGTGAGGACGAAGTCGGCTCTGCCGTCGGTGACGTTGAAGCCTATCGAGCACCAGCTGCCGGAGTTGCCCGCCACCTGGAGCTTGTCCCCGGTCGCGGTGCTCTGCTGCACCATGCGGCCGGTCGTGTGCTCCACCCGTACCAGGCTCCCGAGCGAGGCCGCCGTGTCCAGCAGCCTCGCCAGCCGGGGCCCGGTCGCGGCGTCGCTCACCGTGAGGACGACCTGCCCGGCCGAACGGTCCTCGCCCCAGGAGGTGTTGGGCACGGCGGGCACCGCGTCCAGGGCGCCCTTGGCATCGGCGACCTGCGCGGAGCGCAGTGGCGCCGGGTGTCCGGCGGGCTGCGCCGCGACGGTGGGCGCGGCGATCAGGAGGAGGGATCCGGCCAGCAGCGTGCCGGCCAACGTGCTGGCGCCCAGGGCGCGTCGACGGAGATTCACGGGGATCTGCCTCTCACGTGGGGGGTGGTGCGGCCATGCTGGCGGCCGCGGGCGAGCGGGCCTATCGGGGGAATCCCTTGCCCCGGCCGCCCCCGGTGACGAGGGATTCCCCTGCTGCGCGGCGGGCGGGGAAGCGGCACTGTGGGGGGTGTCGGTCCAGCGGCGGCGTTCGGGGGCGGAGGGGCGGATGGATCTGCGGGAGATGGTGGACGAGGCGTACGGGGCCGGGCTCCGGCTGGTGGGGTCGGGGCAGCAGGCGCGCGGCGTTCCCCAGCTGGCCGCGGTGCCGCTGGACCGGCTGGGGGTGGCGCTGGCCACGGTGGACGGCGAGGTGATCGGTGCCGGCGACTGCCGGGAGCCGTTCTCCGTGCAGAGCCTGTCCAAGGTGTTCTCGCTGGCCCTGGCGCTCGCCCACGAAGGGGAGAGCCTGTGGAAGGGCGTGCGCCGGCAGCCCTCCAGCCTGCGCTACGACGCGCTGGTGCAACTCGACGTGGACCACGGGGTGCCCCGCAACCCGTTCGTCAACGCCGGTGCCCTCGTGGTCGTCGACCGGTTGATGGCGGCGCACCGGACGCGGTCGGCCGCCGCCGTGCTGGAACTGCTGCGCGCGGAGTCCGGCAACCCCGCGATCCGGATCGACCCGCGGGTCGCCGAGTCGGAGCGCGGGGCCAGCCACCGCAACGCCGCGGCGGCGCTGCTGATGGCCTCGCACGGCCGGCTGGAGCACGAGGCGGCCGAGCTGCTCGACCAGTACGTCGACCAGTGCGCCATCGCCGCGTCCTGCGTCGATGTGGCGCAGGCGGGGCTGTTCCTGGCGCGCGGCGGCCGGCGCGCCCGCGGCCGGCCGCCCCTGCTGCCGGCGCGCCAGGTGCGCCGGCTCAACGCCGTGGTGCTCACGTGCGGTACGTACGGGGCGGCGGGGGACGTGGCCTGCGAGGTGGGGGCGCCCGTCAAGAGCGGGATCGGCGGCGGGGTGCTGGCGGTCTTCCCGGGGCACGGCACGGTGTGCGCGTGGTCGCCGGGCCTGGACGAGGCGGGCAACTCCGTCGCCGGCATGGCCGTCGTGGAGGAGGTCGCCGATGCCACCGGATGGTCCGTCTTCTGAGGACCCCGGCACGCCCCCGCCCCCGTCGGAGCCGGCGGACGCGCCCGGCGCGTACGCGGGGCTGCCGTCCGCGGTGGCCGGGCGCCGGGCCCGCGAGCGCGGCTGGTCCGTCGTCCGGCTCCTTCCCGCGGGAGCGAGCGTGACGATGGAGCGGCGGGCCGGGCGGCTCAACCTCGAGGTCTGCGGCGGTGTCGTGCACCGGTGCTGGGCGGGCTGAGCGCGCGGCTCCCGGCGGGGCGGGCGGTCCGGGGGTCAGGTGCGCAGCACCGCGGCGAGCTGGGTGCGGGAGCGGATGCCGAGCTTGCGGTAGACGCGGCTGAGGGTCGACTCGACGGTCTTGACGGAGATGAACAAGGTCGCCGCCGCGTCGTGGTTGGTCAGACCCTGCACGACCAGGAGGGCGAGCCGCCGCTCGGCGTCCGTGAGCTCCGGGGAAGCCGTCCCGGGGGCGCTGCGCGGTCCCTCCAGGCGGGCCAGCAGGTTCTGCGTCAGCGCGGTCCAGGGCCGCGCCTGGGCCTGCTGGAACAGGCCCGCCGCACCGGTCCAGGCGGTGCGCGCCGCGGCCGGCCGGCGCCGGGTGCGTTCGAGCAGGCCCAGCGCCACCCGGGTCCGTCCCTCCTCGAGCGGCAGCCGCAGGCACCCGAACCGCTCCGCGGCCTCCCGCAGCAGCCCGGCCGCGGTGTCGAGGTCGCCGCGGCGCGCGGCGCACTGGGCCCGGGCCCGCTGCAGGCCCGCGAACGCTCCGGTGCCGGGGTGGGCGGCGGTGATCCGGGCGGCCTCGGCCGCCTGCTCCTCGGCCTCGTCGAGCCGGCCGCCGGCCGCCAGCGCCTCGACCAGCTCCGGCCGCCAGCGCAGGATCCGCGGGTCGGCCACCTGCTGCTGCCGCTCCAGTTCGGCGACCCGCGCCAGGGTGCGGGCCGCCTCGGCGGCGCTGCCGGTGACCAGCTGGACCGTGCCGAGCGCGAGGAGGCTGCGGGACGCGAAGACCATGTCGTGTTCCTCGTGCGAGGTCCGTGCCGCGCGCGCCGCGAACTCGGCGGCCCGGGTGAAGCTGCCCCCGGCGGTCTCCGCCAGGGCGGCGGTGTACCAGACCGGGCCGGGCGACAGCCCGGAGGCCGCGCACACCGCGCTCGCCCGCTCGCTCCACCGCAGCGCCTGCGCGCAGGAACCGGCCCGGGCGTCCACCTCGGCCAGGCTGCGCAGCACCTCCTCCAGATCCGCGGCCACGCCGTGCCGTTCGGCGACGCCGAGCAGGTCGAGCAGTCGCGCCCGCGCCTCCGGCAGCCGGTCGTCGAAGACGGCGTGACGCGCCGCCAGGTACTGCGGGCTGGAGCTCACCCCCAGCACGTCGACGGGGACGTCCAGAGCGAGCGCGTCCCGCAGGGTGTCCTCGGCGGCCGGGTCGTCGAGGATGCGCTCCATCCGGGCCCGCATCGTCAGCGCGGCGGCCTCGCAGGCCCGGTCCCGGCCCCGGCGGCCCAGTTCGGCGGCGCGCGCGGCGGCGGCGCGGGCCCTGTCCGGACGGCCCTCGCACACGTTCGCCTTCACCGCGACCCGCATCTCCACGGCGGCCATCAGGGACGGATGCCCCTGCGCGGCGCCCGCGGCCCGGGTCAGCACCTGGTCCATCTCCGCCATGGCCTGGCCGGCGGAGTCCACCACCGCCAGCAGCGCGGCGATCACCTCGGCCGGGCTGCCCCGGTTCACCCGGACCGCCGCGGCCACCCGGCCGGCCAGATCGCTGCGCCCGGCGGCCGCGGCATCGGTCGTCGCCGCGGCCAGCCGCGCCAGGCGCCCGGCCCGCTCGGCCGGCGGGGTGCGCCGGGCGGCGAGCAGCTCCAGCTCACCCGCCCAGGACCGCTGGCCCGCGCGGCGGGCGTCCGCGGCCGCGGCCCCGATCTCGGCGGCCAGCGCGGCGTCGAAGCCGTCCGCTGCCAGGGCGCGGTGCCAGACCGCCTCCACCGGGTCCTCGACCGCCGCCGCCAGCGCGCGATGGGCGGCGGCCTGCGCGCCGCCGGGTGCCCGTGCGCGCACGGCGTCGCGCAGCACGGCGCCGCGGAAGGCGAGGGAGCCCTCCGGCCCCAGGGTCACGATGCCGGCCTCGGCGGCCAGCGCCAGGTCCGCGTCCACCCGCTCGCACCCGGCCCGGCGCAGCACCGCCGCCGACGGGTCGACGGCCAGCGCCGCCGTCAGCAGGGTGGCGGTGACCGGCGCCGGCAGGGCGGCCAGCCAGGACGCGGCGGCCTGCGGCGGGCAGGACGTGCCGGCGGAGGCCGGGCCCGGTGGGGTGTCCCGCAGTTCGCGGGCGACCGCCAGGGCCAGGCCGGGGTTGCCGCCGGACATCGCGTGCACGCGCGCCGCCCAGCGGCCGGGCAGCGCGCGGCGTTCGAGCAGGTGCGCCACCTGGTCGACGTCCAGTGGCGCGAGTTCGTACGGCACCGTCCGCGGCCCGGCCACCTCCGGCGCCCCGGGCGGCGTCGCGCAGCGCCGGGTGACGGCCACGCGCAGCGTGCCGGGCGGCAGCGACGGCAGGACGTGGGCCAGCGCCCGGGCGCTGTCGTGATCCGTCCACTGGACGTCGTCGATCAGCAGGAGCGCCCCGGACGTCCGGGCCAGCACCTGCCCGAGCGCGAGGCGGACCGCCACCGGATCCGGGCCCTGCGGCGGGAGGGCGCGGCGGCGCAGCAGGACGTCGACCGCCGACTGGAGCGGTCCGGCGGGGAGGAGGAGGTCCAGCGGGTCCATCGCGGTGAGGAGGTCGGTGAGCGCGCCGTACGGGGCCGGGACGCCGTTCTCCCGCAGGGGCAGCCGCAGGGTCCGCTCGCCGCGCCCGGTGGCGGCGTCGGCGAGGGCGTCCAGCGCGGCCGTCCGGCCGGACCCCCGGACCCCCCACAGGACGGCGGGGGTGCCCGCCGCCAGCCCGGCCTCCACTTCGGCCAGGACCGGGCCGAGGCCCACCGGACCGTGCTGCGTCATCGTCCCCAGCCCTTCCCTCCGGCCGACGGCCCTCGTCCTGGCGGACGGCGGCGTCAGTCTCGGTCCGCCGCCGGCGTGCGTCAAGACGGTGGGCCGCCGGGGGTGGCCGTGCGGCGAAGAACGAGGGTTTTCCCTGCTCGGGTCGGGGAGGTCCGGCTCACAGGGCGTCGGGATAGCAGAGGCTGCGGCGGGTTCCGATCGCCCGCAGGGCGTGCACGACGTCGCGCGGCTCGGAGCCGCGCAGCAGATGCACCGAGCCCCGTGCGGCGAGGTGGTGGGCGGGCTCGGCGCCGGCGAGCTGGGCGGCGACGATCACGACCGCCGGCGGCGGGGTGAGGGCGCGCAGCTCCTGGCAGAGGGCGAGCGGGTCGACGCCGTCGAGCCGGGCGTCGATGACCACCACATCGGTCAGCAGGGTCCGCGCCAGCGCCAGCACGGTGGCGTGGTCGGTCCCGTGCGCGATGACGCGGAAGTGCCGGTTGGCGTGGATCGCCGACCGCATGCCACTGGACGTGTCGCTGTCGTGCTCCATGAGCAGTACGGTCATCACGTTCTCATCGTGCGGCACCCGGCGGCGAAGCGCGCGGAGCGCGGCGGCGCCCCGCCGCCGGTGCCGTCAGAAGTTGATCATGTGTCCGGCCAGGCCGTGGACGGCCTCCTTGACCGCCTCGCCCAGCGTCGGGTGGGCGTGCACGTTGCGCGCCACCTCGTGGACCGTCAGGTCCCACTGCTGGGCCAGGGTCAGCTCCGGCAGCAGTTCGGTGACCTCCGGGCCGATCAGGTGCGCGCCGAGCAGCTCTCCGTGGGTCCGGTCGCTGATGACCTTCACGAAGCCGGCCGGGTCGCCGAGACCGTGGGCCTTGCCGTTCGCGGTGAAGGGGAACTTCACCACGTTGACGTCGAAGCCCTTCTCGCGGGCCTGGGCCTCGGTCCAGCCGAAGCTGGCGATCTGCGGCTGGCAGTAGGTGGCGCGCGGGATCATCGTGAAGTCGAGTTCCATGGTCTCGGCGTCGGCGATGGTCTCGACGGCGACGATCCCCATCGACTCCGCCGCGTGCGCCAGCATCAGCTTCGCGGTGACGTCACCGATCGCGAAGATGTGCGGCACGCTGGTGCGGCCTCGGGCGTCCACCTCGATCGCGCCGCGCTCGGTCAGCCGCACCCCGGTGGCCTCCAGGCCGTAGCCGGTCACGCGCGGCGCGAAGCCGATCGCCTGCAGCACCTTGTCGGCCTCCAGGACCTGCTGCTGCCCGTCGCGCGTGACGGTGACCCGCACCTTGGCCGCCGGGTCGCTGTCGTCGATGGACTCCACCCGGGTGGAGGTGAGGACCTCGATGCCCAGCCGCCGGTAGCGCTTGGCGAGTTCGGCGGAGACCTCGGCGTCCTCCAGCGGCACGACACGGTCGAGGAACTCGACGATCGTGACCTTCACCCCGTAGTTGTGCAGCACGTACGCGAACTCGACGCCGATCGCGCCGGCCCCGGCGATGATGATGCTCTCCGGCAGCGAGTCGGTGAGGATCTGCTCCTCGTAGGTCACGACCCGCTGGCTGAGCGAGGTGCCCGGCAGCAGTCGCGTCGTGGCCCCGGTCGCGATGACGCAGTGGTCGAAGGTGACCGTCTCGGTGCCGCCGTCCTGCAGCGCGACCCGCAGGGTGCGGTCGTCGGTGAAGGTGCCCCGCCCGTCGTACTCGGTGATCTTGTTCTTCTTCATGAGGTAGTGCACGCCCGCGACGCGGCCGTCGGCGACCTTGCGGCTGCGCAGGTACGCCTCGCGGTAGTCGAAGCTGACCGTGCCCTCGACGCGGATCCCGAAGGTCTTCGCCTCCTGGGTGAAGATGTGCGCCAGCTCGGCGTTGCGCAGCAGCGCCTTCGACGGGATGCAGCCCACGTTCAGGCACACCCCGCCCCAGTACTTCTCCTCGATGACGGCCGCCCGGAGCCCGAGCTGGGTCGCGCGGACCGCGGCGGTGTACCCGCCGGGACCCGCACCGAGGACCACGACGTCAAAGTGTGTACTCATGATCCTCACCCTAGACATCCGCGACCCGATCCGAGCGGGCAACCGGGCGAGGGTGCGGTCTGTCACACGGAGGGGCGCCGGGCCCCGGACGGGTCAGCGCAGCGCGTGCACCGCGGCCGCGAAGACGGCGGGCAGCCGGGACGCGGCCGGGACGACGAGCCGGGCGGTGCGGGGCCGGCCGGCGGCCGTCAGGAGCGCTCCGGTCAGCAGGCGGTGGCGCCGCGTCAGGCGCGCCCACTCCGCCTCGTACCGCTCCGGCCGGCCGTCCAGCAGGCACCGCACCGCGGCCTCGGCGCCGCGCAGCCCGTGCGCGATGCCCTCCCCGGTGAGGGCGTCGGTGTACCCCGCCGCGTCGCCGACGAGCAGGACCCGCCCGGCGACGCGGGCCCTGACCCGCTGGCGCAGCGGGCCGGCGCCGCGCACCGGGGTCACGGCCGCGCCCCGCAGCCCGGCCAGCAGCGCCGGGAAGGCGGCGAGGTGGTCGTCGTACCCGCGCCGGACCCGGCTCAGGACGGCCACCCCCACCAGGTCGTCGGCGACCGGCGTCACGTAGGCCTCGCCATGGGCGGACCAGTGCACCTCGACGAGGTCGGTCCACGGGGGCACCCGGTAGTGCCGGCGCAGCCCGTACCGTGCCGGCCCGCGGTCCGGGAGCGCCAGCCCCAGGCCGCGGCGGACGGGGGAGTGCAGGCCGTCGGCGGCGATCAGCCAGCGTGCCGTCAGGCCCGCGGCACTCACGCGGTCCGCCGACTGGCGCACGTCGCAGACCCTGCCGGTCACCATCTCCACGCCGAGCTCCCCGGCGCGGCGGTGCAGTGCCGCGTGCAGGGCCGTGCGGCGGACCCCCAGCCCGGTGCCGTCGCGGAAGCGGGCCTCGGCGCGCCGAGTGGCGTCGAGGTAGCGGATGCCCCGCAGTTCGCGCCCCGCGACGTCGATGCCCAGCGCCCGCAGGGCGGCGACCCCGCCGGGCATGACGCCCTCCCCGCAGGCCTTGTCCACGGGAGCGGTCCGCGGTTCCACGACGACGGCCCGCATCCCGGCGAGGGCGGCGTGCACGGCGGCGGCCAGCCCCGCCGGGCCCCCGCCGGCCACCAGGACGTCGATCACGCCGCCGCGACCGGTCCCGCGGCTCCGGCCAGGGCCGCGTTCTCGCAGCGGACGCGGACGGCGAGCAGGGCGGCGTTCAGAGCGGTGAAGACGACGGCGGTGATCCAGGCGGTGTGCACCAGGGGCAGCGCGAGACCCTCGGCGACGACGGCGACGTAGTTGGGGTGGCGCAGCCACCGGTAGGGGCCGCCGGTGACCAGCGGCATGCCGGGGACGACGATCACGCGCGTGTTCCAGCGCGGCCCCAGGGTGCTGATGCACCACCAGCGCAGGCCCTGCGCGGCGAGCAGCACGCCGAGCATGGGCCCTCCGAGGGCCGGGAGGAAGGCGCGGTGGGCGAGCCCGGTCTCCAGCAGGCACCCCGCGAGCAGCGCGGTGTGCAGGACGACCATGGCCGGGTAGTGCCCCTGGCCCGCCACGACCGCTCCCCGGGCCGTGCTCCAGCGCTCGTTGCGCCGGGCGACGACGAGTTCGCCGACCCGCTCGGCGGCCACCGCCGCCACCAGCAGTGCGTACCAGATCATGACGTCCTCCGACCTACCAGCGCAGCAGCACCAGTTCGCAGCAGAAACCGGGCCCCATCGCCAGCAGCAGTCCCGGCGCGCCCGCCGGCGGGCGGCGCTCGGCCCAGGTGTCGCGCAGCACGTGCAGCACCGACGACGAGGAGAGGTTGCCGACGTCGGCCAGGTGCCGCCACGTCACGTCCAGCGCGCCCTCCCGCAGTTCGAGGCTCTCCGACACCGCCTCCAGGACCCTCGGCCCGCCCGGGTGGCACACCCAGGTGGCGACGTCCTTCGGTTTCAGGCCGTGCTCGCTCAGGAACTCCGTGACGTCGTCGGCGAGGTAGCGGCGCACCACGTCGGGGACGGCCGGATCCAGCACCACCCGGAAACCGGAGTCGGTGATGTTCCAGCCCATGACGTGGCCGGTGTCGGGGTACAGCCGGCCGCGCGTCGCCACGACGGTCGGCCCGCCGGGGGTGGGCGCCGCGGCGGACGGCTCGGCGGCGCGGGCGGCGCCGCAGGCCACGACGGCGGCGGCGCCGTCGCCGAACAGGGCCGAGGCCACCAGGTTCGCCGGGGAGTCGTCGGCGCGCTGGAAGGTCAGTGAGCACAGCTCGACCGACAGCAGCACCGCGACGTGGTCGGGGTGGCCCAGCAGGTAGTCGTGCACCCGGGCCAGCCCGGCCGCTCCGCCCACGCAGCCGAGGCCGAACAGCGGCAGGCGTTTGACGTCCTCGCGCAGGCCGAGCCGCCCGGCGAGCCGGGCGTCGATCGAGGGGGCGGCGATCCCGGTGACGGAGGTGAACACCAGCAGGTCGACGTCGGAGGGGGCCAGCCCCGCCGTGCGCAGCGCCCCGCGGATCACCTGCGAGCCCAGGGCGGTGGCCCCGGTGATGAAGGCGTCGTTGGCGGCGCCGAACCCGTCGAGTTCCGCGTACCGGTCGAGCGGCAGCGTCATGTGCCGCGAACGGACCCGGGCGGCCTGGTGCAGCCGGTCGAGCACCCGGCGGTCCGCGCCCGGGGGCAGGCAGGTGCGCGCCACTATGTCGGTGATCTCGGCCTGCGCGTGGCGATGGGGCGCCAGGGCGCCGTGAACGGCTGCGATACGGGTCATGGGACTCCCGACGTGGGGGCGCTCCCCGCTCGGGAACTTCACCCGGGACGGGCAATTCAACACCGGGTGACCGTGCGGACACGCTGCGACACGACCGGATGTGCCTAGGATCGGCCCGTGGCCGTCCCCGAGGAGCCGACCGCCGGAGGCGCGGCGTGGGCTGCGCCGTGGGCGCTGGCGCGCTCCTGCCACCCCGGACCGGCGGCGGCCGTCACGGTGCTGGTGGCCGTGCTGGCCGGGGCCGCGGGCCACACCGTCGCCCGCACGGCGCTGATCACCGCGGCCGTGCTGGCCGGGCAGCTGTCGGTGGGCTGGTGCAACGACGCGTTCGACGCGCGCCGCGACCTCGCCGCCGGCCGCTCGGACAAGCCGGTCGCCGCGGGCGCCGTCCGGAGCGGGGCGGTGTGGACGGCCGCGTGGTCGGCTCTGGTGCTGTGCGTCCCGCTGTCGCTGGCCTGCGGCCCGCTCGCGGGCGCCGCCCACCTGGCGGGGGTCGGCGCGGCGTGGGGCTACGACCTGCGCCTGAAGTCGACGGCGTGGTCCTGGTTGCCCTACGCGCTCGGCTTCGCGAGCCTGCCGGCGTTCGTGGCCCTCGCCCTGCCGGGCCACCCGTGGCCCGCCTGGTGGATCGTCTGCGCGGGGGCGCTGCTGGGCGTCGGCGCCCATCTGGGCGACGTCCTGCCGGACATCGGCGGGGACCTCGCGCTCGGGGTGCGGGGGTGGCCGCAGCGGCTGGGCGCGTCCGCCACCCGGCGGCTGCTCCCGCTGCCGCTGGTGGCCGCGACCGCCGTGCTGGTCCTCGGACCGCCCGGACCGCCCGGCCCCGGCGGCGCGGCGGCGCTGGCCGGCGCCGCCCTGCTCGCGGTGACCGGGTCGGTGGCGGGGCGGCGCCGGCAGGGGGCGGCCTTCGCCGCCGCCGTCGCGGTGGCGGCGCTGGACGTGGCCCTGCTCGTGGGCCGCGGCGCGGCGATCACCTGACCCGCGGGCGGCGGGCGAGCGTGCGGCCGCCCGCCGCGATGCCCAGCGCGACGACGATCAGGGCCGCCGCCACCGCGAACGTGACGCGCATGCCGGTGGCCACGGCGTCGGGCCCCGCCGTGGTCAGGTCGCTCGTCGCCGCCGCGAGCGCGAACACGGCACCCATGACGGACGCGCCGGTGATCAGGCCGAGGTTGCGCGAGAGGTTGAGCATGCCGGAGACGACGCCCCGCCGGTCCGGCGGCACCTCGGCCATGACGGTGGTGTTGTTGGCGGTCTGGAACACCGCGTAGCCGGCGGTGACGACGACGATGGGGGCGAGGTAGCCGGCGACGCCGAGGGAGGCCGGGGTCAGCGACAGGGCCGCCGCACCGACCGCCATCGCGGCCAGGCCCACGACCGTCATCCGGGGGGCGCCGAAGCGGTCCGCGACGCGTCCGGCCGGCACACCGCTCACCGCGGCGACCAGCGGACCGGCGGACAGCACCAGCCCGACCAGGGCCTCCCGCAGGCCGAGCGCCCGGGCGAGGTAGAACGGCCCGACCACCAGCGTTGCCATCATGACCGTCGACACGAGCGTGCTCATGGCCAGGCTCGCGCTCAGCGCGGGATCGCGGAACACCGTCAGGCGGATCAGCGGCGAGGGCGCCGTGCGCTCCGCGCGCACGAACAGTCCCGCCCCGACGGCCGCCGCCCCCAGCAGGGCCGCGTTGAGCGGGCCGAAGCTCCCGTGTCCCCAGGTCATGGCGAGCGCGTAGGCCGCGAGCGCCAGGGCGAGCAGCAGCGTGCCGATCCGGTCGAAGGCGGGGCGCTCGGCGCCGGGTCGCTGCCGGTCGGCGGGCAGGTGGCGGCGGGCGAGGAGGAACGCCAGGACGCCCAGGGGCGCGTTGACGAGGAAGACCGCCCGCCAGCCGGGTCCGGCGATCAGGGCGCCGCCCAGCGACGGGCCGAGCGCGGTGCCCACCGCGGACATCGTCCCGAGCAGCCCCATGGCGCTGCCGGTGCGTGCCCTGGGCACCGTCTCGCCGACGAACGCCATGGTCAGCGCCATCATCACGGCCGCCCCCAGACCCTGCGCCGCCCGGGCGGCGATCAGGGTCCAGAGCGTGGGCGCGAGCCCGCACAGCACCGAGGCCGCCGTGAACAGCGCGATGCCGGCCAGGAGCAGCCGGCGGCGGCCCAGCAGGTCGCCGAGTCGCCCGACGCTGACGATCACCGTGGTGATGGCCAGCAGGTACGCCAGGACGATCCACTGGACCTGCTGGAAGGAGGCGGTGAAGGCGTGCGCCAGCGTCGGCAGGGCGACGTTGGCGACGCTGGTGCCGAGCGAGGACAGCAGCATGGACAGCGAGAGGCCGGCCAGCGCCCAGCGGACCGACGGGGCCGGTTCCGTGGCTCCGGCCGCCGCCGCGTCCCGCCCCGCGTTGATGGTCGTCATCGGGAACTCCGTTCTGCTGTGGTGGGGTTCATGCCGAGGAGGGTGGGCCCGGCGGTCGGGAGCGGCAACTCCTGTTGCCATTTCCGGGACGGGGCGGTGGAATGCCCGCATGGACACTCCGTCGCCCCACCAAGCGGTCCTCGACGAGGTCGCCCCCCGGCTCAGGCGCCTGCGCGCCGAGCACGGCCTGACCCTGGCCGCGCTGGCCGACGCGACGGGCATCTCCAGGAGCACCCTGTCCCGGCTGGAGTCCGGCCAGCGCCGGCCCACCCTGGAACTGCTGCTGCCGCTGGCCGCCGCGTACCGGGTGGCCCTCGACGAGATGGTCGGCGCCCCCGAGGTGGGCGACCCCCGGGTGCGGCTGACGCCCCGTGCGCTGCCGCACGGCGGCACGGCCATCGCGCTGTCCCGGACCCCGGGCGGGCCGCAGGCATACAAGATGATCATCAAGGACCGGGGCAGCGAGCCGGATCTGCGGACGCACGAGGGCTACGAGTGGCTGTACGTGCTGGACGGGCGGCTGCGGCTGGTCCTGGCCGAGCACGATCTGGTCCTCGGCCCCGGCGAGGTCGCCGAGTGGGACACCCGTCTGCCCCACTGGTTCGGCAGCGCGGACGGGCGCCCCGTCGAGGTCCTCAGCCTCTTCGGGCGGCAGGGGGAGCGCATGCACGTGCGCGCGAAGCCCAGCGCGTGACGGGCCGGGCGGTGCGGTGGTGCGCCGGTCCGATGCCCGGATGGCCCACGGCCGGGGCGCGGATGCGGCGCGGGGCACGGACAGTGGAGGCATCTGCCCGTAGCCGTTCGGGCGCCGCGATTCCTCTGGAGACAGTGATGACGTGCATCAACCGTCGGGACCTCGGCCTGCTGACCCTGCGGGTCGGCACGGGGGCGGTGCTGATCGCCCACGGGACGCAGAAGCTGTTCGGCTGGTTCGGCGGGGGCGGCCTGGAGGCGACCGGGGAGGCGATGGAGCACATGGGGTTCACCCCCGGCCGGCAGAGCGCGCTCGCCGCCGGTCTCGGCGAGGCGGGCGGCGGGGCGCTGCTGGTGCTGGGCCTGGCCACCCCCGCGGCCGGCGCGGCAGCGGCCGGCGCGATGGCGGGAGCGGTGGCGGTGCACGCGCCGGCCGGGTTCTTCGCGCAGGGCGGCGGCTTCGAGTACCCCGCGTTCCTCGGGTTCACTGCGGCCACCGTGGGCCTGGCCGGAGCGGGCCGCTATGCCCTGGACCACGCCACCGGCCACCGGTTCGACCGGCCGTGGATGGTCGCGGCGGCCTTCGTGGGCAGCGCGGTGGCGGCGGCCGCCGTGGTCACGAAGCGGGCCAGGGCCCAGGAGGACGCCGAGGAGGAGTAGGGCGCCGGCGCGGTCTCAGGGCGCGACCCCGTCCGCCGGCCGCGCGGGCCGGGCGGTCAGGCGGCGCAGGGCGAGGAGGCCGCCGACGCCGGGGATCAGCGCCACTGCGGTGGTGCGCGCGGTGCCGTCCGGATCGCGCGCGACGGCGATGATCGCGAACAGGTAGGCGCAACCGTGGACGGGACCGGCCAACGAGGAGATCGCGGGCAGGTGCGCCGTCGCGAGGTTGGCCAGCAGGACGAGCAGGGAGGCCAGTTCGACGGCGGCGCAGACGCGCAGCGGCCGGCGGGTGCGGTGCATGGTTCAGGCGCCTGTGGTGGATCCGGGCCGGATGATCATCAGGACGGTGACGGTCGCCCAGAGCAGGTTGAAGATTCCGGTGAGCATCGCCAGCCGCGCGGTCGCGGCGCGCTCGACGGGCGGGGAGCCGGCGTCGAGCCGGGTCAGCAGGGCGTCCTGGCGCGGCAGGACCAGCAGTGCCAGGACCGCCGCGGCCACCGCCGTGAGCACGATGGAGGCGATGAGCCAGGCGTCCCCGAGGACGCCGAGGCTGCTCGCGGTGGCGAACCCGAAGACCGGGACCGTCACCGCGATCACGGCGTAGACGCGGCAGATGCGGTGCAGCAGCCGGACCGTGGCGAGGGAGGACGCGTCCGGGGCCGCGGCCTGGGCGCGGCGGGCCGCCGCGGGCAGCATGCTGGCGGCGACCGTGACGGGGCCGATCGCGACGATGGCGGCCAGGACATGGACGGCGAGCAGGAATTTCGTCACGTGGCGGGTGCGCTTTCGGTTGCGGGGTCGAGGTGCCCGGACGGGGCGGCGGCACCCCACGCTAGGCGGCCGGCCGAGGCCCTCCCAGTGGCTGGAACGACAATTGCCAACGGGTTCTCGCCACTCGCCCGACATGCCCACTGCCGCGGAGAAGACGTCGTGAGGAGGCAGGTTCTCCTCTGGCGGGAACTCACCTATCGTGTGGCGCATGCACACGGTCGCAGTCCTCGTCCTGGATCACGTGGTGCCGTTCGACATGGCGACGCCCATCGAGGCGTTCGGGCGCACCCGGCTGCCCGACGGGCGCCGCCCCTACCGCGTGCGGGTGTGCGGCGCCGCACCGGAAGTGGCCACCGAGACGTTCGCGCTGCGCGTGCCCTGGGGCCTGGAGGCGCTGGCGGAGGCGGACACGATCATCGTGGCGGGATGCGCGGAGGGCGCCCCGCCGCCGGCGCCGGAGGTGCTCGACGCGCTGCGCGCAGCGGCCGCCGCCGGCACCCGCATCGCCTCGATCTGCAGCGGCGCGTTCATCCTGGCCGCGACGGGCCTGCTGGACGGGCTGCGGGCGACGACGCACTGGGTGGCGGCGGAGCGGTTCGCCGAGCGCTTCCCCCGCGTCGAGGTGCGGCCCGACGTCCTGTACGTCGACAACGGCCAGTTCCTCACCTCCGCCGGCGCGGCGGCCGGCCTGGACCTGTGCCTGTACATGATCCGCCGTGACCTGGGCTCGGCGGTGGCGGCCGACGCCGCCCGGATGGCGGTCGTGCCGCTGGAGCGGGAGGGCGGCCAGGCGCAGTTCATCGTCCACGCGCAGCCGCCGGTGGCGCGCGGATCGCTGCTGGAACCGGTGCTCGCCTGGATCGAGGACAACCTCGGCCAGGACATCACACTCGACGCCCTGGCCGCGCGCGGCGGGATGAGCGAGCGGACCTTCAGCCGGCGGTTCCGGGAGCAGACCGGCACCACACCGCTGCAGTGGCTGCTGCGCGCGCGGGTGCGCCGGGCGCAGTTCCTGCTGGAGACCACCGACCACGCGGTCGAGCGGATCGCCGCGCAGGCGGGTTTCGGGTCGCCGACCGCGTTCCGCGAGCGGTTCAAGCGCGTCGTCGGGGTGACCCCGTACGCCTACCGGTCCTCGTTCCGCCGCTCGGCCGCGTGAGGCGCTACGCGCAGTACGCGTGAGGCGCTACGCGGAGTACGGGAACCCGTCGTGCGCGCACGGCGGCGTGCGGTCGGGGCGGGGCAGCCGGACCAGCAGCGTCTTGCCCTGGTCGTCGGCGTCGGTGTAGGTGTGCGTGCTGCCGCGG
Organism: Streptomyces sp. NPDC006733; assembly: GCF_040636125.1. Lineage (NCBI taxonomy): Bacteria > Bacillati > Actinomycetota > Actinomycetes > Kitasatosporales > Streptomycetaceae > Streptomyces > Streptomyces sp. NPDC006733. Next base: position 82,375 of record NZ_JBEYJD010000035.1, on the reverse strand, counting down.
ACCTCCGCGGCGAGGTCCGCCACCAGGCGCAGCCCCCAGCCGCCGCTGCCGTCGGCGTGCGGGGCGGGCGTCGGGCGCGGGCAGTGCGGGTGGCGGTCGTGCACGGCGACGATGAGGCTGCGCGGGCCGAGCGCCAGCACGACGTCGGCGGTCGGTGAGCGGTGCGCGGTGTGTTCGACGCTGTTGGTCAGCAGCTCGGTCAGGACGAACAGGGCCGTCTCCACCACGGGGTGCTCCACGTCCAGCTCCCACCCGGCGAAGTGCGCTCGCGCGCGGCGCCGGGCGGTCGGCACCGACAGCGCGACGGTGGGCACCGTGAAGATGTGTTGGCGGAGCTGGGACTGGATGGAGACCGGCACAGCGCGGATCCTTCCGGTGGGGCGGCATCGAACCCGGGTCGAAAGTGTCCGTAGGCCGAGCGGGGCCGTGGAGGAGTGCTGCCGCGGGGGAGGCCGATCCAGTGGATCGAACGGATTGGCCGAAACCCACCGTAAACCGGCCCCTTCTCGAGGGGAATGCCGGATAGTAGACATTGACCATAAGTAGACGCACCCATTTGGGGGTCCGGTGGCGGACGGTTTCCTGGCGCCAGTGGGGCTCGGCGAGGTCGAAAGCGCCCTCTACCTGCACCTTCTCTCCGCGCCGCGCAGCACCGCCGCGCAGCTGGCCGTCCTGGACGGGTCGACCGCGGCCCGGCTGCGGCCGGCCCTGGCCCGGCTGGCGGACGCCGGTCTCATCACGCGGCTGACCGGCTCACCCGTGCGCTACGTCGCCTCCCCGCCCGAGGCGGCCGTCGGCTCCCTCGCCTCCCGCCGGGAGCGGGAGCTGGAGGAGCTGCGCGCGCACGTGCGCGCGCTCGCGCTGCGGCTGAAAGGTGAGGGTGCGAACCACCCCAGCGAGCTGGTGGAGCTGGTCGAGGGCCGCGAGGCGCAGCTGAACCGCGTCGAGCAGATGCAGCTGGGCTCGGAGGAGGAGATGCAGGTCATCGACTGCCCGCCGTACTTCAGCAGCCCGACGTTCAACCCGATCGAGTTCGAGCTGCTGCGCCGCGGGATCAGCTGCCGGGTGATCTACGACTCGGTGTCGCTGGAGGGGCGCATGCCCTTCGTGCAGGACTGCATCGACGCCGGCGAGCAGGCCAGGAGCCTGCCGGCGGTGCGGATGAAGATGCTCATCGCGGACCGGCGGGCCGCGATGATCCCGCTGAACTTCGAGGCGACCGAGTCGATGGCCGCCCTGTTCGTGCACCCCTCCCCGCTGCTGACGGCGCTGGTCACCTGCTTCGACCTGCTGTGGGAACGCGCCACTCCACTGGCCGTCGACAAGAAGGGGGCGGCGGGCCAACTGGCGCCCGCCGACCAGGAGTTGCTGTCCATGCTGGCGGCCGGCATGAAGGACGCCACGATCACGCGCGCGCTCGGCATCACGCAGCGGACGATGACCCGCCGGGTGGCCCACCTGCTGGAGGCCCTGGACGCGAAGACCCGCTTCCAGGCCGGCCTGCAGGCGGCCAAGCGCGGCTGGCTGTAGCCGCCGCCGAACCGGCGGCGGCCGTGGCCGCGTCCGTCGCCGTCACCCGACGGTGAGCGTCTTCGCGACGCTGGGCACCCCGGCGGCGTCGAGGGCGAACAGCAGGTACGTGCCCGGCAGTGCCGTGCCCGGGTCGGTGGGGACGGTCAGCTCGTAGACCCCGGTCGACACCTGGCGGAAGGCGAGCGGCACCCGCCGCTGGTCGTTGTCGGTGGAGTGGGTCGCCGCTCCGGTGCGGACGAGGGAGAAGGCCGTGACCGGCGTGCTCGTCGTGACGGTCAGCGTGGTGCCGTAACCGGCGCTCGTGGGCGGCGTGTTGGTGATGGCGGGTCGCGGCCGCTGCGTGCCGTCGGGGTTGAGCAGGTACGGCGGGGTGAAGATCGCCCCGTCGAAGTGGTTGGTGGCGCAGTCGCCGCACAGCCCGCCGCCGCCGGAGAAGATCCGGCCGTCGGGGAGCAGGTTGGCGACGCTGTGGTAGTTGCGCGGCACGGCCATGGTGGCCATGCGGGTGAAGGTGCCGGTGGCCGGGTTCCAGATCTCCGGTGTCATCGCCGAGGTGGCGTCGGAGAAGGGCACGGGCCGGGACTGGCCACCGAAGACGGCGACCTTGCCGTCCGGCATCACGACGCTGTTGCTGAAGGCGCGGGCGAAGGCCATGTCGCCGGTGCGGGTGCTGACCGGCTGCGCGCCGGCGGTGAGGCCGACGGTGTAGGCGCGGTTGGTGGCGTTGACGTCCTGGTACGCCGTGCCGCCGCCGAGCGTCAGCAGCTTGCCGATGTCGTAGGCGACCGCGTTGCCGTTCATCGCGTCCGCGCTGTCGGCGCGCACGCCGGCCGGGGTGATGGAGCCGGCGCCGGTGGTGTCGATCCAGTTGAGCTGCTTGCTGGGCCCGAGCTGGAGCACCCGGCCGTTGGACGTGCCGTAGAGCCACTGGTGGTTGTCGGCCCGGTAGGGCCCGGCCGGGTCCGCGGTCATGGTGGTCGTGACCGGTACGCCCGGCAGTTTGCGCCAGGTCCCGGTCGCGGCCGACCACACCTCGCCGTCCTTGCCGCCCTGGCCGCCGCTCCACGACCCGCCGAGGACGAAGGCGTCACCGTTGGAGAGCAGCGTCATGGCCTGGTAGCCGCGCGGGATGTTCATGTCCGAGGCCGCGGTCCAGGCGTCGGTGCGCGGGTCGTAGATGCTGGCGCGGGCGGCGTTGCTGCCGCCGGTGACCAGCACCCGGCCGTCGGCGAGCATCGCGATGCCGGGGCAGAACATGTCGTGACCGGTGTTGTCGACGCGCCGCTGGGTGACCTGGCCGGTGGTGAGGTCCATGATGGCGGTCTGGGTGTAGCCGTTGCTGCCGCCGAAGCGGTCGATGGCGTACGCCGACCAGGCGAGCAGCTTGTTGTTGGGCAGCAGTGCGGTGGCCACGGGCACGAGCGGGAAGCCGGTGACCGGGCTCCACAGCCCGGCGACGGCCGGGTCGGCGGGGCCGCTGAGCCGGATCTCCGCCGCGGAGGACCACGGTCCGCGGCCTCCGGCCTCGGTGGTGGCGGTCAGGCGCACGAACCGGGCGGTGGTCGGCGCGGTGAAGGTGGCGCTCTTGACCGTGTCGTCGTCCTTCCACGTCCCGGTGGCCAGCGGGGCGCCGAAGGTGACCCCGTCGAGGCTGGCGGCAATCGAGTAGGCCCCGATCCGGCCGTTGGCCCCGGAGACGCGCGGGGTGTAACTGAGCGCCGATATTCGCTGGTCGGCGTGCATGTCCAGGGTGATGGAGTGCGGCAGGGCAGTGGGCGTGCCGGACCACTTGCTGTGCCACAGGGTGGTGGCGTCGCCGTCCAGGACGTTGCCGGCCCGGTTGTTCTCCGCGGCCGTCTCCTCGTCGCTGGCCGTCGCGGTCCAGCCGGTGACGGGGAGTTCGACGACGGAGGCGGGCAGGCCGGGATCGCCCAGCAGGTCGATCTCGGCCGCCGACGTCCACGGGCCGCGGTTCCCGGCCTCCGTGGTGGCGGTCAGCCGCACGAACCGGGTCCCCTGGGCCGCGAAGTTCAGCGTTTTGACGGTGCTGTCGTCCGGCAGCGTGCCGGTGGCCACCGGCGGTGTCCACGTCACCCCGTCCGCGCTGAGCGCGATGGCGTAGACGCCGACCCGGCCGTTGGGGCCGTTGCTCCGCGGCCGGTAGACCAGCGCGGACACCACCGCCGTGCGGTGCATGTCGATGGTGAGGCTGTGCGGCAGCGGGGTGGCCGGCGCCGTCCACTTGCTGTGCCACAGCGTGCCGGGGTTCCCGTCCAGGACGTTGACCGCCCGCCCGTCCTCCCCGACGGTCTCCTCGTCACTCGCGGCCGCCGTCCAGCCGGCCCGGGACAGGACCGGGGCGAGCGGCCGCATGGCGGACGCGGGCGCGACGCCGTGGTGCGGGGCGGGCGGCGGCGCCGTGCCGTCCACGACGGGGACGGCCGGCCGGCCGTCGGCGGCGGCAGGTCCGCCCGCCGCCAGGAACGGCACGAACGCGGCGAGGACCGCGCCGAGCGAGCTCAGGACGAGCCAGCGTGAGCGCATGCGGAGCAGCCACGGAAAACGCGACGACAGAAACGGCACAACGGTCCCCCCAGACACGTTGGCGCCCGCCGTGCCCCCCAATTGAACCCGGCGATGGCCAAGAAGACCGTGCCAGCAAGGAGCGCGACTGTAAAGAGGCCCCCCGCACGGTCTTTCCGGCCGGCGTCCGGCCGAGGGCCGCCCCGGGGGCTACTGCGGCGCGGTGCTCGCCACGTAGACCGTGTTGGTCGCCGTTGCCTCCTGCAGCGGATTGTCGAAGTCGACGACGTGGGACCGCGTCCGGTCGAAGACCTGGGCGAGGACGGAGCCGAACTCCTCGTCCGGCGGGTCGTTCGACCACAGCGCGAAGACGCCGCCGGGGTGCAGGCGTTCGGCCAGGGCGCGCAGTCCCGCGGGCTGGTAGAGCGCCGCGTGGCGCGGGTGCAGCACATGGCGCGGCGAGTGGTCGACGTCCAGCAGGATGGCGTGGAACCGGCGGCCGGGGGTCTGCGGATCGAACCCGGTGGCGTCGCCTGCCATGGCGAAGAAGTCGCCCTGGACGAGGCGGCAGCGGGGATCGGCGGACAGGCCGGCGCCCAGGGGGACCAGGCCGCGCCGGTGCCAGTCGATCACCTCGCCCAGGGTGTCGACCACGACGAGGGAGCACACCCGCGGGTCGTCGAGCGCCGCCTGCGCGGTGTAGCCGAGGCCGAGTCCGCCGACGACGACGTCGACGTCCGCTTCGGTGTCCGGCAGTTGCGCGAGTCCGAGCCGGGTGAGCGCGATCTCGCCCGCGGTGAAGAGGCTGGACATCAGGAACTCGTCGCCGAGCTTCACCTCGTACACCTCGTCGCCGGACACGGGATCGCGCCGCCGCCGCAGACTGATGTCGCCCATCGGCGTCGGCCGCCAGTCGAGCTCCTCGAAACGCGCGCTCATCGGTCCACCCTTCTCGTCCCACCGGACCCGCCCCGACACGGAGGCGTCCCGGCGGGTCCGAAACGCCCACTATTTCACGGAGTGCGCCCGCCCTGTGCCGCCTGTCGCGCCCGCTCCACCCCGCTGTCCGGCGCTCAGTGCGGGCGGTCGGCGGTGACCAGCCAGCCGGTGCCGCGCAACCGGACCGCGCCGTTCTCCTCGTGGGCGCGCAGGGTGTCGGTGAGGGCGCGGCGGGCGGCGGCGCGCTGTTCGGCGGAGACCTGCTCCGTCAGGTGCCGTCCGGGACCGGAGCCCAGCAGGAAGTCGGCCGCCTCGTCCGCGTCCGTGCCCCAGCTCCCGTACGCCGCCACGCGCGTCAAGGTGATGTGCTCGAATCCGGCGGCCGACAGCAGGGCGCGGGTGGTGTCCGGGTCCGCCAGCGAGAACATGCCCGGCCCTGCCGGTGCCCCCGATCCCTCCGGCGCACCGAACGTTCCGAGGGGCAGGAACGCGCGCAACTGCGTGATCGCCCGCAGCCACTCGTTGCCCTCGGCGTCCGCACCGCAGACGAACGCCAGGCGGCCGCCCGGCCGCAGCGCGTGCGCGAGGTTGGCGAAGGCGGCGCGGGGGTCGGCGAAGAACATCACTCCGAAGCGGCTGATCACCGCGTCGAACGTGGCGGGCTCGAAGGCGTGCACCTGCGCGTCGCCCTGCTCGAAGACGGCGTTGACCAGGCCCTCGCGCCGCGCCGACTCCCGGGCCCGGTCCAGCATCGGCGCCGACAGGTCCAGGCCCACAGCCCGGCCGCCCGGCGCCCGGCGTGCCGCCTGCCGGGTCGTGCTGCCGGCTCCGCAGCCGACGTCCAGCACCCGGTGGCGCGCGCCGATAGCGGCCGCGGAGAGCAGCGGTGCGTCGAAGCCGGCGTTCACGGCGTCCCAGCGCTCCTGGTTGCGGGCCCAGTGCGTGCCCTCGTACCCGTTCCATGCCTCGGCCTGTTCGGTGTTGACGATGTGCTGCACTGCGGACCTCCGGCGGGTCGCGGGGGCTTGCCACGGCTAGTATGGGCAAGTGCCCAAACAGTATGGGCGCGTGCCCATACTGGCAACCCCCGCCGGACCCGGGGGAGTTGCGACGTTCGGAGGAGAAGCCTGATGTCACCGCGTGGAGTGGCCATCCCGGACATCCGCCAACGGCTGTTCACCGCCGCGGAGCAGGTCCTGGCGCGGGAGGGGCCGGCCGCCCTGACCAGCCGGGCGATCACCGGCGAGGCGGGCTGCGCCAAGGGGATGCTGCACGCCCACTTCGCGGGCCTGGACGAGTTCGTCGCCGAGCTCGTCCTCGACCGGTTCGCGCGCACCGCGCGGCAGGCCGGAGAACTGCCCGCGGTGGTCGGCCGGCGGACGGTGGCGGAGAACCTGGTCGCCGTCGCCCTGGCGCTGCTGACCTCCGCGGGGCCCACGGTCGCCGGCCTCGCCGTCACCCGCCCCGCCGCGTCCCTGCTGATCCGCCGGGCGCTGGAGGCCGGTGCGCCGGGGTTCGCCACGATCCAGGGCTCGATCGCCGACTACCTGGAAGCCGAGGAGCGCCTGGGCCGGCTCGCGGCCGGCACCGACGCGCCCGCGGTCGCGCTCGCCCTGGTCGGCACCGTCCACCACCTCCTGATGACCGCCCCCGCCGACGCTCCGGACGCGCGGGAGCAGGCGGAGCGCCTGGTCGCGGTGCTCCTCGGCGGGCCGTCGCCCCACGCCTGACGGCACCACGCCCGGGCCCTGCCGGGTGCCCGGGCCGCCGCCGTCCCGTGCGTGGCAGGATGACCGGCAACGGGCGCGGGACGGCGCCGGCCGGATGCGCGGGGATCCGGCGGATGGCCCCGGAGTTCCCCGAGGCCCTGTGCCGGACGCTTCCCGCGTTGAGGCGCTGAGGCGTTGAAGCGCCGGCCTCGCGCCGGAGCGACGGGCTAGGCGGCCGGGCCGGCGGGCGGGGCGTCGGTGGCGGCGGCGCGGTACAGGCTCTGCACGGCGGCGCCGAAGGGGGCGCTGTAGGAGACCTTGGGGGTGTTGCCGCCGGTGTGGTAGCCGCCGATGACCCCGACCACCGCCCAGCCGCCCGGCCACGGGACGAGCATCGGCCCGCCGCTGGTCCCGCCCACGAACGCGTCGCACGCGATGCGCGAGAACGTGCCCGGGTCGGCCGGATCGTCGCCGTCCCACCGGGTGGTCCTGCTGGTGCACTCCAGCGGCTTCGCCGCCCCCGCCGGATACCCGATCATCCGCACCGGGTCGTGGTCGTACCCGGACCCGGTGAGCAGCCGCACGCCCCCGACGGCGTCCTGCAGCCGGATCCCGTCCTGGTTGGGGTCGGTGACGGCGAAGGCGACGTCGTACGCGGCTCCCGCGTGCTCGCCCAGGTCGTAGTACCGCTGGGGGACGTAGACGCCGTTGCCCCTGACGGGGAAGACACCGAAGGGCTTGAGCCCGTCGTGGTACTGCGGCACGAAGGCCAGGTTCCGCCGGGGGGCGGTGCCGGAGTAGCCCTTCAGGCAGTGCCCGGCGCTGAGCGCCAGGTCCCGGCCGGGAGCGAGCACCACGGATCCGCTGCAGGTGCGCCCGGAGCCGGTCGCGTCGGTCCAGAAGAAGGTGCCGGCCTGGGGGATGCCGTCGAAGCTGTGGCTGGGCGGGATCGTCTCGCCCGGCCGGGGCCCGTCCTCGGCGGGGGCCAGGACCCGGGGCGCGGCGTCGGCCGCCGGGCCGCTGCCCGGCCCGCCGGGCAGGGCCTGCGCCATCCGGGCCGCACTCCAGAACGCGTCGAGCCGGACGGCGGAGGGGTTCGACCGTGCCAGGGCCGACCGTGTCGGCTCCGACTGTGCCCGCTCCGACCGTGCCCGCTCCGATCGCGTCGGGGTGTCCGTGGCGGAGGCCGACGGGGCGGGCCCGGCGGCGAGCAGCAGCGCCGCCGCGGACGCGGCGGCACATCCGGCGATCCTGGTCCTGCGCACCATCAGTCGCTCTCCGATCCGAGGCATCCGACGCAGCTGACTCAGCTGACGACTCACCATAAGCACGGTGCGCGGACTCGCGCGCCGGACGACGTCAGGGCTGGTACACGTACGGCGTCGTGGTGCTCAGGGCGGCGAAGCCCAGGCGGCGCAGGATCGGGCTGCTCTGGTCGGAGGCGTCGACCTGCAGGTAGGGGTAGCCGAGCTCGGCGGCAATGCGGGCCCGGTGGGCGACCAGCGCACGGTAGATGCCCCGGCCCCGCCAGGCGGCCACCGTGCCCCCGCCCCAGAGGCCGGCGAAGTCGGTGCCCGGGTTCAGTTCCATCCGCGCGGCGGACACCGGCACGTCGCCGGCCATCGCCAGGACCATGCTGAAGGTCTCCGGCCGTGCGGTCAGCTGGGAGTGCAGGCGGTGGCGCAGCCGGTCGGCGCTCGTGCCGAACGCCTCCTCGTGGACGTCCGCCGCGAGGTCCACACCGGCCGGGTCGGTGACCGCGCGGACGTGGACGCTCTCCGGCAGCGTGACGTCGGTGGAGAGCTCGTCGACGCGGGCGACCATCAGGGTCTCCGCCGGCTCGGCGGTGAACCCGGCCGCCCGCAGCCGGTCGCCGAGATCGCCGGGCCGGTCGTGGGCGTAGAGCTTCCACTCGAACTCGCGGCCCAGCGAGGTGAAGTACCGGACCTGTTCCGCGATCGCCTCGTCCGCGGTGTCCTCCTGGAGATCGGACCAGATCACTCCGTTCCAGTCGTCGTTCCCGGCGCCGACGTGCCGCACCACGTCGCCGACCCGTTCGATCCGGGCCGAGGGCTCGTCGGGTTGTGCGTCGCGCCGCATCTGCTGGTCGAACTGGGTGAGTACCGCTTCGTGATCCATCGGGCCACTCCATCACCGGAGGGACGAAAGCGGCAACCGAGAATGCCCTGACACGCCCGCCCGGCTCGGTCTAGGGTGCGATCCCAAGATCCTGAATTCATCGCCTGCATCCCGAACCGATCCCGGATCGCTCCGAAGGGGACCACATGACTTCCGTCGACGGATTCAAGCTGCTCGCCGAGGCGCACGACTATCTGCGCGCGGTGGTGCTCGGCGTACCGCAGGACGCCTGGGCGAACCCGACTCCGTGCACGGAGTGGACGGTGCGTCAGGTGCTCAACCACGCACGGCTGGACCAGCAGGCACTCATCCTGCAGATCGTCGACACGAGCCCGTCAGGGGACCCCTTCGAGCCCGCCGACGCACTCGACGCCGACCCGGTCGGGCAGCTCGACGAGGTGCTGGCCGCGGCGACCGCCGCCTGGGCCTCCGCCGGTCCGGACGCCGAGGCCGTGCCGACCCCCTTCGGCCCGATCCCCGCCTGGCAGGGGGCCGGGGCGGCGGCGCTGGACGCCGCGGTCCACGCCTGGGACATCGCACGGGCCACCGGCCAGGAGCTGCCGCTGTCGAACGACCTCGCCGAGGGGCTGCAGGTGATCGCCGACCTGTTCGTGGACTTCATCCGCGACAACTTCCACAAGTTCGAGCCCGCTCTGCCGGCTCCCGAGGGGGCCGGCGCCGCACAGAAGCTGCTCGCGTTCACCGGCCGCGACCCCGGATGGACGCCGGCGGGCTGACCTCGGTGGGGGTTCGCCGGTGCCGCGCCCCCCGGAGTGGGGCGCGGGCGCCGCGGTGTCGTCGTCAGCACGCGAGCAGGGGGACCGCATGACGTTCATGTTGCTGCGCTTGGCCGAACCGAAGTTGGCACGGCTGAGCGGGTCCGAGGTGCAGGCACTGCGCTCGCTGCACCACGCCACGGCCGAACTGGACGAGGCGCGGAGTCTGGTGCTGTCCCAGGCGCTGCACCTGTCGGACTCGGCCGAGGCGATCGAGGAGTACGTCGGTGCGACGGGCTTCCCGCACCACCCGAACGCACTGAGCGAACTCGGCGAAGCCGCCCTGGAGCACGAGCGCAAGGTGGAGGCGCTCGTCTGGCGCTACGCGAGTGCGTACGCGGTCCTGGGCATCACGGTGCTGGAACGGCTGGTCCGCCGGGAGCCGCCACTGGACGCGGACGCGGTGCACCTGCTCTGCCAGGAGCCCACGCTCGGCCACCTGCGCGCCTGCCTGTCGATCCCGTCGAGCCGGCTGCTCCCGCCGTCGGACGGCGAGGTGGAGGACGACCTGCCGATCGGCAGCTACGCGCTGCGAGCGCTGGAGGAGCTCCGCGCCGAGACCCTGGGCAGCCGCGACCACCCGATGGACCAGGCCACGTTCGACGCCGGCCGGCTGGGCGCCGTCCATGCCCTCGGCGTCGAACCGCTGCAGTCCCTGTCGTTCATCACCACCGTGGCCACCTCGACGTCGTGGCAGATCTACGAGTTTCTGGACCGGGCCTAGGAATTTCCGGCCCCGGAACGGCCGGATTCCGCTCCCCTGTTCAAGGTCTGAACCATTGACCGCGTTCCGTGCAGCCGCGATTCTGTTGCGGGCGGCCGGCCCACGATCCGCCAGGTGCACGTCGTCACTGGAGGAGATCCGAATTGACGTACGCAATGGGCGGGTTACGCAGGTCCGGGACGTCGGCGCGGCTGCGTCGCCGGCTTCCGGTCGCGGTCGTGTTCGCACTGGCGGCCACCATCCTCGCCGTTCCGCAGCGGGCCTCGGCGCACGATCCCTATCCGGACCCCTCGCTGCCCGTCGCGACGCGCGTCAGCCAGGTGCTGGCGAAAATGACGCTGGACGAGAAGATCGGCCAGATGACGCAGGCCGAGCGGGCGAGCGTCAGCAACGCCGACATCACCGACTACGCACTGGGCTCGCTGCTGTCCGGCGGCGGTTCGGCCCCGTCGCCGAACAACGCCACCAGCTGGGCGAACATGTACGACGGCTTCCAGAACGCGTCGGTGGCCAGCCGCCTGGGCATCCCGCTGATCTACGGGGTGGACGCGGTGCACGGCCACAACAACGTGGTCGGCGCCACGGTCTTCCCGCACAACATCGGCCTCGGGGCGACCCGTGACCCCGCGCTGGTGCAGCAGATCGGCCGGGCGACGGCCGAGGAGGTCGCGGGCACTGGGATCGACTGGGACTTCTCGCCCTGCCTGTGCGTGGCGCGCAACGACCGGTGGGGCCGCACCTACGAGTCGTTCGGCGAGAAGCCGGAACTGGCCACGTCCATGAGCACCTACGTCACCGGACTGCAGGGCGGCACGCTCGGCGGCGCGGCCTCCGTGCTCGCGACGGCGAAGCACTTCATCGGTGACGGCGGCACGAGCAACGGAACGGACCAGGGCAACACCCAGATCTCCGAGGCCGAGCTGCGGGCGATCCATCTGCCGCCGTTCCAGGCCGCGGTGCAGAAGGGCGTCGGCTCGGTCATGATCTCGTACAGCAGCTGGAACGGGGTCAAGGACCACGGCAATCAGTACCTGATCACGACCCTGCTCAAGGGCGAACTCGGCTTCTCCGGGTTCGTCGTGTCGGACTGGAACGGCATCGACCAGATCGACGGCCAGGCCGGCTTCACCGCGGCGGAGGTCGCCCAGGCGGTCAACGCCGGGATCGACATGGTCATGGTGCCCACCGCCTGGAAGTCCTTCATCAGCCTGCTGCGCGGCGAGGTGCAGGCCGGCCGCGTGCCCATGTCGCGCATCGACGACGCGAACCGCCGGATCCTGACCAAGAAGTTCGAACTGGGCCTGTTCGAGCACCCGCTGACCGATCGCACGTACACCTCGACCGTCGGGAACGCGGCGCACCGGGCCGTCGCCCGGCAGGCCGTCCGCGAGTCGCAGGTGCTGCTGAAGAACGCCGGCAACGTGCTGCCGCTGGCGAAGACGAACAACAAGATCTTCGTGGCGGGCTCGAACGCCGACAACATCGGCAACCAGAGCGGCGGCTGGACGATCTCCTGGCAGGGCGGGAGCGGTGCCACGACGCCGGGCACGACGATCCTGCAGGGCATCCGCGCCCAGGCGGGCGCCGGCAGCACCGTCACCTACAACGCCGCGGGCACCGGGATCGACAGCTCGTACAAGGTCGCCGTCGCCGTCGTCGGCGAGACGCCCTACGCCGAGGGGGCCGGTGACCGCCCGGGCGCCATGGGCCTGAGCACCGCCGACCTGAACGCGATCGGCAAGCTGCGGGCGGCGGGGGTGCCGGTGGTGGTGGTCGTCGTCTCGGGCCGGCCGCTGGACATCGCCGCCCAGGTGCCCGACTGGAACGCGCTGGTCGAGGCGTGGCTGCCGGGGACCGAGGGCAACGGCGTCTCGGACGTGCTCTTCGGCGACTACGCGCCCACCGGCAAGCTGCCCGACACGTGGATGCAGTCCGCGAGCCAGCAGCCGATCAACGACGGTGACGGGAAGCCCGCGCTGTACCCGTACGGCTTCGGTCTCACCTACGGTCCGGCGACCGTGCCGAGCGCCTACCGGCAGACGCAGGCCGAGGCGTTCGTCTCCCAGTCGGGCACGCAGACCGAGGCGTGCACCGATACCGGCGGCGGCTCCGACGTCGGGTACATCGCGGCCGGCGACTGGCTGAACTACGGCAGTCTCGACTTCGGTACGGCCGGCGCGGCCTCGGTCACCACCCGGCTCGCCTCGGGCGCGGGCATCACCGGCACGGTGCAGTACCGCCTGGACAGCCCGACGGGCCCGGTGGTCGCGAGCGTGCCGGTGAGCAGCACGGGCGGGTGGCAGAACTGGACCAGCAGGACGACCGCGCTGAGCGGCGCGGCGACGGGGGTGCACGCCGTTTATGTCACCTTCACCACCAGCGGCTCCGGTGACGTGGTCAATCTGAACTGGTTCCAGTTCGCGTCCTGACGGCACTTCCTCTCCTCACCGGGCGGTGTTCGGCGCCGCCCGGGTGTGGTGGTCGAGCAGCCGGATCAGCAGGCCGGTCAGCTGACCGCGTTCGGCCTCGTCCAGCGGGGCGAGCAGCTCGTCCTGGGCCGCGTCGATGATCTCGTCGAGGCGGCGCAGGTGCGCGCGGCCCCGCGGGGTGGCGGTGATGACGTTGCGGCGCCGGTCGTCGGGGTCGGGCGCGCGCTCCACCAGGCCCCGGTCGGCGAGGTCGTTGATCACCGCGACCATGTCGCTGCGGAAGATCCCGGTGCGGGTGCTGAGCGTCGACTGGCTGGCCGGGCCGCCCTCGGTGAGGGCGACCAGCACCACGAAGTGCCACTTGCGGGCGCTCTCGGTCGCCAGCGCCTCGCTGACCAGGCGGTCGCCGTGGGTCGCGGTCATGGCCAGGAGCCGGCTCGGCAGCCTGCGCACCCGGTCCGGGGTCGCCCGGTCGTCCATGTCCTCGCCGGTGGATTCCCCGCGCGCTGCCGTGCCGGCCCTGGCGTCCTGTCTCGTCATGGCACGGATCCTACCCGTTGCGTTAGTCGCACTAACGGTATAGCGTCGCCGTCATCAATCCGTTAGTGCGGCGAACGTTCGTGGAGTGAACGTTCGCCGGGCGGGCGGAACAAGGACGACAGAAGAGGATCCGGCGACCATGGCCACCGTCGACGTCATCGACTCCCACATCGCCTACGCCGAGGCCGGCGCGGGCCCCCTGCCCGTGGTGTTCCTGCACGGCAACCCGACCTCCTCGCACCTGTGGCGCAACGTCACCCCGCACGTCTCCGGCCGGACCCGCACCCTGGCGCCCGACCTGATCGGGATGGGCGCCTCCGGCAAGCCCGACATCGACTACGCCTTCGCCGACCAGGTCCGCTACCTCGACGCCTGGTTCGACGCCATGGGGCTGGACGAGGTCGTGCTGGTCGGGCACGACTGGGGCGGCGTCCTGGCGCTGGACCGGGCCGCCCGCCACCCGGCGCGGGTGCGCGGGGTCGTCCTGCTGGAGACGATGCTCAAACCCCTGGCCTCCGCGGAGCTGCCCGACCGAGCACGCTCCCGGTTCGAGGCGTTCCGCACCCCCGGGGTCGGCGAGCGACTGGTGCTGGAGGAGAACATCTTCATCGAGACCGCCTTCACCGGCGCCGTCCTGAACCCGCTCGGCGCGGCCGACGTCCAGCCCTACCGCGACCCCTACCCGACCCCGCGCAGCCGCCGCCCGCTGCTGGCCTGGCCGCGCATGATGCCGATCGACGGCGCACCGGCCGACGTCGTCGCCCGCGTCACCGCCTACGACGCCTGGCTGGCCGCGAGCGCCGAGGTCCCCAAGCTGCTGCTGACGTTCGACTCCTCGCCCACCCTGCTGATCGGCGAGGAGCTGATCGCCTGGAGCCGGGAGCACATCGCCGCCCTGGAGATCGAGCACTGCGGCCCGGCCGGGCACCACGCCCCCGAGGACCAGCCGGACGCGATCGGCGCGGCGATCGCGCGCTGGCTGGACGCCCAGGGGCTCACCGCGCACTGACCTCGGGCGGGGCGGGGGCCTACGGCCTCACCGGGCGGCGCGGGCGAGCCAGTCGGCGTAGCGGGTGGGGGCGAGGTGCGCGCCCGGGTCGGTGAGGACGTCGCCCTTGACGGCGGCGAACATGCCGGCCGTGGGGTCGGTGACGACGGTGCGGCCGTCGGACGTGCGGGACAGCGTGATGCGGCCCAGCTCGTCGAGGGGGAAGACCTCGGGCCCGGCGATGTTGCGGATGCCCCCCAGCGGGGCGCCCGCGGCGACCTCCGCCACGGCGGCGGCCACGTCCGCGGCGGCGATCGGCTGGATCGGCGTGGCGAGCAGCCGGACGGTGCCGCCCTCGGTGGTCCAGGAGAGCACCGCGTCGACGAACTCCATGAACTGCGTGGCGCGGACGATCGAGTAGGGGATCGGTCCGGCCGCGAGGATCTTCTCCTGGAGCGCCTTGGCGCGGTAGTAGTCCAGCTCCGGCACCTGGTCGACGCCGACGATCGAGAGGATGACGAAGTGCCCGACGCCGGCCCGTTCGCCCGCGGCCAGCAGGTTCTCCATCGAGGTTCGGAAGAAGGCGGGGGAGGCCTCGTCGAAGGTCGGTGAGTTGGTCAGGTTGACGATGACGTCGGCCCCCGCCACCGCCTTGTCCACGCCCTCACCGGTGATGACGTCGGTGCCGGAGGACTGCGAGTGGGGTACCGCCTCGTGTCCGGCGGCGTTCAGGGCGGTGACGACCTGCGACCCGATCAGCCCGGTTCCGCCGATGACCGCGAACTTCATGAGATGCCTTCCGTCGGGGGTGGGTGTCCGCGAGGCGGCGCCGCGGGGACACCGCGCACCTCAAACTCGGACATGTTCTATCCGGGACTATACTCGGATGCATATTGTCCGAGTCAAGCACCTCGTTAGAGTGGCCGAATGAAGATGTCCGGCGGAGTCGAGTGGGCCCTGCACTGCTGCGTCGTGCTCACCTCCGCCCGGGAACCGGTCCCCGCGACCCGGCTGGCCGAGCTGCACGACGTCTCGGCGAGCTACCTGGCCAAGCAGCTGCAGGCGCTGTCCCGCGCCGGACTCGTGCGGTCGGTGCAGGGCAAGGCGGGCGGCTACGTCCTCACCCGGGAGCCCGCCTCGATCACCGTGCTCGACGTGGTCGAGGCCGTCGACGGTGCGGAACCGGCCTTCGCCTGCACCGAGATCCGCCAGCGCGGTCCACTGGCCACCCCGGCCGAGTCCTGCACCGCCCCCTGCGCGATCGCCCGCGCGATGGCGGCGGCGGACACGGCGTGGCGGGCGGCGCTGCGGGCCGTCTCGATCGCCGACCTGGTCCAGGAGGTCGGCTCGGACTACGGCCCCGGCGCGATGGCCGGCATCGGCGCCTGGCTGAGCACGCCGGTCGCCTGAGCCGGGCCAGGGCTACGACGCGGCCGTCAGCAGGGCCTCGGCCGCCGAGGTCCGGGCGTAGAGCACCTGACGGCGGACGAACGGGCCGCCCTGGACGCCTTCCACGCCCGGGAAGGCGGGGAGCGACCTCAGGAGCGCGCCAGCCGGCGCGCCAGATAGGGCGCCGTGGCGCTGCGCTTCGACGCGGCCACCTTCGCCGGCGTGCCCGTGGCGACCACTCGGCCGCCGGCGTCCCCGCCGCCCGGGCCGAGGTCGATGACCCAGTCGGCGGTGGCGATCGTGTCCAGGTCGTGCTCGACCAGGACGACGGTGTTGCCGGCGTCGACGAGCCGGTGCAGCTGCCGCAGCAGCAGCGCGATGTCCGCGGGGTGCAGTCCCGCGGTTGGCTCGTCGAGCAGGTACAGGGCGTGGCCCCGGCGCGCCCGCTGCAGCTCGGTGGCGAGCTTGATGCGCTGGGCCTCGCCCCCGCTGAGCTCGGTCGCCGGCTGGCCCAGCCGCAGGTACCCCAGGCCCACCTCCCGCAGGGTCTCCAGGCTGCGGGCGGCGGCCGGGACGTCGGCGAGGAACGGGGCCGCCTCGTCGACGGTCATCGCCAGCACGTCCGCGATGTTCCGGTCCCGGTAGGTCACTTCGAGCGTCTCGGCGTTGTACCGCGCGCCGTGGCAGGTCGGGCACGGCGCGTACGTCCCGGGCAGGAAGAGCAGTTCGACCGCGACGAACCCCTCTCCCTGGCAGGACTCGCAGCGGCCCTCGGGGACGTTGAAGGAGAAGCGGCCGGGGGCGTACCCGCGCGCCCGCGCCTCCTCCGTCGCCGCGTACAGCTTGCGGACCGCGTCGAACATCCCCGTGTACGTCGCCAGGTTGGAGCGGGGCGTGCGGCCGATGGGCCGCTGGTCGACGCGGACCAGCCGGTCGAACGACTCGAGGCCCGACGCGTCGCGCACGTCGATCTCGAGCCCCGCCGCCTCGTCGTCCTCGTCGGCCGCCACCCCGAGATGGCCGCGCACGACCTCGGCGAGCACCTGCGTGACCAGCGTCGACTTGCCGGAGCCGGACACCCCCGTCACCGCCGTCAGGACGCACAGCGGGATCTCGACGGACACGTCGCGCAGGTTGTGCCGGGAGACGCCGTGCAGGCGCAGCCACCCCTGCGGCGCGCGCAGCCGGTGCTCCGGCGGCGCCGCGCGGCCGAACAGGTACTGGCTGGTGGCCGACTCCTCGACGTGTTCCAGGCCGGCCACCGGTCCGGAGTACTGGACCCGCCCGCCGCCCTCGCCCGCGCCGGGGCCGATGTCGACCACCCAGTCCGCGCGCCGTACGACGTCCATGTCGTGCTCCACGACGAACAGGGAGTTGCCCGACGCCTTCAGCCGGTCCAGCACGTCCAGCAGCGGCTCCGCGTCCGCCGGGTGCAGGCCCGCGGACGGCTCGTCGAGCACGTAGACCACGCCGAACAGCCCGGAACGCAGCTGGGTGGCGATCCGCAGCCGCTGCGCCTCGCCCGGCGACAGGGTCGTCGAGCTGCGCCCCAGGCTGAGGTAGCCCAGCCCCAGGTCGAGCAGGACCTCCACCCGCGCGACGACGTCGGCGCTGATCCGGACCGCGACCTCGGTCCGCTCCCCGGACACGGCGGTCGAGGTGGTCGCCCCGGCGTCGGTCAGCGCGGCGATGGGCCGCAGCACGGCGACGACCCCGGTGAGCGGCAGGGCGTTGACCTCGGCGATGGAGTGCCCGGCGACGGTCACCGCGAGCGCCTCCGGCCGCAGCCCGCTGCCGCCGCACACCGGGCAGGGCACGCTGCGGACGAACCGCAGCGCCCGCTCGCGCATCCGCTCGCTCTTGGAGTCGGCGAGGACGTGCATGACGTGCTCGCGCGCGCTCCAGAACTTGCCGAAGTAGCCGTAGTCGATCCGATCGGGCTCGGGCTCGATGTACACCGAGGGCTGTTCGTCGGTGTAGAGCAGCCAGTTGCGGGTCTTCTTCGGCAGCTTGCGCCAGGGCTTGTCGATGTCGATGCCCAGGCCGCTGACGATGCTGCGCAGGTTGGCGCCCTGCCAGGCGCCGGGCCAGGCCGCTATCGCGCCGTCGCGGATGCTCAGGGACGGGTCGGGGACGAGCAGCTCCTCGGCGACGTCGTGCACCTCGCCCAGGCCGTGGCACCGCGGGCAGGCACCGGCCGCGGTGTTGGGCGAGAACGACTCGGCGTCCAGCCGGGACGCGCCCTCGGGGTAGGTGCCGGCCCGCGAGTAGAGCATCCGCAGCAGGTTGGAGAGCGTGGTGAGGGTGCCGACCGTCGACCGCGAGCTGGGCGCCCCCCGGCGCTGCTGCAGGGCCACCGCCGGGGGCAGCCCGGTGATCTCCTGCACCTGCGGTGCGCCGACCTGCTGCAGCAGCCGGCGGGCGTACGGCGCGACGGACTCGAAGTACCGGCGCTGGGCCTCGGCGTAGAGCGTCCCGAAGGCCAGTGAGGACTTGCCGGAGCCGGAGACCCCGGTGAAGGCGACCATCGCGTCCCGGGGGATGTCGACGTCGATGTTCTTGAGGTTGTGCTCGGCTGCGCCCCGGACGTGGACGAAGTGGTCGCTCGCGTCGCTGTCCACGTCCCCTCCTCGCCCCGGGAGCAGCCTGCCGCCGATCGGCCCGACCTCCCTCCAGCCTGACCTGCCCGGCCCGTATCGGCATCCGGGCGGGGCCGGGGGCGGCTGCGGCCCGTGCTACGCCTGGGTCCGGGGCGGATCGGCCGGGTGCGCGGCGCGGGCGGAGCGCCACTCGGGGGCGAGCACCGACCAGACCTCGGTGTCCTGCCGGACCCCCCGGTACAGGAAGCTCTCGCGCAGCACCCCGTCGCGGCTCATGCCGAGCCGCTTGGCCACGTTGATGCTCGGGGTGTTCTTCGACGACACCAGCCACTCCACGCGGTGCATGCCGCGCTCCTCGACCGCCCAGTCGATGATCACGCGCGCCGCGCGGGTGACCAGGCCGCGGCCGGAGGCCGCCGGCTCCAGCCAGCAGCCGGCCTCGCACGTCCCGGTCTGCGTGTCGAAGAGCCGGAACAGGACGCCGCCGACGAGGAGCCCGTCGAGCCAGATGCCGTAGAGCCGCCCCGTGTCGGTGGCCGTCTTGTCGGCGTACGACTGGAGCCAGGCGCGCGTCGAGTCGAGGTCGGGCGTGGCGTCGGGCAGCCCGACGTGCTGTCCGACGTACTCGCGGCCGCGGTCCATGTGGGCGAGGAACTCCTCGGCCTGCCAGGGTTCCAGCGGCCGCAGTTCGGCTCCGTCACCCAGCGATTTCGCGAACAATGTCGTCCTCCTCGGCGGTCGTGCGCGGTGCAGGGATCCTCGCACGGCCGCGCGTTCCGTTCTGCGGTGCTCGGTGGGCGGCGCGACCTGGTGCGGGCGCGTCAGATCCGCTCGGCCGCGAACGGGCGGTCGGGGCCGAAGGCCGCGGCGGCGAAGTGCTCGCCGATGCGGCGGTGGGCGGCCGCGTCCGGGTGCAGCTGGTCGGGCAGCGGCAGCTCGGCGAAGTCCGCGTCGCCGTAGAGGTCGCGGCCGTCGAGGTAGTGCAGGTTCGGGTCGTCGCCCGCCCGCTGCTTCACGATGCGGGCCAGCTCGTCCCGGATGGCGTTGAGCGTCAGCTTGCCCGCGGACCGCTCCGCCGGGTCGCCCGTGGCCACGAACCGGACCGTGCCCTCCGCGAGCCGACTGAGGTCCGGTGCGGTGGGGCCGGGGGTGTCCTCGTGCACGGGGCACAGGATGGGGGAGACGACCAGCAGCGGAACGGTGGGATGGCCCTCGCGCAGGGTGTCGAGGAACCCGTGCACCGCCGGGGTGAAGGCGCGCAGCCGCATCACGTCGCCGTTGACCAGGTTGATGCCGATCTTGACGCTGATCAGGTCCGCGGCGGTGTCCCGCATGGCGCGGGCGGTGGAGGCGTCGAGCATCGCGCTGCCGCCCAGGCCGAGGTTGACCAGCTGCACGCCGCCCCGGGAGGCGGCCACCGCCGGCCAGGTGCCGGTGGGACTCGTGGCGTCGGAGCCGTGGCTGATCGAACTGCCGTGGTGCAGCCACACGCGGCGGACGTCGTCCGGCACGGCCTCCACGGGGGCGTCGGTGCGCAGTTCCACCAGGCGGGTCTGCTCGTTGTGCGGCAGCCAGATCTCCACGGTCTTCATCCGGTCGGGCAGATCGCGGAAGCGCACGGTGCCGGCCGGCCCGGTCCGCTCCTCCCGCGATCCGGTGACCATGTCCACGAACAGCACGTCGCCACCGGTGACGCTCGCCTGCGCGGTGAGGCGGCCGTCGACGAGCAGGTCGTACACCCCGTCCGGGCGCGGCGGGGCGCCCCCGTAGGCCATCTTGGTCCGCAGGGTGTCCAGTTCGACGGCGGTGGCCCGGGTCCGCAGGACCAGCCGTACACCGGACGGCTGGGCCTCCACCGTGGCCAGGTGGTCGTCGGCGCACTGGGCACGCGCCCGCGCGGGCAGCCGGTGCGGCAGCAGCCCCCGATCGGTCTGCTCCAGGTCGAGTGCGCCGCGGAGCAGGTCGCCCGTGAGAGGCGTGACGATCCACTGCCCGCCCTGGGGCGGAGCGGCGGATCCGGGGCCGGGGTCGTGCGGAGACGTCATGATCCCACCTTGTCAACGAACACGTGGCCCGCACAGGGTTTTCCGGCGGCGGCGTACGCGGTAATCGGGTGGAGGTGCGCGGCGGCGCCCGTCATGATGGGCGCCATGATCGATAGCGTGCCGCCCGTGGAGTGCCTGATCGTCGTGGACGTCCAGTCGGCCTTCGTCACCGGCGCGGGGGCGGTGCCGGCCGCGGAGCGGCTCGTGGAGCGGACGGCGGAGCTGCTCGCGCGGGCCCGGCGGAGCGGTGCGCTCGTCGTGCACCTGCAGAACGACGGACCGGCCGGGGCGGAGGACGAGCCGCACACGCCGGGCTGGGAACTGCACCACCCCGTCGAGGCCGGGCCGGCGGAGGTGGTGATCCGCAAGCCCCGGGACGACGGCTTCGACAGCACGTCGCTGGGCACCGTGCTGGCCGACGCGGGGGTGCGCGCGCTCGCCGTGTGCGGGGTGATGTCCGAGATGTGTGTCCAGGCGACGGCCCGCACCGCCCTGGCGCGGGGGTTCCGGGTGGTGCTGCCGCACGACGCGCACGCGACGCAGGACGTTCCGGCGGCGCCCGGGATCAGCGAGGGGATCGCGGCCGCGACGGTCTCCCGGGTCGCCGAGTGGGCGCTGGGCAGCGACGCCGAGGTCGTCGCCCACGCCGCGGACGTCCCGTTCACCTCGCCCCCCGCGGCCGGCGGGCAGCGGACCACGGTGGTCTTCCCGGCGCACGACGGAACGGACCTCGCCCATCACGTGGTCGGCACCGGCGCCCCGCTGATCTGCCTGCCCGGCGGCCCGCAGGACTCCGTGTACCTCGGCCGGCTCGGCGGCCTGTCCGCCCACCGGCAGCTGATCATGCTGGATCTGCGGGGCACGGGGCGGTCCGCGATGCCGGCGGATCCCGCCTCCTGCCGGTGCGACCGCCTCGTCGACGACGTGGAGGCGCTGCGGGAGCACCTCGGCCTCGACCGGCTGGACCTGCTCGCCCACTCCGCCGGCGCGAACCTCGCGGCCCTGTACGCGGCCCGGTACCCGGAGCGCGTCGGCAAGCTCGTGCTGGTCACCCCGAGCACCCGGGCCGTCGGCGTCACGATCACCGGGGAGACCCGCCGTGCGACCGCGCGGCTGCGCGCCGACGAGCCGTGGTTCCCGGCGGCGTACGCCGCGTTGGAGGCGCTGGGGGCGGGTCGTTTCACCGCGGAGAACTGGCAGGCCGTCGCGCCCTTCTCCTACGGCCGCTGGGACGCCGCGGCCCGGGCCCACCAGGCGGCCGAGGACGGGCAGCGCGACGAGGCGGTGACGGAGGCCTTCGGCGCGGAGGGCGCCTTCGACCCGGAGGCCACCCGCACGGCGCTCGCCGGGTTCGGCGCGCCGGTACTGCTGGTCGCCGGGCAGGTCGACCTGGGTGCCCCGCCGACCGCCGTGGCCGAGGTCGCGGCGGTGTTCCCCGGTGCCCGCCTCGTCGTGCAGCCGGACGCGGGCCACTTTCCGTGGCTGGACGACGCGTCGGCGTTCGTGTCGCGCGTCGCGGCGTTCCTGGACCGCGCTTGACCGGTGGGCCCCGCGCGGGGCGCGGGGCCCGTGCTGTGCGGGACAGCCGCTCAGCTGTGGGAGACGGTCAGTCCGTAGAAGGCCACGCGTGCGCCCTTGGTGGTGCTGCTGGAGGACGACTGGTTGTACGAGCCGGCCTTGAAGTACTGCTTGTACGCGTTGAAGGACGACGGGATCGGGTAGTGCGTCGTGCTGCCGTTGACGGTCAGGTCGATCGTGTGGCCGCCGGAGACGGCGATCGTGTAGCTCCACGTCTTGCCGATGGCCACGTGGCCGACCGTGTGCGGCGTCTGGCCGCCGGAGGGCGAGTTCTCGAGGCCCGCGACGATGTCACCGCTCGCGCGGTAGTACAGCTCGATCAGCGGCTTGGTGGAGGATCCGCCCGTACCGAGGTGGATCTGTCCGACGCAGACGTTCGACGTCACGGACACCACGCGCAGGGTCGCGTTGAGCTTGTGGGCGCCGCTGAGCGACCAGTTGGCGGAGCTGCCGTTGGAGTTCATCTCGCGGAGCTCGCTGCGGGCGTAGTTCGAGTTGGGCGTGGTGACGCCCTTCTCCGGCGCCCAGAAGGTCATCGCGCCGTCGCGGGTGTCGGTGTAGAAGTACGAGTCCTGGAACCCGTTCGCGCCCTGCAGCCGGGCCGACGAGATGGTGGTCGGCGAGCCGGGGGAGCCGACCGGCTCCTGCAGCTGCCACACCGACAGGTTGAAGTTGCCACCGGGCGCGACGGAGGGGGACGTCGCGTGCGCGGTGGTGCCCAGCAGGCCGATCGTGCCGGCTATGCCGGCGGCGGTGGCCAGGACGAGGATTTTGGACCGAGATCTCATGTGGGGGGCCTTCCAGCGCTGTGTTCATGAATGTGAACTAGGTCTAGTCCAACGGGTGCGCCAGATCTGAATAGCACGGCCGCGATGCCGGGTCAACGGTCCTGCCGCAGCACGGAGTTCTTCCCTCCGATTCAGGCCGCTACGTACGGTTCATATACGTGAAAGAACTGCTGCCGGAGGGTGCCCCGCGCGGAGCGCTCCCGTGCGGTCCGGGCCTACGGCTGGAGATGGGGGGACAGGGCGCTGTCGATGCCCTGCCCGATGCGCTCCGCGAGGCTGCCCTCCCGGTCGAGGGCCCACATCAGCCCCGTGCCGGCGGCCGCCGCCTGGACGGACCGCGCCAGGGCGGCGACATCGGTGCCCGCGCGGAGCGCACCGGTGGACACCGCCTCCGCCAGCAGGTTCCGCACCGCTCGCGCGTAGGCCCGGTGTGCGGCCAGGGCGTGCTGGTGGAACTCCGGGTCGGTCAGGTCGACGCACAGGAAGGCGAGGTGGTTGGCGTACGCCTCGGGCGAGGACATGGGGGCCATCGCCTCCACTGTCAGGGCCACCAACGCCTGCAGGGCCGTCTCGTGCGCGGATCGCGCGCGCCCGAAGAGCGCGTCCGCGTCCTGCGCGGACTGCTCGGCCAGGGCCAGCAGCAGGCCCCGCTTGGAGCCGAACCGCTGCACGAGCGTGGCGGGCACCATCCCGACCTCGCGGGCCACCACCGCCAGGGTGAGCCCCGCGGGACCCACCCGGCCGATCACCTCGGCCGTGGTCCGCAGGATCGCCGAGTCGTGCACTCCCCGAGGACGTCCTGTCACCACGACTCCCTTAAGGATGAGCCGGAGGCCCGGCCGTCGTTCCCCCCACGGGACGACGGCCGAACCCCCGCTGTCGCTGCTGGCCATGTGCAACGAGAACTGAACGTACGCGAGCGATCTACGCTCGGCTACCGGGCCTGGGGAATGTGGCCGAGAATCACCCGTATTGAGTCGAACACCTGCGCCGCGCCCACGTGTTCGGTGGACGCGGCAACAGGGGCCTCGGAGCGACGAGTTGATCTCAGGCGTAGGGGTCGAACGGGATCCCGGCGGGCTTGGAGTTGTTGAGGGCGTCGTTGAAGGTGCTGTCCGAAATCTTGATCGTGGCAGAACCGAAGTCCGCGTTCATGAGCTTGTCGCGCAGGCCCGCCGGGTAGCCATTCCACCCGACCAGGCGCGGATAGAACCAGTTGCCGGTGGTGTTCTCCGCCGGTTCATCGTTCGCGTTCGCGAGGCGGTAGAAGTGCGTCGAGGCGCCGTCCTTGTGGTACACGACCTTCGGGTGGGAGCCGTCGAAGCGCACCGCCGACCGCGGGTACGCCTTCCAACCGCTGTGCTGCGACGTCGAGACGTACTGGACCTGGTTCTCCTTGACCCACACCACGACGTGCTCCCAGTCGTGCCGGTGCCCGATGGCCGCCGGCCCGAGGGTGGCCTGGTCCTTCTCGAAGTAGCCCGCGTACACGACCGCGCACCAGCCGTTGTTGCACTTCTCGCGCGAGTACGTGTTGGAGTTCGCCAGCTGGGCGGCGTCGTGGCAGTGCCCGTTGACGTCGCCGCCGGGCTTCAGACCGGGGTTGAGGGTGCCGTCGGTGCTGATGGCGGCGGTCTGGTAGCAGCCGTCACCGTCGTAGTCGAAGGCCGGGGAGAAGGACTGCTCGAGCCCGTCGGCGTTCTGGGGCAGCGCCGGCAGGACGGAGGCACTCGCGCCGGTCGGGAACCCCGTCACCAGGGCCGCCGCGCCGAGCACGCTCGCGATCGCGGACCGGCGGATCCTGCTTCTTCCCGGGTTCACCGATGACGACAGCATGCTGCGCACATCAACTCCATAGCAATACATAGGGGACGAAAATTCTCGCCCGGATTACGCGCTGGAATTGTGGAACTCTACGAAGGTGACGACGACCGTAGAAGTCCTCGCACGAAAGGTCCAGTGTCGCGGACGTGAATAGGGAACGCTTTCCTGAGGAAACCGGAAGTTCTGCCGGAGGTTTACCGAACGAACCTTTGGTAACCGCCGGTTGATGGCACCATCACCCCATGACGATCACTGAAACCCCCGGTCCCCGTCGTGCGGGGCCGGCCGCCCTGGCCCGCGGATTCCTGACCGCCGTGGTGGTCGGCGCCTCGCTGGCAGCGGTCGCGGTCGGGATCGTGGTCCGCGACGCGGCCCTGTGGTGCGCCGGCGGCGGGCTTTTCGCCCTCACGGTCGCTGCTATGACGGTGGTGGCGCGGCGTAAACGTGCGCGAACGCCGCCGCCGGAAAAGCAGCGCGCACTGGCCATGATCGAAAGCCGGCGCGCCACCAGCGCCGAGGGGGCGGATGTGCCCATCGCCTTCGTCCTGACCGTGGCACCCGACGGCGGCGCGGCGTACCGGGTGCGGTTCACCCAGCGGATCAACCTGGTCGACGTCCCCGACTACCGGCCGCGCGGCATCGTGGTGGTCGAGTACCCCGCCGACCGGCCGTGGGCGGCCAGGATCATCGCCGAACCGGACGCGGCATGGGCGGCCCGCGCGGTCGAGGCGCGGCTGGACTCCGCCCCGGAGTCCACCGAGGTGGCGGAGCCGAGCCCGCCGGCTTCGTGCTGCCTGACCGGCGTCGCCGGAGTGCTCATCGGTGCGGCGATCGTGGTCCTGTCCTTCCGGGCGGAGCTGTTCCACGACGAGGACGGGAACGGGGCGAGGGTCGGGGCTCCGGCGGCCTCGACCTCGACGACCTCCTCCTCGTCATCATCGTCGTCGAGCACGACCACCGCACGGACCTCGGAGTCGATGCTGCTGCCGACGCAGATGCGCCGCACCGCCGACGCGCTGATCGCGACCCACTCGCCGTACGCCGTCGCGTTCTCCGTCGAGGAGCACGTGATGTCGGTCCGCGGCGTCGGGCCGGGGGAGACGGCCGGCACCCCTCCGCGGATCGATCTGCGCACCCTCCCCTACGACCGGCTCCCCGGCCTGGTCCGCGAAGCCCGCACCACGTCCGGTGTCGGCGACACCGGCGCCTGGCGGGTGGCCGCCGAGCACGACCCGCGGAGCGGGGCCCTGCTCCTGCGCGTGACGGTGTCGGACGACCACGGGTCCGGCTTCCTGGTCGCGGACGCTCAGGGACGGGTCACCGGACACGGCGGCTGACGCGCGGCCGACGGCGGCTCAGCGCGCGGCGGTAGCGGCGGCGGTCGCGTGCAGCCGGTCCCGCAGGGCGAGGGCGGCGGGCAGGGGAGTGGCGGGCAGCGCGAGGTGGATCGTCCGGTGGGGGAGCTGCCCGGCGAGCGGGCGCAGCACGAGGTCGGCCGGCACCGCCCGCGCGGCCAGCGCCGGGACCAGCGCGACGCCCAGGCCCGCGGCGACGTAGCCGAACTTCCCGGTCCACTCCGCGACGCGGATGAGCTTGCGGGGGGCGAAGCCCGCCCGCGCGCAGGCGTCGTCGAGGACGGCCGGCCGTCCGGCGGGGGAGTCCTGGAGCCATGCCTCGTCCCGCAGGTCGTGCAGTTCGATCGTCTCCGCGGCGGCCAGCGGGTGGTCGCGGGGCAGGGCGACGAGCAGTTCGTCCCGCAGCAGTTCGGTCGTCGTGACGCCCTCGGCGGTCGGGAGGCCGGACGGGTAGTCGCTGACCACGGCCACGTCCAGGGCCCCGTCGGCGAGACGTTGCGTCAGCGTGCCGCTGCGGCCCTCGACGGCGACGACGTCGATGTCCGGCCGCGCCCGCTGGAACGCCCGCAGGGCGGTGGGCACCAGCGAGATGTTCGCGGTCGCGAACGCGCCGACGCGCAGCGTGCCGCCCTGCCCCGCGTGGATGGCGGCGACCTCCTGCCCCGCCCGCGCCAGCCGGTCGAGCACGTCGACGGCGTGCCGGTGCAGGACGTGGCCGGCCGGGTTGAGCCGTACGCCGCGCGGGAGCCGTTCGAACAGCGGCCCGCCGGCCCGCTGTTCGAGGGAGGCGATCCGGCGGGACACCGCGGACTGCGTGTAGTTGAGCCGGGCCGCGGCCCGGGTGAACGACCCGGTGTCGGCGACGGCGACCAGCAGACGCAGCGCGTCGATCTCGAACACATTCCCCCCACTCATGGATGCGATGCACTCTAGTCGCTGGTGGAATGCCGTCGCCGGTTCTAGCGTCTGTCGGGTGGCTGTGGCTGTGGCTGTGGTCGCGGCAGTGGTCGCGACGGTCGTCGGACCGGCGCTCGTGAGCGATACCGAGGAGGCAGCGTGCTGGTGGTACTGCGAGCCGGGACGGAGCCGGGCCGGTGACCGCGGGAGCGGACATCGACCTGGCGGCGATCCTGGCCGACCTGGCGGAACTGGTGCTCTGCGAGTCCTTCTCCGCCGATCACGCGGCTCTGGCGCGCAGCGCCGACGTGGTCGGCGCCCTGGGCGCCCGGCTGCTGGGCGCCGCGCCCGAGAGGATCGTCATCGAGGACGTGCCGCACCTGCGGTGGGTGTTCGGCACCCCGCGGGTGCTGCTGGTGGGGCACCACGACACGGTGTGGCCGACGGGGTCGCTGCGCAGCCACCCGTGGTCGGTGGTGGACGGCATCGCGCGCGGCCCGGGGGTGCTGGACATGAAGGCGGGGCTGGTGCAGATGTTCCACGCGCTGGCGTCCCTGCCGTCCCCGGACGGGGTGTGCGTGCTGGTCACCGGGGACGAGGAGGTCGGCTCACCGACCTCCCGGGCGCTGATCGAGCACGCCGCGCGCGGCTGCGCGGCCGCCTTCGTCCTGGAGGCCTCCGCGGACGAACACGGTGCGCTGAAGACCGCCCGCAAGGGCACGTCGCGCTACGAGGTGGTGGTGCGCGGCCGGGCCGCGCACGCCGGGCTGGAGCCGCACAAAGGGATCAACGCCGCGATCGAGGCGGCCCACCAGGTGCTGGCCATCGCCGAGTTGGCGTCCGCCGTCGACGCGGACACCGCGCACGCGGCCGGCGCCGCCTCCGCGCTGGGGGCCACCACCGTCACGCCCACCCTCCTGACCGCCGGCAGCACGCTGAACACCGTGCCCGCGCTGGCCAGGATCTCGGTGGACGTACGGGTCCCCAGCGCGTCCGCCCAGGAGCGGACGGACGTCCTGCTGCGCGGGCTGACCGCCCGCACGCCGGGCGCGCGGCTGGAGGTGCTGGGCGGCGGGCAGCGCCCGCCCATGGAACCGGAGTCGTCCGCCGCACTGTTCGCGCTGGCCGCCGGGATCTGCGCGGAACTCGGTCAGGAGCCGCTGCGGGGGATCGCGGTCGGCGGCGCCTCGGACGGCAACTACACCGCGGGTGTCGGCTGCCCGACGCTGGACGGCCTGGGCGGGGTCGGCAGCGGAGCCCACGCGGACTCCGAACACGTCGTGGTCGACCGGATCGTCCCCCGCACCCGGCTGCTGGCCCAGCTGATCGCGCGGGCCCCGCGGTGACCTGCGCACCGCGGGACCCGGCGGGTCAGCCGGTGGCCGGTCCCGTCCAGGCGGCGGGGACGTGGCCGACGCGCACGCGCTGGGGGTGGTAGCCGACGGGGACGGAGAGGATCTTCTGACCGGTGGCGAAGTCGATCGCGGTGATCTGGTTCGCCCCGCTCTCGGAGATGACGCAGGCCTTGCCGTCCCCGCTCAGCGTGGCCCAGTACGGCTTCGACGCGGGGACGAGCGGGCCCTCCTGCAGCGTCGCCCGGTCGACGACCGTCGCGTAGTCGTCCACGGTGCCGGCGACGCACAGCTTGGCGCCGTCCGGACTCATCGCCAGGCCGTGGTCGCGCGAGTCGTTGGGCCACGTGGTCCGGTCCGGATCGGTCGCCGGGTTCACCGGCAGGGTCTTGATCCGGGTGATCGTGTCCGTGGCGACGGAGTACTCGACGAAGCCGCTGAAGAACGACACCTGGAAGTACAGTTTCGAGAAGTCCGGGGAGAACGCCACCGGGCGCACGGCGTTGGAGAGGTCCGAGCGGCCGAACGCGTCGAGGCGGGCCCGCATGTCGATGGTGCGGACCGGCTGGTAGGTGGCGCCGTCGACGACGGTGATGTGCCGGTCGCCCTTGGTCCAGTCCCAGAACGGGTCGTCGAGGTTCGTCTGGACCTCGCCGATCGACATGTTCCAGAGGTACTTCCCGTTCTCGGTGAAGACGTTCTCGTGCGGCTTGGCACCGGTCTGGAAGGAGCCGAGCTGGCGCCCGGTGCGGATGTCGAGCACGTACGCCGCGTTCGCCAGGGACGCGGAGACCACGACGCGCCCGCCGTCCGGGGAGAGCGCCATGTGGTCGGAGCGGTAGCCCGCCACCGGATAGCGCCAGTTGACCTTCCCGCTCGCGAGGTCGATCGAGACCACGTCGCCGAAGCTGGGGCGGGAGACGACCACGGAGCGACCGTCCGGCGTGGTGTACATGTCGTCGACGTACTGGTCGTGGCCCTCGCCCGGGCCCTGCTGGATGGCGAGGTAGATGGCCAGCCGTACCGGGTTGAGGTAGATCTCGGTGAGCCGCTGCGCCTTGTCGGGGATCACGTTGACGCGCCCGATCTTCGCGAAGCTGCCGGTGGAGCGGACCACGTCGGCGGTGCCGTCCCAGTTGTTCCCGACGAACAGCACCTCCTTGAGCGGGTCCGCCGCCGCGGGCTGTTCGGCGCCGGCCGGAGCGGCGCACACGGCGGCGAGGGCCAGCGTTGCGGCGAGCAGTACGAGAGAAGTCCTCGGGCGCTTGAACGCGTTCATGGAGTCTCCGGGGTCGAAAGCGTCGAACGGGGTCCCGCCGAAGGGGGGGGTTGACCGTGGTCCGGGCGGATTCGGGGCGGCGCCGCGACGGGCGACGGGGGTCTTGCTCACGGCACCCTGGTGCTACTTTTCGGTGGTCCACAGGAAACCAAGGCGGCTCGCACCACCGATAGGCACCGGTCCCCAAGGACGCGGCCTGCGGTTGTGACTCGGCCCCAATCGTCCAGGGGGACCGGGCGGAGGCGGCAGAACGTGGAGACTGCAGCGGGTCGTAGCGCGCTGACCGCGGTGTTCCGGGCCATGGCCGGGGACCCGGCCGTCGTCGACGAGGTCGTCGCGGCGGCGCGGGCCGACTCCGAGGAGGTGGCGAGACTGCCGCCCGCGGAGAACCGGCGGCACGTCGAGGTGATGCTTGCCGCCGGGCTGGCCGCGTTCGTGCGGCCCGGGGAAGCGGGCGAGGCGGCGCCGGACGCGACGCCGGACGTCGCACCGGACTTCGAGGCGGCCGTCCTGCTGGGTGCCGACCGGGCCGCGCAGGGCGTGCCGATCACCGCGCTGCTGCGCGGTGTCCAGGCGGGCCGCAACCGCGCGGTACAGATCGCGACGGAGCGGGCCCGGGCCGCGGGCGTACCCGCCGAGGTCATGCTGGAGGTGCTGCTGCAGTCGGACCGGTACACCGGCGCCCTGGAGATCCACGTCATCACCGGGTACCACGAGGCGGAGCTGGAGTTGGCCCGCACGGCCCGCGAGGCCCGCACCCAGGTGCTGCGCCGGCTCCTGCTGGGCGACGCCCGCGCCCTGTCCTGCGACGACCTGGCCGAGACCGGTCTGCAACCGCAGGGGCAGTACCACTGCGTCGTGTCGGACGTCACCGACCCCGTGCGGGCCCGGGCCCTGGAGCGGCAGCTCGCCGTCAACGCCGGGCTGTTCGGCCTGGTCGACGGCAAGCTGACCGGGATCGCGAGCCGCCTCCCGCCGCCCGGACCGCTCGACGTCCAGGCGCTGGTGGTGGTCGCGCCTGCGGCGCCCCTGCGCCGGATCCGCACCCTGTACGCGCTGTGCCGGGACGCCCTCGGCTCGGCGCAGGAGCAGGGGCTGCGCGGCCTGTACCACGTCACCGACCTCGCCGGGCCGAGCGCGCTGTCCGCCCAGCCCGCGATGGCGGACCTGCTCAGCCGCACCCTCCTCGGCGCGCTCGACCCGGCCGACCCCTTCCACCGGCAACTCGCGGCCACCGTGCTCGCCTACCTCGACCACGGCCAGCGCTTCGACCGCACCGCGACGGCCCTGCACGTGCACCCGAACACCATCCGCTACCGGCTCACCCGGTTCGAGGAGACCGTCGACGTCTCACTGGAAGCCCTCACCACCCGGAGCCGGACGGCCGTCCTGGACACGCTGCACTGGTGGTGGGCGCTGCGGACCTGGCTCGCACCCCGCTGATCCGGCTCGCACCGCGCCGACCCGGCTCGCACCGCGCCGACCCGGATCCCATCGCGCGGACCTGCGGTCGGCGGGGTCGCCGGCCGGCCGCTCGCCCGATCACCCGCCCGGGTCGCGGCGGCGCGCCACCGCTCCCGGCCGGGTGTGCGGGTGTTCCGTAGGGGTAGGCGAAGCCGACAGAAACGATCGGGAGGGTTGTCCGCTGATGACACAGCAGTCCGAGAAGGCGGTCGGGGACCAGACGGCCGAGGGCTCGCCCGGCGGCTCGTCGGGGGAGGACGGCAAGACCAAGGTCACGATCCTCATGGCGCTCGGTGCCAACCTCGTCATCGCGGTCGCCAAGGCGGCCGGCGGACTGTTCGCCGGATCGCCCGCCCTGCTCTCGGAAGCCGCGCACTCCGTGGCGGACAGCCTCAATGAGGTCTTCCTGCTCGCCTCCCTCAAGCGCAGCAAGCGCGCGCCGGACACCGAGCACCCCTTCGGGTACGGCAAGGACCGGTTCTTCTGGTCGCTGCTCGCCGCGGTCGGGATCTTCACGATGGGCGGCTGCTTCTCGGTCTTCCAGGGGTTCGAGGCGCTGCGGTCCAGCGGCGAGGAGAGCCACACCGGCTACCTGGTGGGCCTCGGCGTCCTGGTCGTCGCGCTGCTCGCCGAGGCGGCGTCGCTGGCGAAGGCACTGCTGCAGCTGCGCGGGCAGGCCCGCGAGGCGGGACGCGGCCTGCTCCAGCAGATCAAGCTGGCGGAGGACCCGGCCCTGCGGACCGTCCTGGCCGAGGACGGCACGGCGGTCATCGGCGTGCTGCTGGCCATCGCCGGCATGGCGCTGCACATGGCCACCGGGCAGGTGCAGTGGGAGGCGGGCGCGTCGCTGGCCATCGGCGTCCTGCTCATCTACGTCGCCTACCGGCTCGGCAAGGACGCCCGCGGACAGCTGATCGGTGAGGCCGTCGACCCGGGGCTGCAGCTGCGGATACGGTCCTTCCTCGCCGAGCAGCCCGAGGTCGACGCCGTCACCTCGCTGCTGACGATGCGCCTGGGCATGGATTCCACGCTGGTCGCCGCACGGGTGGACCTGGTGGGCGGGCTGGACAGCGAGGAGGTGGAGGAGGTGTCCGGACGGATCAAGCGCGAGATGCGGAAGAAGTGGCCGAAGGCCGACCAGGTCTTCCTCGACATCACCGACGCCTCGGACGAGGACCGCTCGCGGGCCGGCCGGGACCGGGAGCGGCTGGACGGGGAAGCTGCGGAGCACCCCGCGGGTCGCTGACGGCCGGCGTCGACGTGCCCCGGGTTCCGCCGACGCGGCCGGCCCCTCGATCGTCGATCCCGGCTCTCCGCTCTCGGCGAACCTCTTCGCTGTCGGCGAAGTCGGGTCGCGTGCACCAGCGGGCCGGTGTTTGAGTGGCCGTATGGAGATCTTGGTACTGGGCGGGACGGCATGGCTGGGCCGCGAGATATCGCGGCAGGCACTGGAGCGCGGACACCAGGTGACATGCCTGGCCCGCGGGGAGAGCGGCGAAGTGGCCGAGGGCGCACGGCTGGTCGTCGCCGACCGGCGTGACGCGTCGGCGTACGAGGGCCTGGCGGACCGGGAGTGGGACGCGGTCTTCGAGGTGTCGTGGCAGCCCGGCTTCGTACGCGGGGCGCTGGCGGCCCTCGGCGGGCGGGCGCGCCACTGGACGTACGTGTCGTCGGTCAGCGCGTACGCGTCGCAGGGGCAGCCGGACGCGGACGAGTCCGCGGAGCTGCTGCCGGCGGCCGAGGGCGATGAGGTCGAGCGCGAGGAGTACGGGCAGGCCAAGGCGGCGTGCGAGCACGCCACGACGGCCGAGGTGGCGGACCGGCTGCTGATCGCCCGGGCCGGACTGATCGGTGGCCCCGGCGACCACAGCGGCCGCACCGGCTACTGGGTCGCACGGTCCGCCCGCGAGCCGCTCGCACCGCTGCTCGTGCCCGATTCCCCCGACATCCCGACCCAGGCGGTCGACGTCCGGGACCTCGCACAGTGGCTGCTGCTCTGCGCGGAGAACGGGACGACCGGAACGTTCAACGCGGTCGGCCCGATCGTGCCCTTCGGACAGTGGGTCGCCCTCTCGCGGGAGATCGGCGGCCACACCGGACCGGTGGTGGAGGCCGACCCCGAGCGGCTGCTGGCGCAGGAGGTGGTCGAGTTCATGGGCCCCGAGTCCCTCGCCATGTGGATGGTCAACAAGGACTGGACGGGTTTCAGCGCCCGCAACGGCGACGCGGCGAGCGCGGCGGGCCTGCGGAACCGGCCCCGGGCCGAGATGCTGGCGGACACCCTGCGCTGGGAGCGGGAGGAAGGTCTCGACCGGCCCCGCCGGGCGGGGTTGAGCGCCGAGCGCGAGCGTGAGCTGCTCGCCGCCCTGGACTGAGCCGGTCGCCTGCGCCCTCCGGGTGGTACAGGCCGATGGGCCCGGCGGTTCGCACCGCCGGGCCCATCGCCGTTCACCGATCCTGGAGTGACGCGCGGTGCGGCGGACCTTGTACGGGAAGGTCCGGTGCACCGGCGGGCACTCCGCGGATCACTCGTCGCAGTCGTCGTCCTTGCCGCCGTTGTCGTGGCCGGGGGTCTCGTGGCCGGCCTGCGGGCCGTGCTGGCCGTGCGGGCGGCCGTCGTCACCGGTCATGTGACCGGAGGAGGTGTTCGCGCACGTGTTGCCGAACGCCGGGTTCAGCAGGCCGACCACGTTCACGGTGTTGCCGCAGAGGTTGACCGGGACGTGCACGGGCACCTGGAGGACGTTGCCGGAGAGCACACCGGGGGAACCGATGGCCGCCGCCTCCGCACCCGCGTCGGCGGAGGCCATGCCCGCGCCGGCGAACAGGGCGGATCCCATGACCGCGACCACGGTGGTGGCCTTGGCGATACGCGACATCAATTTCTCCTTGTCGAGGAAGCACCGCATCGGTTGCGGCACAGACCCCACGATCAAGCCCATACATTCGCGGCGAAAACCTCCCCAACACGCCGACTTTGCCACGACATAAGCGGCATCTCACCGCAACAGCCCACCCGGTGCGCCCTGCCCCCGACCCTGCCCCGACGCTGGGTCGGCGCCGAGGCCCGCCAACTCACCGCACAGTGCTGGTCGTCACTCCGCGGCTGCGACCAGGGCGCCTCCGGCCCGCGCGTCCTCCGGCCCTACGAGGACGTCACCCGAGGAGAGCGCAGTTGCGACCTGGTGTCAGGAGTAGAAGTTGCGCTGCCAGCGGTGCTTGGCGAGGACGGCAAGCTGCTCGGCGGTCAGCGGGCGGCCGTCGCTCACGGCGGTGTTCCGCTCCACGTTGCGCACGGTGCGCATGCCGGGGATGACGGTGGACACGGCCGGCGCGCTGAGCACGAACCGCAGCGCCGTCTCCGCGATCTCGTCGGCGGCGATGCCCAGATCGCCGACGATCGCGTCGACGTGCTGCTCGACCTGCGCCGGACGGTCGCCGCGGAAGTAGCGGCTGCGGAAGTCGCCCTCGGGGAAGGTGCTTCCGGCGGTGACGCGCCCCGTCAGGCCCCCTTCGTCGAGGGCCACCCGGACGATCACGCCGACGCCGTGCTCCTGGCAGGCGGGCAGCAGGGTGTCGGCCGGCGCCTGGTCGAAGATGTTGTAGATCACCTGGACGGTGTCCACCACGCCGCTCCGGACCAGGGCCAGCGCGTTGTCCGGCTGGTGGTCGTTGATCGAGACGCCGAACAGCCGGATCTTGCCCTGCTCCTTCAGCTCGGCGACCGTCTCCAGCCAGTCGCCGCGGCCGACCCACTCGTCGCTCCAGACATGGAACTGCAGCACGTCGAAGTGGTCCAGGCCGCTGACCCGCAGGCTGGTCTCCAGGGTGTCGCGGATGTGCGAACCGGGGAAGGCCTCCGCGGGGTCCAGGCCGTCGGGTGCGGGCCAGACCCGGTTCTTCGGGGGCACCTTGGTCGCCACGTACACCTGGTCCCCGGCCCGTTCGCGAACCACCCGGCCCACGATCCGCTCGCTCTCGCCGTAACCGCGCGCGGTGTCGATGAAGTTCACGCCCCGGTCGACGGCATGGTGCAGCGCGCGCACCGACTCGTCCTCCGTGGCACCCACCCAACCCGACGCGCCGATCCCCCAGGCCCCGTAACCGATCTCGGACACCTCGATACCACTACGGCCCAGCCGGCGCTTGCGCACAGTCGTCCTCCACGTCACGGTCGTAGCCCGGCCCAGCGGATCGCCACGCCGGGACGACCCTAGGCGATGCCGCAGGCCAGTCAAGCGAGTTACGGGCGCCCGCGCGTGTGCTCCAGGATGCGGGTGGAGCGCGGGAGCCCGGTGGGTGTTCCGCTGAACGGAACGCGACGCGACAGGCGGGCACCGCCGGAGCACCCTGTCCGGGTGACTCCACGTCGAAGAACCGCGCTGGTCGCGGCCGCCGTACTAGCCTCCGCCCTCACCGCGTGCGGTGGAAGCGGGTCGTCCGGGTCGGGTGCTCCCGCCACCGGCACGCCCACCACCGCCGCCAAGTCGGCGCAGCCGCCCGCCGCCGCCCCGGGATCCGGTTCGGACGGACTCACGCCCGTCGGGACGCGTCTGGCCCTGGGCAAGGACGCGACCGTCGCCTGGGTCCCACCGTCCGTGTACCTCGCCTCCAAGAACGCCGCCCTGAAGGGCTTCCGGCTCCAGGTGACGGTCGAGTCGATCGAGAAGGGCTCGATCGAGGACTTCAAGAACGTCCAACTGAACGCCAACGAGCGCGCGGCCACGCCGTACTACGTCACGGTGAGCGTCAAGGCCCTGGGAACCGCCGCACCGACGGGGGACGACGACCCGGACCTCACCCTGAAGGCGTACGACGATCGCGGGCAGCCGCAGGCGAGCGTCATCTTCCTGGGCGAGTTCAAGCGGTGCGCCGACAACAAGGCGCCGAAGCCCTTCGCGAACGGCAAGTCCTACAAGAGCTGCCTCACCTACCTCATGCCGGGCGGCGGTTCGATCCAGGACGTCCGCTGGAACGGCGGTCCGAACGAGGCCGGCCAGGTCACGCCCTACTTCAGCAAGCCGATCGTCTGGTCGGCCGCGTAGCGGGCCAGGGCCCCGGACTCCGCAGGCGTCAGACCGGCCAGGACGCGGCCGGGTCGTCGAGCCAGGCGTCCTGCCCTTCCGCTGTGACCGTGAGCCCGAAGCGTGAGAGGCCGGGGCGGCCCTGGCCGTCCCACCAGTCGTAGGCCGCCTCCACCTCGTCCCACAGGCGGCGGGGTCCTGCCTGGTAGACGGTCGACTCCGGGGTGCCGTCCTGGAAGAGCACGGCCGCCCAGGACAGGTCCGACAAGCTGTAGAACCAGTCGCTGCGGGCGCTGCCGCGCGCGTCCCCGGCGTGCAGGCAGTGCGGCACCCGCAGGCCGGCGACGAACAGGAACGGCCCGAAGCGGTCGTCGAAGCCGTCCTGGGCGGTCAGCGTGGTGGTGCTGATGTCCGCCGTCCTGTGGAACCGCTCCGGCACGTACGCGGCGTGCCGGACGGGAGGGAGCCGCTGGGAGCGGACCTTCATGAACTCCACGGGGCCGGTGAAGTAGCCGGTGGCGCTCTTGACGTCGTCGGCGACCGTGAGCCGCGCGACGGCGTCCCGGTTCGAGAAGTGCGTCCCCCAGGGGGCGACGATCAGCCCGCCCGCGGCGGACTGCCGGACCCAGGCGAAGGGGATGTCGCGCACTCCGCAGGTGGCGAGGACGCGGTCGTAGGGGGCGTGCTGCGGGTACCCGAACAGGCCGTCGGCCACCGCCACGGTCGCGAGCGCACCCGCCCGGTGCAGTGCGTCCCTCGCCCTGCCGCCGACGGCGGGGTCCACCTCCAGCGAGGTGACGTTCGCCCCGCCGAGCCGGTGGGCGAGCAGGGCGGTGTTCCAGCCGGTGCCGGTGCCGATCTCCAGGACGCGCTGTCCGTCGGCGACGCCGAGGTCCTGGAGCATGCCGAAGACCACGCCCGGCGCGGAGGACGACGAGGTCGCCACCCGGCCCGGCTCGCAGCCGTGGTGGTTGCCGTCGTCCCACTGGGTGGTGATCGGCCGGTCGGTGTCCGCGTGCTGGAACCACGCCTCCGGATCGTCGGCCTTGCTGATGACGCTGCTGGCTTGGGTGGCCATGTCGAACGGCCAGACGGTGTCGGGGAGGAACGCGGCGCGGTCGACGGCGGCGAAGGCCGGCAGCCAGTCCGAGCCCATGGCGCCCGAGGCGAGCAGGATCCGTCCCAGCTCTTCGCGACTGGGCCGTCCCACCTGTGTGGTCCTGATCGTCACTTGCGGCGGCCTCCGTCCCCGGGAGGGGTCGTACCGTCGGGGTTCGGCGGTTCTGACGGGACCGGCCACGGCTGGCCGGGGTGCTGGTCCTCGTCCCCGGCGGTCGGGTGCTGGAGTGTGGTCATGCGGGTCTCCTCGCTGATGGCGGATGGAGTGACGTGGACGAGGCACGGCCTCGGCTGGGAATCCCTCGGTCGAGCAGGTCGCCGTCGCGTCGGCTTCATCGCCGAGTGCAGTGCTCAGGTGAAGACGCTAGAGATCCCGGTTGCTCAGGTGCGCGGTGATTGCGCGGGATTGCTTCTGGCGGGCGAGGATTGGAGGAGCTTGCTCAAGCCTGGTCCAGGGACGACCGCGCCCGGGCGATGAGGCGGTGCGCCCGGTGGCCGTAGACGGCTGAAGCGTTGAGGGCCTCCCAGATCGTCGAGAACAACGCGATCTCCTGCGGTTCGTCGAGCCATAGCTCGGCGCTCCACGTCTCGGAGATCACCAGGCGGTCGTCGTAGATGGAGAACCCGTCCCCAGGGGCGAGGGTCATCGGGGCGCCGAGGGGGATGATGCCGAGGGAGACGCTGCTCAAGCCGAGCAGTCCGATCAACCGGTCGAGTTGGCCGGCGAGGACGTCCGGCGGGCACAGGAGCACGTGCAGGGCGGCTTCCCACATCAGGAGGTGGAACTTGCGTCCGCCTTCATACAGGGCTGCCTGGCGCTGCATCCTGGCGTTGACGGCGAGCTCGATGTCCCGGGGCGTCCCACGCAGGTCGACGTACCGGCTGAGGACGTGACGGGCATAGTCGGCGGTCTGGAGCATGCCGGGAACGACTCCCGCTTCGAACGACCGGACGACTTCGCTGCGGTTGGTCTCGGTGATGCCTGCCTCTTGGCGGGGCCGGTGGCCTGCCGCCAACTGACGGCGCCACGAGCGGTAGCGGGTTTCCAAGCCCTGGAGGCGGCCACGCAGCTCCGCGGCTGAGTCGGGTTGCCCGACCGCCGCGACCCAGGCGTCGAGGTCCGACAGGCTCGGCGTCTGCTTGCCGTTCTCGAGGCGCGAGACCTTCGACGCCTGCCATCCGAGCTGGGACGACAGGTCCCGTCCGCTGAGGCCGGCCTCGGTGCGCAGTTCGCGCAGCCGCACACCGAGGGCAAGCCGGGCCTGCTGGAAGTCGGTACTCACACGGAGGAACGTACCTGCGCTGTGAACTCACGGGCAGGGCGCGCGAAGTGCCAGGCCGCGTCACGGATCTGGCATCCGAGCAGGACCTGCTCCGTGTCCTGCGTCAGGTGCATACCCAGCGAGCGGTCCCCGTCGAAGGAGAACTGCCCGATGACCTTGGAGTCGAACAGCCAGAAGTCGCGCATGGGGAAGCCGAGGCCGTCCGCCTTGTCGCGCGGCAGGTACCGGATGTCCTCCCCGGCGGCCACACTGTCCGCCACGTCCTCCAGCAGCCAGCGCTGGTAGTCCGTGGGAGGCACGTCGAGCACCCGCACACGTTCGACCCGCTTGCCCTGCGCGGTCAGCTCCCGCATGGTGACCAGCCATGGCCGGTCCAGGGCGGGGACGTGCTTGTCACCGCGAAGGAACCGCTGGAAGTCCTCCGTTTCCGACGCCACCCCGTAGGCCCGCCGCGTCTCCCAGCGCCATGCGGTGTGCTGGAAGCCGTCCCGGAAGAACGCGGTGATCGCCGGGCCACTGATCAGGTCGGTCACGCCGTCTACTCCTTGGGTCCGAATCGGGTCAGCAGTTCCCGCGGGACGACGACGAACGTCTCGGACTCCTTGACGTCCCGCAGCGCAGCGAGGTGGTCGGGGTCGGTGAGCCGTTCGCCCTGGACGATGATGTCGTTGGTCACGGTGTCGCGGTACAGGGTCGGGCAGTCGCCGTCCTTGGACGTGGTGCCGATGAACTCCAGGGCCATGTCAGGGATCCTTCGTTCGGCTTGGCCGGAGCCCTCAGGATGCCGTTGGTGGCGCGTTGCGGGACGGGGATTGCGCGAAATTGCGCGGCGCACGGAACCGGTCCGGATTGCGCGCAACCCGGCCGGCGGCCGTGGTGTGCCCCCCGGGGTCAGGGCCGGGGGACACACCTGTCGGGGGTCCGCGGGGAGGCGGAGGAGGTGGGCGGTCAGGGTGCGGGGGGTGGGGGGTCCGTGAGGGTGAGGGGGGCGCGCAGGGGGAGTTGTGCTGCTGAGGATCCGGCGAGCAGGGTGACGGTGCCGGGTTCGGTGCGCCAGCCCGCGTGTTCCGGGGACCAGTACTGGAAGGCGCGCGGTTCGACGCGGACGGTGGCCGTCACCGTCTCGCCCGGTTCGGCGCGGACGGCGGCGTAGCCCGCGAGGCGGCGCTCCGGGCCACCGGGCGCGGCGAGGTACAGCTGCACCACTTCCCGGCCCGCGCGCGGGCCGGTGTTGCGCAGCCGGACCTCGACCGTCAGGGCGGTCCCGGCTGGGAGCACCGGCGGGACCGTGAGGTCCTCGTAGCTCCAGCTGGTGTAGCCGAGGCCGTGTCCGAACCAGTAGGCCGGCTCGTTCGTCGCGTGCAGCCAGGCCTGGTAGCCGATGCGGGGGCCTTCCGCGTAGTGCAGGACGCCGTCGACGGGGACGGTGCCCAGGACCGGGACGTCCTCGGTGCGGGCCGCCCACGTGGTGGGGAGCCGGCCGCCCGGTTCGGCGGCGCCGAAGAGCACGTCGGCCAGCCCGTCGCCCGCCTCCTGGCCGGGGAACCAGCCGAGGAGGACGGCCGGCACCGAGGCGCGCCACGGCAGTTCGACCGGTCCGCCGGAGTTCACGATGACCACGGTGCGCGGATTGGCCGCGGCGACGGCGGCCACCAGTTCGTCCTGGCGGCCGGGCAGGGCCAGCCCCGGCCGGTCGAAGCCCTCGCTCTCGAACTCGTCGGTGGTGCCGACGACCACGATCGCCAGGTCCGTGGAGCGCGCGAGCTCCACGGCTGCCGCCAGCTCCGCGTCCTCGTCGCGGCGCGGCGGGTCGGCGGCGAGCGCCACCGGGTACCCGGAGTCGGCCTCCATCCGGCGGCGGGCGACCAGCCACACGTCCTGGCCCGCCTCCACGTGCCAGGGGACCTGCCGGAAGGACGGTGCGACGTGCAGGTAGGTGGGGTCCCGGGACTCGGGGGTCACGTACTCGTCGATCAGCGTCCCGCCGTCGACCCGCAGGCTCACCTGCCCGAGGCCGACCACCGCGAACTGCCACTCGCCGGAGCGGTCCGGCCGCAGTACGGCACTGACCTCGACGACGGTCGCCGCACCGATGTCGGCTCCCGCGTCGGTGGGCTCCAGGATCCGGCCGCTGAGCCGGTGTTCGACGTGCACCTCGGCGTCCTCGTCGTCGAGGTAGCGCACCAGGACACCGGGGTCGCCGGTGCGCGGGTTGCGGGAGTCGCGGGCCGACAGGGGCGTCGGACGGGCGGTGAGGAAGACGCCCGCGCAGTGCTGGACGTCGGCGACGCCGTCCAGCGCGCCGCGGATGCCCTCCAGGGGGGAGCGCGCGGCGACGGGGAAGACACCCGCGCTGCCCCCGCCCTGGATCCGGGCGGCGGCGGCGTTCGGGCCGATGACCGCGACCGAGCGCAGCCGGGTGCGGTCCAGCGGCAGCAGCGCGTCCTCGTTGCGCAGCAGCACCGCCCCGGCGGCGACGGCCCGGCGCAGCAGAGCCCGCGCTGCCTCGGGGGAAGGTGCGGGCGGCGGCACGGGGCGCGGTGGCCGGTCGGCCAGGGCGCCGACGCGGGCGGCGAGCCGCAGGATGCGGCGGAGCTTGGCGTCGATCGCTGCCTCGGGGACGGTGCCGTCCTGGACCGCGCGCACCAGCGCCGCGCCCCACAGGGCGTTCGGCCCGGGCATGGACAGGTCCTGCGCCGCGCGGGCCGAGGCGGCGGTGGAGCGCACCGCGCCCCAGTCGGAGACGACCAGGCCGTCGAAACCCCACTCGCCCTTCAGCGGCTCGTCGAGCAGCGGGCTCTCGGACATCGCGGCGCCGTTGACGGCGTTGTACGCCGACATCACCACCCAGGCGCCGGCCCGGACGGCGGCCTCGAAGGGCGCCAGGTACACCTCCCGCAGGGTGCGTTCGTCGATGTGCGCGTCCAGGGTGAGGCGTTCGGTCTCGGAGTCGTTGGCCACGAAGTGCTTGGCGGTGGCCGCCACTCCGCCGCCCTGTACGCCGCGCACGTACGCGGCGCCGGTGCGGCCGGTGAGCAGCGGGTCCTCGGAGAAGCACTCGAAGTGCCGGCCGCCGACCGGGGAGCGGTGCAGGTTGAGGGTGGGCGCGAGCAGGACGTCGATGCGCTTGCGGCGCGCCTCGCCCGCCAGCAGCGCGCCCAGTTCCTCGACCAGTTCCTCGTCCCAGCAGGCGGCGAGCGCGGTGGGGGAGGGCAGGGTCAGGGCGGCGTCGCGCTCGTCCCAGCGCTCGCCGCGCACTCCGACCGGCCCGTCGGAGAACGTCATGGCCCGCAGGCCGACGGCGGGCTCCGCCGGGGTGCGGAAGACGGCGGAGCCGGAGAGCAGCCGCACCTTGGCGGGCAGGTCGAGCTTGGCGATCAGCCGGTCCAGGTCGTCGGTCGACGGCAACGATGACGGCTCCGGTGGCGGCTCCGGCAACGTGGACGGCTCCCGGGGCACCGGGGTGGTGGCGGGCGGTTCTGCGGGGTCCTGCGCGGTCACGGTCATCCCTTCATCGCTCCCTGCATGATTCCGTCGAGGATCTGGCGGCCCATCAGAAGGAAGACCACGATGATCGGCAGGCTGGAGACCAGCGTGCCGGCGAGTACGAGTGAGTTGTCCCGGAAGTAGCCGCTGGCCAGTTCCGACAGGGACAGCTGGACGGTCGGGTTCTGCTGCGTCATGACGACCTTGGGCCAGTAGAAGTCGTTCCAGGTGGCCATGAAGGTCAGCATCCCCAGCACCGCCATCGCCGGGCGGGCGGCCGGCACCACGACGTGCCAGGCCAGGCCGCGGGTGGTGCAGCCGTCCATGCGCCCGGCGTCGAGCAGTTCGTCGGGGACGGCGGTGACGAGGTACTGGCGCATGAAGAAGACGCCGAAGGCGTTGGCGATGGAGGGGACGATCAGGGCCTGGAGGTGGTCGGTCCAGTGCAGCCAGTTCGCCATCATGATGTAGAGCGGGATGATGCCGAGCTGGGTGGGCACCATCATCGTCGCCACGACGGCGCCCAGCAGGCCGTTGCGGCCGCGGAAGCGCAGCTTCGCGAAGGCGAATCCGGCCAGCGTCGAGGTGGTGATCACCGAGAGCGTCACCAGGGTCGAGACGATCACCGAGTTGAGCAGCGCCAGTTGCATGTCGGACTGGCTGAAGACGCGGCCGATGTTGGACCACAGCCGGGAGCCCGGCAGCAGCACCGGCGGCATGCGGGTGATGGAGGCGTTGTCGCGGGACGCGGCCACCACCGTCCAGTAGAGCGGGAAGAGCGAGAGCGCGACCACCACGGCCAGGACGGCGTGGATGCCCCGTCCGGCGGTGAGCTGGCTGTTCCGGCCGCGCCTGCGGGCCGGCCGGCGCGGTTGCCGGTGGGCCGGGCCCGTGGAGCGGGTGGTGCCGGTGAGGGGAACGGGGGCGCTCATGCGGCGTCGACTCCCTTCATGCGTCGCGCGAGGACGAAGTTCAGGGCGACGATGAGGACGATCACCAGGAACATCGCCCAGGAGATCGCGGCCCCGTAGCCGTACTTGAACTTGCCCCAGAACTGGTCGTACGTGTAGAGCGCCATCGTCTGGAACTGGTGCTGCGAGCCGCCCGCCATGGGGGTCTGGCTGGCGCTGAACAGCAGCGGTTCGCCGAACATCTGCAGCGCTCCGATGGTGGAGGTGATGACGGTGAACAGGATGGTCGGGCGCAGCATCGGGATGGTGATGCTGCGGAACTGCCGCCAGCGGCTCGCCCCGTCGATGGCGGCGGCCTCGTAGAGCTCGAACGGCACGGCCTGCATCGCGGCGAGGTAGATCAGCGCGTTGTAGCCGGTCCAGCGCCAGGTGACGATGGTGGAGATGCCGACCCAGGAGGACAGGGTGCCGGCCTGCCAGTCGGTGTGGTCGACACCGAACAGGCCGAGCACCCAGTTGACCAGGCCGTAGTCCCGGCCGAAGAGCTGGACGAAGATGATGGTGACGGCGGCCACCGAGGTGACGTTGGGCAGCAGCACCCCCATCCGGATGAAGGTGCGGCCGCGCAGCCGGTAGTTGAGCAGGTGGGCCAGGCCCAGCGCCAGCAGCAGTTGCGGAACGGTCGACAGGACCCCGATGCCCAGCGTGTTCTTCAGCGCGTTCCAGAAGAACTGGTCGTGCAGCAGCGCCCGGTAGTTGTCCAGCCCGACGAAGGTGCCCTCACTGCCCTCGGTGTCCGCCCGCCATCCGGTCAGGGAGACGTACGCGGTGTACAGCAGCGGGAAAAGGCCGAAGACCGCGAAGACCAGGAAGAACGGGGCGATGTAGAGGTAGGGCGAGGAGGTGCGCTCCAGGCGGCGCCAGGCGAACCGGGAAGGCCCGCGGGCGGCGGGGGCCGCGGGCGTTCTGGCGGCGGGCGGGGATTCGGTCGACACGGCCATGGCGGCGTTCTCTCCTTGCGGGCGGGGTTCGGGAGGCCGGGCGGGTCAGCCGCCGATGTTGGCGATCTCGGCGAGCGAGTTCTTCCAGGCCTTGTCCGCGGTGGCCTTGCCCTGCTCCACGGAGACCAGGCCGTTGCCGAAGACGTTGCCGATGTCACCGCCGTGCGCGCCCAGCGGCTGCGGGTTCAGGGCCTTCGCCGACTCGGAGAAGATCTTGCCGGTGGGGGCGTTGTTGAACAGCGGGTCGGTGAACGAGGCGATGTCCGGCTGGCTCCACAGCGCCTGGTCGGACGGGAAGTACCCCTTGTTCTTGAACAGCCACGCCTCCTGGGCGGGCGCGCTGAGCCACTTGGCCAGTTCGATGGCGGCGGCCGTGTGCTTGCCCTGCTTCGGCACCGTCAGGTAGGAGCCGCCCCAGTTGCCCCCGCCGCCCGGGATCCGGGCCATGTCCCACGTGCCGCCGTCGGCGGGCGGGTTGGCCTTGAACTCGTAGCTCATCCATGCGGGACAGGTGACGGTGGCGAACTGGCTCTTCTGGAAGCCGGTGTCCCAGGCGGGGGTGAAGGCCGCGATCCCGGCGGACTCGCCGTCCTTGATGGCGCCGGCGACCTGGTCGAAGGCCTGCTTGACCGCCGGGTTGGAGTCGGCGATGACCTTGCCGGACTCGTCGTAGAAGCCCTGCGGGGCCTGGGCGGCCATCGCGGAGAAGACGTTGCTGCCCGCGTCGAACCACTTGGTCTTCTTGTCCGGGCTCTTGGCCAGGAACCGCTTTCCGGTGGCGAAGTAGGCGTTCCAGTCCTTGAGCAGCGCCGAGACCTGGTCGCGGTCGGTGGGC
Source organism: Streptomyces sp. NPDC006733 (assembly GCF_040636125.1). Lineage (NCBI taxonomy): Bacteria > Bacillati > Actinomycetota > Actinomycetes > Kitasatosporales > Streptomycetaceae > Streptomyces > Streptomyces sp. NPDC006733. Next base: position 37,845 of record NZ_JBEYJD010000035.1, on the reverse strand, counting down.
AGGCCCGCCTTCTTGAACAGGTCGCTGCGGTAGCACAGCGCCATGCCGCCCATGTCGGTGCCGAGGCCGTACAGGGACGAGCCGTCCTGGCTGCTGGCGGGCTTGGTCTTGGACGGCACCCACTGGTTCTTGTCGACGCCGTGGTCGAGGAAGTTCACGAACTTGCCGGCCTGCCCCTGGAAGCCGGCGATCTGCCCGATCTCGACGGCTTCGATGTCGGCGGTGCCGCTGCCGGCCACGAGGTGCGCGTGCAGGTTCTGGTGGTGCGCCCCCATGTCGGCGCGGTTCTCCTTGATCGTGATGTTGGGGTGCAGCTGGTGGTACTGGGCGTAGAGGTCCTTGTAGCCGAAGTCGGAGAAGAGGTTGACGGTGAGCGTGATCTTGGCGTCCGCGCTGTCGGCCGCGGGCTTGGCGTCGCTGCCGCAGGCGGTGACGAGCAGTGCGCCCGCGACGGTGGCGGCGACGGCGGCAAGCCGGGTGGTGCGCCCGGTGAGGGTCTCGCGCATGGTGGGTCCTCGGTGGCTGGGGAGGGAGAGCGTGTCGGGAGCAGTCGGGAGAGCGCTCTCCCGCTGGCGTAGATTCCTGCCGAAGGGTCGTGGCTGTCAAGGGTTCGCGACGGATGCGGGGCGGTAAATCGGCGCTCCGACCGCAGCACCGCCCGAAAACGTGACAAAAAATGGGCGCCGCAGGCCCGCTGGGGCGCCCGTGCGGTCGCCACGCTTGACGACCCGGAAACGCGGAGGGAACCATCACCCACTCAGAGAGCGCTCTCCCGGCTCTCGCCCCCACGCCCCGGGCAGGACTCCCGGTATACAACCTCCCCCTCGGGCGCATCACGGCGCGGCGTCCCGGACCTGCATCGGGGTGCGCTCTCCCAGGTCGGCCGCACTGTGGCGGCGCGTTCGCACGCGTCGGGTCCCGGACAGCCCGCTCAGCCCCTGTGCCGGAGTCAGGGGCTGAGAATCGGCGGCCGGGGCCGGGGCCGGGGCCGGGACCGGGGGCCCGGGGTCAGTGGGGCGGTACGGTGGCGGCCGTGCCGGCGCGCACCGCCTGGACCACCTCGTCGTGCAGGTTCCGGCTCTCCTCCTCGGACGGGCAGGAGATGGGGCTGCCGGTCATGGTGAACCAGTCCGACGAACCGCTGTACTGCACCGCGATCCGCGCCTCGTCACCGGTCCACGTCGTGTGCACGGAAAGGTCACCGGTCAGGATCCCCACCTCGTCGGTGCGCACCCCGCCGCGCCCGGCGAAGACTCCTGTGGTTGTCCATGACGCCCAGCTCATCTCTCCACTGTCACACTTCCGGCCGAACCCGGCGAGCGGAGCCCCACGGCGCCGCCCGTCGTCGCCGCTGGCTGGTGCTCACGTAGCCGGGGGCGATCGCCGCGCCTTGTTCTGTGATCGTGAACAAATAGACTTTCCCCAGTGGCCCTGCGAAGGTCGCCCCAGGGCGGGCAGCCGCCGGGAATCGCCGAGGAGGGGGCCGACACGTGGGAAGCGGGCGGATGGATCCCGAAGCGCGTCCGCCGGTGATGGCGGACGTGGCCCGGGTGGCGGGGGTGTCGCACCAGACGGTGTCGCGGGTCCTCAACGGAGCCTCGCACGTGCGCGCGGAGACCCGGGACCGGGTGCTCGCCGCGATCCGGCAGCTGGACTACCGACCCAATTCGGCGGCGCGGGCCCTGGTCACCCGGCGCTCCCAGACGCTCGGCGTCGTGAGTTTCGGCAGCGTGCTCTACGGGCCCGCCTCGATGCTGGACGGGATCGAGCAGGCGGCGCGCAGCGCGGGCTACTTCGTGAGCGTGGCCAGCCTGCGGTCGCTGGACAGCCGATCGGTGCAGGAGGCCGTGGACCGGCTGCGCGACCAGGGCGTGGAGGGCATCGCGGTGATCGCGCCGCAGACGTCGGCGGTCAGTGCGATCGGCAAGCTCTCGACCGTGGTGCCGGTGGTCGCGGTCGGCTCCGGCAGCGAGTCCCACGTGCCGGTGGTGGCGATCGACAACGAGTCGGGCGCGCTGGCCGCCACCCGGCACCTGCTCGATCTGGGGCATCCGACGGTGCATCATGTCGCCGGTCCGCCCGGCTGGTTGGAGACCACGGCCCGGCAGCGCGGCTGGCGCGGGGCGCTGGAGGAGGCGGGGGCCCCGGTGCCTGCGGTGCGCAGCGGGGACTGGAGCGCGCGGTCGGGGTACGAGGCCGGTCTGGGGCTCGCCGCGGACCCCGAGGTCACGGCGGTGTTCTGCGCCAACGACCACATGGCCCTGGGCCTGCTCCGGGCGCTGCACGAGTCGGGGCGCGCGATCCCCGGCGACATCAGCGTCATCGGGTTCGACGACATCTCCGAGGCCGCGTACTTCTCGCCGCCGCTGACCACCGTGCGCCAGGACTTCGGCGAGTTGGGCCGCCGCGCCCTGGAACTGCTGGTGGAGCAGCTGACGGGCGTAGGCCCCTCGCGCCACCACATCCTGGTGCCGCCGGAGATGGTGCTGCGCAGGAGCACGGGCCCCGCGCCGTCCCGCTGAGTCCGGACCCGGCCCCGCTGATCCCGGCGCCGCCCCGCTGAGCGGAACCGCCCCCGCCGGGCGGCGTCACGGCGCCTGGCGGGGGAGCGGATCGGGCCCTACGGGTCAGGGTCTCCACGGCTCGTCAGGCTCCGGGGGTCAGGACTTGCGCGGGAACAGGTCGTCCACGTAGCCGTTGCGGAAGACTCCGGCGGGATCGTGCAGGGCCAGCAGCTGCGCGAAGTCGGCGGCACGCTCGTAGCGGCCGATGACGTCCTGCGGTGCGAGGGTGGTCAGCTTCCCCCAGTGCGGCCGGGCCCCCAGCGGTACGAGGCGCTCCTCGATGGCGGCGAGGACCGGCAGTACCGCGGCGGTGTCCTGGTTCCACGTGAAGTGCAGGGCGACGGAGTCCTGCCGGTAGGCGGGGCTGAGCCAGAGGTCGTCCGCCGCGACGGTGCGGATCTCCGAGATCTGCAGGCAGGGGTGGATGCGGTCGCCGAGGGCGCGCAGCTCCGCGAACGCCTCGGGGGCCGCCGCGCGCGGCAGGAGCAGCTCGGACTGCAGTTCCGCGCCGCTGCTCGGGGTGAAGTCCGGCCGGAAGTGGGGGAGCCGTTCGTGCCACGGTCCGGGGGTGCCGGACTGCACGGTGCACCAGGTGCCGGGCATGGTGGGGATGGGGTGGCGCGGGCCGTCGGCCGGCCGGGCTCCCATCCAGTCGTCACCGGGGTACCCGGCGCCCGGTTGGTCCGTCCGCGTCTTGAGCCAGGCCTGGGCGGTGTCCGCGTGCCAGTCGGTGAACACGCTGACGCTGTGGGCGGCGGCGGATATCTCCTCGAACGCCTGCGCCAGCCGGTCGTGCGAGAGGCCGTCGTAGACCCACTGGGCGACGTCGTAGGCCGGTTCGACGTCCAGGGTGACGTCGGTGACGATGCCGAGGGCGCCCAGCGCGATCACGGCGCCGGACAGCTGGTCCTCCGCGGTCTCGCGGCGGAGCTCGGTGAGCCGGCCGCCGGGGCCGACCAGGCGCAGCCCCGCCACGGCCGAGGCGAGGTTGCGCAGGCCGTTGCCCGAGCCGTGCGTGCCGGTGGCGACGGCGCCCGCGATCGAGATCTGCGGAAGGGACGCCATGTTGGCCAGGGCGAAGCCCTGCCGGTGCAGTTCCCGCGCGACCTGCGCGTAGCGCAGTCCGCCGGCGACGGTCACGGTGGAGGCCTGGCGGTCGAGGTCGATGCGCGGCGGCAGGCCGTCCAGGCGGACGAGATCGCCCTCGGTGTCCGCGACGAGGCTGAAGGAGTGCCCGGTGCCGAGCGCGCGGATGTGCTCCGCCGAGGCCACCAGGTGCCGCAGCTCGTCGACCGAGGACGGGCTGTGGACCTGTCGGGCCCTGAATGTCACGTTGCCGGCCCAGTTGGTCAGCGGGGGTGTGGTCATGGGGTGTCTTCCTGATCCGGCAACTTTGTTATCGTTAACAATCACATCTGCTCTTATCGTGTCAGCTCAGGAGGGTCTGTGCCACGGCCTGCCGAAGAGACCCGTCTGCCCACCATGGCGGACGTCGCCCAACTGGCGGGGGTCTCGCACCAGACCGTGTCGCGGGTGCTCAGCGGTCATCCCAACGTGCGCGAGGTGACCCGGGCCGGGGTGCAGAGGGCGATCGACGAGCTGGGGTACCGCCGCAACTCCACCGCGCGGGCGCTGGCCACCCGCCGCACCCGCACGCTGGGCGTGGTCGCGGCGGACACCACCTTGTTCGGCCCGGCCAGCACCGTCGCGGGGCTGGCGGAGTCGGCCCGGGCCGAGGGGTACATGGTCTCGACGGTCAGCGGGCGGGCGCTCAGCCGGCTCGGCCTCACCGAGGCCCTGCAGCACCTCGGTGAGTGGGGCGTGGAGGGCGCCGTGGTGATCACCCCGCAGCGTGAGGCGGCCGCCGCGCTCTTCGAGCTGCGCCACCCCTTCCCGGTGGTGACCGTCGAGGGCGGGCACGACCTGGAGATCCCCAGTGTGTCGGTGGATCAGCACCTCGGGGCCCGGCTGGTCACCGACCATCTGCTCGGGTGCGGCCACCGCACCGTCTGGCACGTGGCCGGTCCGCAGGACTGGCTGGAGGCGGCGGCGCGGCTGGCGGGGTGGCGGGCGGCCCTGGAGGCCGCGGGCGCCGAGGTGCCGCCGCCGCTGATCGGGGACTGGAGCCCGCTGTCGGGCTACCGCGCCGGTCAGGAACTCGCCGGCCGCGTCGGCCGCCGGGGGGCCGGCGGGTCCGACCTGACGGCGGTGTTCGCCGCCAACGACCAGATGGCGCTGGGCATCATGCGCGCCTTCCGCGAGGCCGGCGTGCGCATCCCCGTGGACGTGGCGATCGCCGGGTTCGACGACATCCCCGAGGCGGAGTTCTTCGCACCGCCGCTGACCACCGTCCGGCAGGACTTCGCGGCGGTCGGGCGGGCCAGCATCCGGCTGCTCCTGGACCGGATCGAGGGCGGCGACCGTACGACCATCCCGCACCATGTGATCGAGCCCCAGCTCATCGTGCGGGGCAGCACGACGACCCCGGTGGTCTGAACCCGCCCGGCGCCGACCGCCCGACGCCCGGCGCCGGACGCGTGGCACAGGACGCCCGCGCCCCGACGGTCCCGGCGCCCCCGACACGCCGCCGGCCCCCGGGAGCAACCTGAGCTCTCGGGGGCCGGCGGCGCGGCGCGTGCGCAGCGTCAGGAGCCGACCTTGCGCTTGTTGTAGACGTCGAAGCCGACGGCCGCCAGCAGCACCAGGCCCTTGATGACCTGCTGGTAGTCGGTGCCGATGCCCACCAGCGACATGCCGTTGTTCAGCACGCCGAGCACCAGGCCGCCGATGATCGCACCGAGGACGGTGCCGACCCCGCCGGAGGCCGAGGCGCCGCCGATGAAGGCCGCCGCGATCGCCTCCAGTTCGAAGTTGATACCCGCCTGCGGCGTACCGGCGTTGAGCCGGGCCGCGAAGACCATGCCGGCCAGCGCGGCCAGGACACCCATGTTGACGAAGGCCAGGAACACGACGCGCTTGCTCTTCACACCGGACAGCCGGGCGGCCGGCTCGTTCCCGCCGATCGCGTAGGTGTGGCGGCCGAGGATCGAGTTGCGCATCAGGTAGCCGAAGCCGACCAGCAGGGCGCCCAGGATGAGCAGCACGATCGGGACGCCGTGGTAGCTGGCGAGCGTCAGCGTGAACACGGTCACCGCGGCGGCGATGGCCGCCAGCTTGGCGAGGAAGAAGCCCACCGGCAGCAGTTCGAGGCCGAAGCTCGCGGCCTGGCGGCGGCCGCGGAACTCCTGGAACACCGCGATCGCGAGGACGGCGATGCCGAGCAGCAGCGTCAGGTTGTGGTAGTCGGTGTACGGGCCGACCTCGGGCAGGAAACCGCTGCTGATCTTCTGGAAGCCGCGCGGGAACGGGGCCACGGACTGGCCCTGCAGCAGGATCTGGGTGCCGCCGCGGAACAGCAGCATGCCGGCCAGCGTGACGATGAAGGACGGGATGCCGACGTAGGCGATCCAGAACCCCTGCCAGGCGCCGGCGGCCGCGCCGATCAGCAGCGCGACGACGAGCGCCACCGGCCAGGGCACGTCGTGCTTGACCATCATCACCGCGGCCGCCGCGCCGACGAAGGCGGCGAGCGAGCCGACCGACAGGTCGATGTGGCCGGCGATGATGACGATCATCATGCCGATGGCCAGGATGAGGATGTAGCTGTTCTGCTGGACCAGGTTGGTGACGTTGAGCGGCTTGAGGAGCGTGCCGTCGGTCCAGATCTGGAAGAGCACGATGATCAGCGCCAGCGCGACCAGCATGCCGTACTGGCGGATGTTGCCGCGCAGGGCCTGGACCAGCTGCTGTCCCACCCCGCCGCCGGCGGGGCCGCCCGGCTTACCGTCGGTGGGTGTGCTCGCCTCGATGCCGGAGGTCTGTGTCTGGGCCATGCGTCACACCTGCTCGTTCTGGGTTGCCGCGCTCACGGTCATGAGGCGCATGAGTGATTCCTGGGTGGCGTCGGTGCGGTCCACCTCGCCGGTCAGCCGGCCTTCGGCCATGGTGTAGATGCGGTCGCACAGGCCGAGCAGCTCGGGCAGTTCCGAGGAGATGACCAGGACCGCCTTGCCCTGGGCGGCCAGTTCGGCGATCACGGAGTAGATCTCTGCCTTGGCGCCGACGTCGATGCCGCGGGTGGGCTCGTCGAGGATCAGCACGTCGGGCTCCGAGAAGATCCACTTGCTGAGGACGACCTTCTGCTGGTTGCCGCCGCTGAGCTTGCCGGTCTCCGCGAAGACGGACGGCGCCTTGATGTTCATCGAGGCGCGGTACTTCTCCGCGACCCGCGTCTCCTCGTGCTCGTTGACCCAGCCGCGCCGGGAGACCTTGCCCAGCGCGCTCAGCGAGATGTTGCGGCTGATGTCCTCGGTCAGGTTGAGCCCGAGCTGCTTGCGGTCCTCGGTGACGTACGCGAGCCCGTGCTTGATCGCCTCGGGCACCGTGCGGGTCCGCGTCTCGACGCCGTCGATCAGCACCCGCCCGGCGGTGTACCGGCCGTAGGAGCGGCCGAAGACGCTCATCGCGAGTTCGGTGCGGCCGGCGCCCATCAGCCCCGCGACGCCGACGATCTCGCCGCGCCGCACATGGACGGAGACGTCGTCGACCACCTTGCGCTGGTGGTCGATCGGGTGGAGGACGGTCCAGTCCTCGATGGCGAAGGCGACGTCGCCGATGTCCGGGGTGCGCTCGGGGTAGCGGTGGTCGAGGTCGCGGCCGACCATGCCGCGGATGATGCGGTCCTCGGAGATGCCCTCGGTGCCGACGGCGACGGTCTCGATGGTCCGCCCGTCCCGCAGGATGGTGACGGAGTCGGCGACGCGGGCGATCTCGTTGAGCTTGTGCGAGATCATGATGCAGGAGATCCCCTGCGCCTTGAGTTCGAGGATGAGGTCGAGCAGCTTGCGGCTGTCCTCGTCGTTCAGCGCGGCCGTCGGCTCGTCCAGGATCAGGAGTTTGACCTCCTTGGCGAGCGCCTTGGCGATCTCGACCAGCTGCTGCTTGCCCACGCCGATGTCGGCGACGCGGGTCTGCGGGTTCTCGTGCAGGCCCACCCGCTGCAGGAGTTTCCTCGCGTGGGTGAGGGTGCGGTTCCAGCTGATGATGCCGCGCGAGGCGTGCTCGTTGCCGAGGAAGATGTTCTCCGCGATCGACAGGTAGGGCACCAGGGCGAGTTCCTGGTGGATGATCACGATGCCGTGCTTCTCGCTGGCCCGGATGTCCCTGAACGCGCACGGCTCGCCCTCGAAGAGGATCTCGCCCTCGTACGTGCCGTGCGGGTACACCCCGCTGAGCACCTTCATCAGGGTGGACTTGCCTGCGCCGTTCTCACCGCAGACGGCGTGGACTTCGCCGGGCGCGACACTCAGGTTGACGTCGGAGAGCGCTTTGACGCCGGGGAAGGACTTGCTGATCGAACGCATCTCCAGGACGGGTCCGGCCATGATGGGCATCCGTTCGGGTCGGGTGGCGGGGGCGGTCGGCGTGGTCGTGGCGGGCCGCCCTCACCAGGGGTTCCGGGGGCCGGCAACGGGCCGCCGCGGAACAGGTCGGGAACGCGGCCGGGGGAGGCCGGGGCCGGTGGGGACCGGCGGGGAACGGCTCCCCCGGGCCGGCTACTTGAGCTGAGCGGCGGAGAGCTGCCCGGTGTCGACCAGCACCTTGCGGTAGTTGTCCTTGTCGACGCTGATCGGCTGCAGCAGGAAGGCCGGTACGACCTTCTTGCCGTTGTTGTACTGCTTGGTGTCGTTGACCGGGGGCTTGCCGCCGGTGAGCAGCGCGTCGCCCATCTGCACGGCCACCTTGGCCAGTGCGCGGGTGTCCTTGGACACCGTCTGGGTCTGCTCGCCGGCGAGGATGGACTTCACCGACGCCAGTTCGGCGTCCTGGCCGGTGACGATGGGCAGTTCCTTGCCGGAGCCGCCGTAGCCGACGCCCTTGAGCGACGACAGGATGCCGATCGAGATGCCGTCGTACGGGGAGAGCACCGCGTCGACGCGGGCCGTCGAGTAGGCCTTGCTGAGCAGGTTGTCCATCCGGGACTGGGCCAGTCCGCCGTCCCAGCGCAGGGTGGCGACCTGGTTGAAGTCGGTCTGGCCGCTGCGGACGACGACCTTCTTGTCGGCGATGTAGGGCTTGAGCACGCTCATCGCGCCCTGGAAGAAGTACGGGGAGTTGTTGTCGTCCGGCGAACCGCCGAACAGCTCGACGTTGAAGGGCCCCTTGCCGTCCTTGAGGCCGAGCTTGTCGGCGATGTAGGTGCCCTGGAGGACGCCGACCTTGTAGTTGTCGAAGGTCGCGTAGTAGTCGACGTTCGACGTGCCGAGGATGAGCCGGTCGTAGGAGATCACCGGGATGTCGGCGTCGGCGGCCTTCTGCAGCACATCGGTGAGCGAGGAGCCGTCGACGGCGGCGATGACCAGCAGCCGGGCGCCCTTGGTGATCATGTTCTCGATCTGGGACACCTGGTTCTCCACGACGTTGTCGCCGTACTGGAGATCGGTCTTGTACCCCTTGGCCTTGAACTGCCGGACCATGTTGGCGCCGTCGTTGATCCAGCGCTCCGAGGATTTGGTGGGCATCGCGATACCCACCAGGCCGCCCTTGGTGTCAGCGTGTTTCGCGTGGGGGCCAACGCCGTTGGCGGCCTGCCCGCAGGCCGCCAGCACCATTGTTAGCGCAACCAGGGCGATGCCTGTCGATATCTTCCGCACACTTCCTCCAGTGATGTGCCGCGGCCGGCGAGACCCGCGAACGGCCTCCGCACGACCCCGGTGTCCTCGGATCGGTCGAGTCCCCGTGGCTGGTGGGGTGCGATGACGGCGCGGGGGGCGCGCACGGATCGGGCTCGGCCGACAGGGGCCCGGTGGCTGTTGGCAAGCCCGCCGGTGCCCGGCCCGACCATGTCGCTGGCCTGGCGTTACAAGAGTGTTAACGCTAACAGAATGGGCGTCAAGACTCGGATGGTCACCGTTTCGCATCGCAGCACGTCGCGGGGGTCGCCGCCGCCGGTGCGGCGCCCCCGCGCACCTCCGTCAGGAGCCGGCGGGCGTCCAGTCGCCCAGCCAGTCGCCGATCTCCTGGCCGGCGGCCTGGGCGCCGGTCAACTGCGGGCGGCTGCCGCTCGCCGGGCCCGCGCCGGGGCCGGTGTTGCGGTACTCCGCGAAGCGGTCGTCCTTCCAGGAGAAGCCGCCCATGTCGGCCCACGGGGTGGCGCTGACGGCCCGGCCGAGGGTCGAGTGGCTCACGGTGGTCTGCGGGTCGAGGGACGCGTCGCCGCCCGCGTGCCAGGGCCGGCCCAGGGAGACGCCCCCGGGCGCGACGGCGCCGCCGACGGTGGAGCGGGTGATCAGGAAGCCCTTGCGGCCCGCGGCGGTGCTGGGCGCGGTGACGCACCCGCCCGAGCTGCCGTCCGCCCGCTGCTTGAGGGTGAGCACCGACCGGTCGATCACGGCGGTGGCCCCGCCGAAGACGAAGTCGACATTGCCGACGATCTCGGAGTTCGTCACGAGGACCCGTCCCGGCTTCCTGCCGGCGGCCTCCAGTTCGAGGGTGTCCTGGTCGCCCGTGACGCTCACGTCGTCGAGCCGGACCCGGTCGGCGGCGGTGCGCAGCGCCACCGCCTGGGCGCTGACGCGGGGGTCGGCCTTCTCGTCGAAGTCGTTGGCGATGGTGAGGCCGCGGGCCTCGAAGTCGTCGGCCTCGACGGTGACGGTGGCGCTGCCGGCCGTGCCGTAGGTGCCCGATCCGCCCGGCTTGGGGGTGCCGGAGGCGTGGTTCTGGACGATGACGGTGTCCTTGCGGCTGCCGCCGGCGCCCCGCAGGGTCAGGCGCGGCTTGCCGGCCGGGATCCGGACCGTCTCCCGGTAGGTGCCCGGGGCGATCGAGATGACGGTCCGCGAGGCGCTGTTGGACGGCGCGGCGTCCACGGCGGCCTGCACCGTGCGGTAGCGGCCCGACCCGTCCTTGGCGACGGTGAAGGCGGTCGTGGCCGCGGGCACCGGGGACGGAGCGGACGCGGGCACGGACGCGGTGCCGATGGTGGAGCGGGGGCCGGCGCCGGCCTTCACCGTCGCGGGGACGGCGGCGGCCGGGTCGAGGGTGTAGGAGTAGTACGCGTGCGGGTCGAAGGCCGTCCCGCCGCTCTCGTTGCGGCCGGTGGTGTGCGCGAAGAGGTTGCCGCGCTGCACGACGGAGGCCGTGCGGTCCCTGGTCACCGGGTTGGCCACGCCGTCGAAGTAGCTGTTCTCCAGCACCATCCGCGTCCCGCCGCGCGCGTAGTTGCCGTAGGCGGCGGTGATGGACGTGCCCGGGTCGTCCTGCAGGAAGTTGTTGTAGAGGTGCGCGTGCGCGACGTTGTCGGCGGAGGGGTTGCGCTGCTGGGTCTCGTGGAACCAGTTGTGGTGGATCGTGAGGTCGGCGGTGACGTGGTCGGTCCAGCCGATGCCGAAGGCCTTGTTGTCGTTGGTCAGCCGGTTCCAGGACACCGTCAGGTACGTGGTGTCCTTGCGGCTGTCGATCAGCCCGTCGGCCATGTGGCGCAGGTCGTTGTGGTCGATCCACACGTGGTGGGCGCCGTCCATCTGGATGGCGTCCCAGTCGTGCTCCTTGTCGTTCCACGTGCCGGCGTACGAGTCGCGGATCGTGAGGTTCCTGATGATCACGTTGTGGACGCCCTGGCCGAGGAAGAACCCGCCGCCGACGAGGTGGCCCGAGGTGCCCGAGCCCACGATCGTCTTGTGCGAGGCGACCTTGATCTCCGTGCCCTTGGGGGCCATGGTGATCGCCCCCGCCACGACGATGACGTACGGCTGCGCGGCGGTCGCGTACTTCTCCAGGTCGGCCTGGGTCCGCACCGTGACGATCGCGCCGCCGCGGCCGCCGTAGGTGCCGTGCTGCCCCAGCGCGTCGACCGAGGCGAAGCCGTCCGCGGCGGCGCCGGCCCAGGCGGGCGCTGTGGTGGCCGCCGCCGCGCGGGGCTGCGCGTCGGCGCCGAAGGCGCCGAAGGCCGCTCCGTAGGTCACGCCGACCGCGGTGGCCAGCGCGACCGGGAGGCCGATCATCAGGCCGAGCCGGCGCCTGCGGTGTCGTGCCGTGTGCTGAGTGCTTTCCATGACCTCATCTGCCCTGGGGGTGGTGGTGGGGTGTCGCACCCACCAGTGGCCACCACGGCCGAAAAGGTTGCCGCGCCCTTCGGTGCGCGGTGCCGTTCACGAGCTGGGCGCGAAGTCCCCCCAGACCGCGGGCCTGCCGTCCGCCGTGCGGGCGTCCACGCGGTAGCTGTCGGCCCGGGCGTCCCGGCCCCCCGCGGCGTGGTCGTACTGGCCGGCGAAGACGTGCTCGCCGGCGGGGACGGTTCTGCCCTCTTTCAGGGTCCAGCGGTAGACGAGCCGGTCGCCGTCCTCCCGCACCGCGAGGGCGAAGTCGTCGGCGGGCAGCGTCCGCCAGCTGCCGGTGCTGTGCACGCCGGCGGTCCGGGCGATGCGCAGCTCCACGCTCAGCGCGGTCAGGGGCACGCGCGTCTTGAGGGTGATGTTGCTCTGCGCCCAGAAGGTGTTGCTGTGCGGGTCGACGGAGCCGTCCGCCCACAGGGGCCCGTCCTCGGTGTGCGGACCGCTCGGCGGCACGGCGGACGGGGGGCTGTGCGGGGGAGTGGTGGACGGTGCGGCGGGCCGGCCGGTCGCGGCGGGCGGGGTGGTGGCGCGGCCCGGGAGTCCGGGTCCGGCGGTGTGCGGGGACGGGGACGGGGAGGAGGGGGGCAGCGGCGTCCCGGGTCCGGCGGCGGACTCCTGCCGCGGCTCGTGGCCGCGGACGACGGCGCCGACCGCGAACCCGCCGACGGCCAGGGTCGCGGCGGTCGCCAGGGTGGTGAGCACGACCCTCGGCCAGGACAGGGCGACCCGGTTGCGGTGCCGGGCGGTGCGGGCGCCGTGCGCGTCGAGGGGGGCGGTGGCGGACGGGGGGAGCATGCCGCGTTGGACGCGGGCGAGGATGCGTGCGCGGTCCGGCTGGTGGGCGGCGGCGGCCTGCCGCAGCTCGTGGCGTACGTCGTCCATCAGTTCCTCCTCCCCGCGAGCGCCTCGGCGGCCCGTCCGCTGAGGGTGCGTTCCAGTTCCGCCAGGCCCTTGGAGGTCTGGCTCTTCACGGTACCGACCGATATGCCGAGCGCGAGCGCGGTGTCCTTCTCCGAGAGGTCGAAGGCGTGCCGCAGGACGACGCACGCGCGTTTGCGGAAGGGGAGCCGGCCGAGCGCGGTGCGGACGTCCACGACGGCGGCGACGTCGGGGCCCTCCGCCGCGTCGGCGTGCCGGGTCCAGAACAGCGCGACGCGGCGGCGTTCGCGGACCGCGCCGCGGATGCGGTTGCGGGCCATGTTCGACACCACGCCCCGGGCGTAGGCGACGGGGTGGTCGGCCTGCCGTACCCGGTCCCAGCGGTGCCACAGCGCGGTCAGCGCGTCCGCGGCGAGGTCGTCCGCCGCGTCCGCCTCGCCCGTCAGCAGATGGGCGAGGCGGGCGAGTTCGGCGTAGTGGCGCTCGAAGAAGTCGTGGAACTCGGCGGATGCGTCCTCGAAAGGCATGTCCGTTGCGACCTCTTCAGGGGATGTGAGCGTTCACATATGGGGAGGCGGCAGCTTAGCAACCGCAGGACGGGGGCGGCTGCCGGGGGTGCGGGGGTCCCGGGCTCAGGGGGTGCCGCCCGTGGCGGTGAGGACGCCCGCGCCGGCCTTCCGGCCGAGTTTCGCGGGCAGCCCGGCGGCGGGCTCCAGCCCCGCGGTGAGCTCGGGTGTCCAGTTCACCGTCGTCTTGATCTTCTTCGAGGAGTGGGCGGCGTTGTACGCCGCGACGAGGTCGGTCACGGTGCCGTCAACCAGGTTGCCGCTGCCCGCCACCGAGCCGGTGCCGTCCCCGCTGAGCAGCTGTGAGGCCTTGCGGTCGCCGGACAGGGCCCAGTAGTTGTTCTGGGCGACGACCTGCGCCCCGGCTCGGGAGTTGATGCTGTAGCTGTGGGTGTAGCCGTCCAGCGGCGCCGTGGCGTAGTAGTTGTCGTACAGGTGGATCCGGCCGACCCGGGCGAGCGGGGCGCGCTGGACGATGCCCTGGAAGACGTTGTGGTGCAGCGTCACCCGCAGCTTGGTGTCCTTGTCGCTGCTCCCGATGAGCATGGTCTTGTCGTGGTCGGCGAATCGGTTGTACTCGACGGTGACCAGGTCGGAGGCGTTGGTGATGTCCAGGGCGCCGTCGTGGACCTGGTACTCGCGGCCGAAGTAGGACGGGTTGGTCCGGTCGGGGTGCGGGCCGTCGCCGAAGGTGTTGTGGTCGGCCCACACGTGCGTGGAGCCGCGCACGGTGAGCGCGTCGTACGCGGAGTTCCAGTTGCCGGTGGAGCCGTCGGTCGGGTCCCACTGGGGGAAGCAGTCGCGGGTGTCGGTGAGGCCGAGGTTGCGGACGATGACGTTGTCCGCGTTCTTCACCTGCAGGCTGCCGCCGGTGATCGCCGCGCCCGAGCCGGGCACGCCGACGATCGTGGTGCGGGAGGGCACGGCCAGGACCACGCGGGCGGCCTGCCGCTGCTGCGCGGCGGCGCGCGCCTTCTCCTGCGTCCCGCTGGGCACCTTGCCGCGGCCCCAGGTGGCCGGGGCGTAGGCCTTGAGATAGGCGCTGAGCGAGTAGCCGGTGCCCGCGGCGTAGTCCGCGCAGCCCAGCGCCTTGCCGGCGTCGTCGGTGTTGGCGTCGATGACGCCCTTGACCTGGATGATCCGCGGAGCGCCGGCGGGGCCGGCCTTGAGGGCCTTCGCCAGTTGGGCCCGGGTGGAGACGGTGAAGGTGTGGGCGGAGTCGGCGGCCTGGCCGCCGCTGGTGCCCGCTGCGAGGGCGGCCCAGCCGTCGCCGGCGGGAAGGACCGAGTGCGCCAGGTCCGCGGGGGCGGCGCCGGCGCCCGTCGTCAGGGGGACGACGGCGAGGCCGGCGGCCGCCAGCGCGGCGACGCCGGCCAGGGCGAGCAGGCGCCGGGACGGTGAGCGGCGGTGCGAGGGGGCAGACACGTGATGTCGTTCCTTCGGTGCGAAGTGAGGGTTCGGCTCTTCAGTGGCCGCCGCCCGGGGGAAGGTTGCCGCCGATCAGGAGATTTCCGCGGGGCGGGTGCCGGCGGCCGGACGGGAGGTGCCGCGGACCGCGTCCGTTGTCGATTTGTGACCACCGCGGAGCATTGACGCCACCCTTTGTTAACGCTCACACTCTGGGGGTCGGTAACCTCGGTGCAACATTTCGGGGCGGTCGGCTGCGCGTCGGAGATCAGCCCCGCCACCCGCTGCACCCCACGGCATCATCTTCTTGAACGGACAGCACGACAATGAGTGTTAACGCTAACAATTCTTCCCGGTCCGGCTACGTGCTGGGGATCGACTTCGGTACGCTCTCCGGCCGCGCCGTCGTCGTCCGTGTCGCGGACGGGGCCGAGATGGGCAGCGCCGTCCACGCGTACACCCACGCGGTGATCGACCACCGGTTGCCCGGCACCGACGCCCCGCTGCCCCCGGACTGGGCCCTGCAGCATCCCGGGGACTGGCTGGACGTCATCCGCCGGGCGGTGCCCGAGGCCGTCGCCGCCGCCGGGATCGACCCCGCCGAGGTGATCGGCGTGGGCACCGACTTCACCGCCTCCACCTGCCTTCCCACCGGCGCCGACGGCACCCCGCTGTGCCTCACCCCGGAGCTCGCGGCCCGCCCGCACGCGTGGCCCAAGCTGTGGAAGCACCACGCGGCCCAGCCCCAGGCCGACCGGATCAACGCGCTGGCCCACGAGCGCGGTGAGAGGTGGATCGCCCGCTACGGCGGACTGATCTCCTCCGAGTGGCAGTACGCCAAGGCGCTGCAGGTGCTGGAGGAGGACCCGGACACCTACCGGCGCACCGACCGCTGGATCGAGGCGGCGGACTGGATCGTCTGGCAGCTCACCGGTGTCGAGACCCGCAACACCTGCACGGCCGGCTACAAGGGGATCCACCAGAACGGCGGCTACCCGTCGGCCGCGTACCTGGCCGCCCTCAACCCCGACTTCGCGGACTTCGCGCGGACCCGCCTGGAGCACCCGCTCGCCCCGCTGGGCGGCCGGGCGGGCGGCCTGACGGCCGAGGCCGCCGCCTGGACCGGACTCCCGCAGGGCATCGCGGTCGCGGTCGGCAACGTGGACGCCCATGTCACCGCCCCGGCGGCCCGGTCGGCCGGGGCCGGCGAACTGCTCGCCGTCATGGGCACCTCCACCTGCCACATCCTCAACGGCGAGAAGGCCGCCGAGGTCCCCGGCATGTGCGGGGTGGTCGACGGGGGAGTGGTCGACGGGCTGTGGGGCTTCGAAGCCGGACAGAGCGGCGTCGGCGACATCTTCGGCTGGTTCGTCGAGCACGGCGTGCCGCCGGTTTACCACGAGCGGGCCGCCGCCGAGGGCATCAGCGTGCACGAGCTGCTGTCCCGGCTGGCGGCGGACCAGCCGGTCGGCGGCCACGGCCTGGTGGCGCTCGACTGGTGGAACGGCAACCGCTCGGTGCTCGTCGACCACCGGCTCTCCGGCGTGCTGGTCGGCGCGACGCTGGCCACCCGGCCGCCGGAGGTCTACCGGGCGCTGCTGGAGTCGACGGCCTTCGGCACCCGCGTCATCGTCGAGGCCTTCGAGACCTCCGGCGTCCCGGTCACCCGCTTCACCGCGGCCGGCGGCCTGACCAGGAACGCACTGCTGATGCAGATCTACGCGGACGTGCTGCGCCGCCCGCTGAGCGTCGCGGCCTCCGAGCAGGCACCGGCCCTGGGCTCCGCCATCCACGCGGCGGTCGCGGCCGGGGCCTACCCGAGCGTGCCGGCCGCGGCCGAGGTGATGGGGCGCGTGCACGAGGACCGGTACCTGCCGGACGCGGCACGCGCGGACGCCTACGACCGGCTGTTCGCCGAGTACCGCGCCCTGCACGACCTGCTCGGCGGCGAGCACCGGGGCGTGCTGCACCGGCTGCGCGAGCTGCGCAACGAGACCTCCGCCCCCGCCGTCGACTGACCTGCCCGGAAGGCCGTTCCCATGACTGATCCCACGACCGACCCCCTGACCGGTCCCGCGTCCGACCCCGAGACCGGCGCCGCGATCCGGCTGATCCGGCAGCAGGTCAGCGATCTGCACCAGGAACTCGTCCGCTACCAGCTCGTGGTGTGGACCGCCGGCAACGTCTCGGCCCGCGTGCCGGGCCGCGACCTGATGGTCATCAAGCCGAGCGGGGTCTCCTACGACGACCTGACGCCCGAGAACATGATCCTCTGCGACCTGGACGGCAACGTCCTCGAGGGCAGCCACCACCCGTCCTCGGACACCGCCGCCCACGCCTACGTCTACCGCCACATGCCCGAGGTGGGGGGCGTGGTGCACACCCACTCCACCTACGCCACCGGCTGGGCGGCCCGCGGTGAGGCGGTGCCGTGCGTGGTCACCGCGATGGCGGACGAGTTCGGCGCGGAGATCCCCGTCGGCCCGTTCGCGCTGATCGGCGACGACTCGATCGGCCAGGGCATCGTGGCCACCCTCAAGGGCCACCGCTCGCCCGCCGTACTGATGCAGAGCCACGGCGTGTTCACCATCGGCAAGGACGCCAGGGCCGCCGTCAAGGCCGCCGTGATGTGCGAGGACGTCGCCCGCACCGTCCACATCTCCCGGCAGCTCGGGGAACCGGTCGGCATCGCCGCACCGGACATCGACTCGCTCTACGACCGCTACCAGAACGTCTACGGCCAGCAGCCCTCCGGCCGTCAAGGAGTCCAGAAATGAAGTCGCTCGAAGGCCGTGAAGTCTGGTTCCTCACCGGAAGCCAGGGACTCTATGGACCGGACACGCTCCAGCAGGTCGCCGAGCAGTCCCAGCAGATCGCCGCGGCCCTCGACGACGGCTCCGACATCGCCGTCCGGGTGAAGTGGCTGCCGGTCCTCACCGACGCGGACGCGATCCGGCGGGTCTGCCTCGACGCCAACGCCGCCGACGACTGCGTCGGCGTCATCGCCTGGATGCACACGTTCTCCCCGGCCAAGATGTGGATCGCCGGCCTCGACGCGCTGCGCAAGCCGATGCTGCACCTGCACACCCAGGCCAACCGGGCGCTGCCGTGGGGCTCCATCGACATGGACTTCATGAACCTCAACCAGGCGGCGCACGGCGACCGCGAGTTCGGGTACATCCAGTCCCGGCTGGGCGTGGCCCGCAAGACGGTCGCCGGCCACGTCAGTGACCCGTCGGTGACCCGGCGCGTCGGCGCCTGGGCCCGCGCCGCCGCCGGACACGCGGCGCTGCGCACCCTGCGGGTGGCGCGGTTCGGCGACAACATGCGCGATGTCGCGGTCACCGAGGGCGACAAGGTCGAGGCCCAGCTGCGGTTCGGCGTCTCGGTCAACACCTACGGGGTCAACGACCTGGTCGCCGTGGTCGACGCGGTGGCCGACGCCGACGTCACCGGGCTGGTCAAGGAGTACCAGGAGAGCTACCGGCTCGCGCCCGAACTGGGCATCGGAGCGGAGCGGCACGACGCGCTGCGGTACGCGGCGCGGATCGAACTCGGCATGCGCGCGTTCCTCACCGACGGCGGCTTCCAGGCGTTCACCACCAACTTCGAGGACCTCGGGGGGCTGCGCCAGCTGCCCGGCCTGGCCGTGCAGCGCCTGATGGCGGACGGCTACGGCTTCGGCGGCGAGGGGGACTGGAAGACCGCCGCGCTGCTGCGCACGCTCAAGGCGATGTCGGCCGGCCTGCCCGGCGGGACGTCGTTCATGGAGGACTACACGTACCACCTGGAGGCCGGGCAGGAGGTCATCCTCGGCGCGCACATGCTCGAGGTCTGCCCGTCGATCGCCGCCGAGGTCCCCTCGTGCGAGATCCACCCGCTGGGCATCGGCGGCCGGGAGGACCCCGTCCGGCTGGTCTTCGAGGCCGCCCCGGGCCCGGCGGTCGTGGTGGGCCTGGCCGACATGGGGGACCGCTTCCGGCTGGTCGCCAACGAGATCGACGTGGTCGCGGCCGCCGAGCCGCTGCCGAACCTGCCGGTGGCGCACGCGGTGTGGAAGCCGCAGCCCGACCTGCGGACGTCGACCGAGGCGTGGCTCACGGCCGGCGGCCCGCACCACACCGTGCTCTCCAGCGCCGTCGGCACGGAGGAGCTCGAGGACCTCGCGGAGATGGCCGGAGCGGAACTCCTGGTCATCGACAAGGGCACCACGATCCGCCAGTTCACGAAGGAGATCCGCTGGAACCAGGCCTACCACCGGCTGGCCCGCGGTTTCTGAACGGCTTCGGCCGACCCCGCAGTCGCACCACCCAGGTCATACATCGCAAGGGAAACACCCCGGCTCAAAGGAGAGTGCACGATGTCCCTCACCACCTCCACCCCGGCAAGACCCCGTACGCGCGGCACCGCCGCGGCCCTGCTGGCCGTGGCGCTGTGCGTGTCCCTCGCCGCCTGCGGCGGGGCGGGCAAGAAGGCCGCCGCGGGCAGCGGCACGGACGCGAGCGGTGCCAAGAAGCTGGTCTTCGGCTTCTCGCAGGTCGGGTCCGAGAGCGGCTGGCGCGCCGCCAACACCAAGTCCATCCAGGACGCGGCGAAGGCCGCCGGCTTCGAGCTGAAGTTCTCCGACGCGCAGCAGAAGCAGGAGAACCAGATCGCCGCGATCCGCACCTTCATCCAGCAGAAGGTGGACGTCATCGGCTTCTCGCCGGTGGTCGTCACGGGCTGGGACACGGTGCTGAAGGAGGCCAAGACCGCCGGCATCCCGGTGATCCTCACCGACCGGGCGATCGACACCCAGGACAAGTCCCTCTACAAGACCTTCATCGGCTCGGACTTCGTCAAGGAGGGGACCTCCGCCGGCCAGTGGCTGGTGGACGCGGAGAAGGCCAACGCCGGCCCGGTGAACATCGCGGAGCTGGAGGGCACCACCGGCTCCGCCCCGGCCATCGACCGCAAGAAGGGGTTCGAGGACCTCGTCCTCAAGGACCCCAAGTTCAAGCTGGTCGCGGACCAGACCGGTGACTTCACCCGCGCCAAGGGCAAGGAGGTCATGACGGCCTTCCTGAAGGCGCACAAGGACATCGACGTCCTCTTCGCCCACAACGACGACATGGCGATGGGCGCCATCCAGGCGATCGAGGAAGCGGGCCTCAAGCCCGGCAAGGACATCCGCATCGTCTCCATCGACGGGGTCAAGGACGCCTTCCAGGCCATGGCCGACGGCAAGATCGAAGTCGTCGTCGAGTGCAACCCGCTGATCGGCCCGCAGGTCATGGACCTGGTGCGCAAGCTCAAGGACAAGACCGAGGTGCCGGCCCGGGTCGAGTCCAAGGAAGGCGTCTTCACCAAGGACAAGGCAGCGGCCGAGCTCCCCAACCGCCAGTACTGATCGGCCGGTACAGCTCCGGTGATCCGGGACGGGTGCGCCCCAGGAGGGGCGCCCCGGGCCCCGGCCGGAGCCCCATGAGCGGCCCGAGGAGAGGAGCTCCCATGTCGACGCCGCAGCCCAGTCCCGCTCAACCCGTCCTCCACATGACCGGCATCACCAAGGAGTTCGCCGGCGTCCGGGCGCTCTCCGATGTCGGCCTCACGCTGTACCCCGGTGAGGTGCACGCCCTGATGGGCGAGAACGGCGCCGGGAAGTCCACCCTGATCAAGGTGCTGACCGGGGTCCACGAGGCCGAGGCCGGAACCGTGACGCTGGAGGGCCGCCCGGTCCGGTTCGCCGGCCCGCTGCAGGCGCAGCAGGCCGGGGTCAGCACCGTGTACCAGGAGGTCAACCTCTGCCCGAACCTGTCGGTCGCGGAGAACATCTTCCTCGGCCGCGAACCCCGCAGGCTCGGCCGCATCGCCTGGTCCGAGCTGCGCCGCCGCGCCCGCGAGCTGCTGACCGGTCTCGATCTGCGGATCGACGTCCGGGCGCCGCTGGACACCCTGCCGCTCGCCCTGCAGCAGATGGTCGCCATCGCCCGCGCCGTGGACATCCAGGCGAAGGTGCTGATCCTCGACGAACCCACCTCCAGCCTGGACCGCGAGGAGGTGGCGCAGCTGTTCAAGGTGATCCGGCGGCTGCGCGGGGAGGGCGTGGCGATCCTGTTCGTGACGCACTTCCTGGACCAGGTCTACGACGTGTCCGACCGGATCACCGTGCTGCGCGACGGCCGGCTGGTCGGCGAGTACCGCACCGCGCACCTGCCGCAGATCGAGCTGGTGTCGGCGATGCTCGGGCAGGAGCTGGGGGAGCTCACCGAGCGGGGACGGGGCGACCGCGCCCGCCCGGCCGGGGAGCCGTTCGCCGAGGCGCACGCCCTGGGGCGCAAGGGCGCCGTCGCGCCCTTCGACCTCGCCGTGCGCCCGGGGGAGGTGCTCGGCCTGGCCGGGCTGCTGGGCGCCGGCCGCTCGGAGACCGCCCGGCTGCTGGCCGGCGCGGACCGTGCCGACACCGGCAGCCTGACGGTCGACGGGCGCTCCGTCACGCTGCGCAGCCCGCGCGCCGCCGTCCGGCGCGGCATCGCCTTCTGCTCGGAGAACCGCAGGAGCGAGGGGATCATCCCCGACCTGACGGTCCGGGAGAACATCGTCCTGGCCCTGCAGGCCTCCCGCGGCTGGATGAGGGCGCTGCCCGCCCGCCGCACGGAGGAACTGGTCGCGCACTGGATCGCCGCGCTGCACATCCACCCGGCCGACCCGGAGGCGGTCGTGCGCAACCTCAGCGGCGGCAACCAGCAGAAGGTGCTGCTCGCCCGCTGGCTGATCACCGAACCGAAACTGCTGATCCTCGACGAGCCGACCCGCGGGATCGACATCGGGGCCAAGGCCGAGATCCAGCGGCTGGTGGCGTCGCTCGCCGCGGACGGCATGGCGGTGGTCTACGTCTCCGCCGAACTCGAAGAGGTGCTGGCCCTGTCCGACACCGTCGCGGTGCTGCGGGACCGCGAACTGGTGGCGACACTGCCCAACACCGAGGAACTGACCCTGGACCGGCTGATGGAGACCATCGCGACCGGAGGGACCCACTGATGCCGCCCCTCGTCACCCGACTCGCCGCCCACCGGCTGTTCTGGCCGCTGGCCCTGCTCGTCGGCCTGCTGATCACCAATGTCGTCTACACCCCGGACTTCTTCTCCGTCCAGATCCGCGACGGCCACCTCTTCGGCAGCCTCGTCGACATCCTGCGGCTCGGCTCCCCGCTGCTGCTGGTCGCCGTGGGCATGACCCTGGTCATCGCCATCGGCGGGATCGACCTGTCGGTCGGCGCGGTGGTCGCCATCTCCGGCGCCGTCGCCTGCCTGAACATCAGCGACCTCGCCGACCAGCACAGCGCCGGCGGAGTCGTCGTCGCGGTCCTGGTCGCGCTGGGCGTGTGCGTCGCGCTGGGCGTGTGGAACGGGGTGCTGGTCGCCGGGATCGGCATGCAGCCGATCATCGCGACCCTGATCCTGATGGTCGCGGGGCGCGGAGTCGCCCAGATGATCACCAGCGGCCGCATCATCACGGTCAACAGCGAGCCCTACCACCTGATCGGCGGCGGCTACGAGCTCGGCCTGCCGCTCTCGGTACTGATCGCCGCCGCGGTGCTCGTGCTGACCGGCCTGGTCGTGCGGCGCACCGCGCTGGGGCTGCTGCTGGAATCGGTCGGCGGCAACAAGGAGGCCAGCCGGCTGGTCGGCATCCGGGCCCGCGGCCTGACCATCGCGGTCTACGCGTTCTGCGCGCTGTGCGCGGCCGGCGCCGGACTGATGATCAGCTCCAACGTGACCGCCGCCGACGGGAACAACGCGGGCCTGTGGATCGAGCTCGACGCGATCCTCGCCGTGGTCATCGGCGGCACCTCGCTGACCGGGGGCCGCTTCCACCTCGGGGGCACCGCCATCGGCGCCCTCGTCATCCAGACCCTCTCCACCACGGTCTACACCGTGGGCGTGCCGCCCGAGACGACGCTGGTGTTCAAGGCACTGGTCGTGATGGCGGTCTGCCTGCTGCAGTCCCCGGCCTTCCGCGCCAAGGTGCTGTCGCGCCGGGCCCCGCGCCGCCCGGGCACCGCCGGCGGCACCCGGGCGGACGCCGCCGAACGGCGCCCCGGCGCCCCCCGGGACCACGCACCGGCCAACGCCGTCCAGAGCCCGAAGGAGGCGACCACCCTGTGAGCGCGACCCAGCCCCGCGCAGCCGCCGGCCGCGGCGTGCGCACCTTCCTGGCCCAGCACCGCGACTACGTCCCGGTCATGGCCACCGCCGTCCTGTTCGCGCTGACCCTCGAAGCGGGCAATTACCGCTACCTGGACTTCCTGGCCGGCCAGACCATCGCCAACCTCTTCGTGGACAACGCGTTCCTGCTGGTCATCGCGGTGGGGATGACGTTCGTGATCCTCACCGGCGGGATCGACCTGTCGGTCGGCGCCGTCGCCGCGCTCTCCACGATGCTGTGCGCCACCCTCGTCCAGCAGCACGGGTGGCCGCCCGCGCTGGTCATCCCGCTGGTGCTGGCGGTCGGCGCCGTGATCGGCGGCGGCATGGGCTACGCCATCCACCACTTCGAGGTGCAGCCCTTCATCGCGACGCTGGCCGGGATGTTCTTCGCCCGGGGGCTGTGCTACCTGATCAGCACCAACTCGATCCCGATCGACGACCCGGTCTTCACCACCCTGGCGCAGTCCCATGTGACCCTCCCCGGCGGCGTGTTCGTCTCCTGGTCCGTGGTCATCGCGCTGGCCGTCGTCGCCATCGCCTTCCTGACGCTGCACTACACGGGCTTCGGCCGCGCGGTGTACGCGGTCGGCGGCAACGCGCAGTCCGCGCTGCTGATGGGGGTCCCGGTGGGGCGGACGGTGATCCGCGCCTACACCGTCAGCGGGCTGTGCTCGGCCCTGGGCGGCGTGCTGTTCACGCTCTACACGCTGTCCGGGTACAGCCTGCACCTGGTCGGCACGGAGCTGGACGCGATCGCCGCCGTGGTGATCGGCGGGACGATCCTGTCCGGCGGCTCGGGCTACGTCCTGGGCACCCTGCTGGGCGTCCTCGTGCTGGGCGTCATCAAGACCATCATCACCTTCGAGGGCACGCTCAGCTCCTGGTGGACGAAGATCGCGGTCGGCGCGCTGCTGTTCGCCTTCGTCCTGCTGCAGCGCCTGATGACGTCCCGCCGGCGCGCCTGACCTCACGTCAGCCCGCCGGACCGCCCGGACGACGAGCAGTCGCACGGCCGCGCGCTCCTGACCCGCGCTCCCGCGCGGCGGCGGCCGACCACTTCGCGTGGTCGGCCGCTTTCGCATGCCCTTGGGCAAGCGCTTGCTCGCCAACTCCCTTGCAACATGAGGATGTTCAGGTCATTGACAGGTACGCGCTTGCTCTCTAGCTTCATCACCGGCCCCACCGTTCACGGACATGAACTTCGACATTCGGACGTGAACGCCGGTGCGCGGCCGCATCCTTCGCCATCCCCCCATGGAGGACCGACATGGCAGCACGTACACCGTCCCGGCGGGTCGCCCCCGCCGTCCTCGCGCCGCTGGCGGCCGTCGCCCTGGCCGTGACCGCGCTGGTCACCGTCCCGGGCGCCGCGTCCGCGAAAGCCCCCGCGCCGCAGGCCGCGTCCGAGGCCGCGCCCGCGCCGGCCGCCTGGCCGACGCCGTCCAGCGACAAGCTGGTCACCAGCACGATCAAGGTGACCGGCACCCGCGACGGCGGCATGGTCCGCTACATCGGCAGCGGCGACCTGGGCACCGACGGCCAGAGCGAGAGCCAGGACCCCCTCTTCGAGCTGGCCAACGGCGCCACCCTGCAGAACGTCATCCTCGGCTCCCCGGCGGCCGACGGCATCCACTGCCTGGGCACCTGCACGCTCAAGAACGTCTGGTGGCAGGACGTCGGCGAGGACGCCGCGACCTTCAAGGGCACGTCCGCGTCGCAGACCATGACCATCGACGGAGGCGGGGCGCGCAAGGCCTCCGACAAGGTCTTCCAGCACAACGGCCCCGGCACGATGATCATCAAGAACTTCCAGGTGAACGACTTCGGGAAGCTCTACCGCTCGTGCGGCAACTGCAAGAAGCAGTACGAGCGGCACGTCGTCGTCCAGAACGTCACCGTCACCTCGCCCGGCAAGTCCATCGTGGGCATCAACTCCAACTACGGCGACACCGCGAAGCTCTCCGGCATCACCGTCGTGAACGACAGCAGCAGGAAGATCAGCCCCTGCGACCGGTACAAGGGCGTGACCAGCGGCGAGCCGTCCAAGATCGGCAGCGGTCCGGACGGCGTGCACTGCCTGTACTCCGCCTCCGACATCACCTACAAGTGAGAGGCCGCACGCCATGACACGGATCCCCTCACCCACCCGCCGCCGTGCCCTGCTCGCCGGCGCCGTCGCGGCCGGCGTCACCTCGGTCGCCCTCGTCGCCTCCCCGGCGGGCGCCGGCCCGGTCGTGACCGGCACCGGGCCGGCCGCGGTCGCGGCGGCGGCCTTCGAGAACGCACCCATCGGCTACGGCGCGGGAACGACCGGCGGCGCGGGCGGCGCCACCGTCACCGTCACCACGCTCGCCCAGCTGGTGACCGAGGCCAAGTCGACCGGCGCGAAGACCATCAAGGTCTCCGGCATGCTGCGGGGCACCGAGCAGATCTACGTGACCTCCGACAAGACCATCGTCGGGGTGGGCGCCGGCTCGGGCCTCACCGGGGCCGGGCTGTTCATCAAGAAGGCCCACAACGTCATCGTCCGCAACCTGCGGATCTCGCTCGCCAAGGCGCCCGTCGACCTCATCCAGATCCAGAAGTCCGACCACGTGTGGATCGACCACAACGAGCTGTTCAACGACCGCACGCACGACAAGGACTACTACGACGGCCTGCTGGACATCAACCACGGCTCCACGGACGTCACCGTCTCCTGGAACCACCTGCACGACCACTTCAAGGGCTCGCTCGTCGGCCACAGCGACAAGAACGCCGCCGAGGACGCGAGCATTCGCGTCACCTACGGGCACAACTGGTTCAGCAACGTGGACTCCCGGCTGCCGCGCATCCGGTTCGGTCATCTGCACGCCTACGACAACCTGTTCGAGAACGCCCCGACCAGCGGCATCCACTGCCTGATGAACGCCCAGTGCCTGATCCAGAACAACGTCTTCGTACAGGTGAACCTCCCGGTGTGGACCACCGAGGACAGTCCGGTCGACGGCTACGCCAACGCGAGCGGCAACGACTACGGCGGCGCGGCCCCCGTCATCACGCGCACCGGCACCTTCACCAGCCCGCCCTACGCGTTCACCCTCGACCCCACCGCGCAGGTGGCGGCCGAGGTCCGCGCGGGCGCGGGCACCGGCAAGGTCGGCTGATCACCGGACCTGACCGACGGTGATGCAGCCCTGGCCCGGCCCGTTGTGGGAGCGCTCCCGCAGCGGGCCGGAGCCGTGGTGGATCAGTTCTGTCGAAAGCATTGACGAACCTTTGGCGCGGCCCTAACTTTCATCGCGTCGTACTTCGTACGTCATATATGAGACGCGATACGTGAGATCTGAGAGCGCACATGACCTTTGCCCCCGCCCCGATCCCCTCCCGGACGCAGTACGTGCTGGAGGCGATCAAGCACGGCATCCTCACCGGGCAGTTGAGTCCGGGACAGCCCCTCGTCGAAGCCGATCTCGCGGCGCAGTTCGGGGTCTCCAAGACCCCGGTGCGCGAGGCGCTCAAGACGCTGGCGGGCACCGGACTGGTCGTGATGAGCCAGTACAAGGGCGTCACCGTGCGGGCCGTGGACGCGGCCATGGCGCGTGAGATCTACGACGTGCGGCTGCTGCTGGAGCCCGAGGCGCTGCGCCGCAGCATCCTGAGGAAGGAGTCCCTGGCGGCGGCGCAGGACGCGCTCGTGCGCGCCGAGGGGGCCGAGGACCGGGCCGACCGGAGCCTGGCCAACCGCGACTTCCACCGGGCGCTGTACCTGCCCTGCGGCAACCCGCTGCTGGCGCGGATGCTCGACGAGGTCCGCGACCAGGCGGCCCTGGTGTCGGCCGTCGCCTGGGCGGCCTCCCCCTCCTGGGAGCAGGAGGCCCGCGAGCACCAGGAGATCCTGCGGACGGCGCTGGCCGGCGACGCGGACGGCGCGGCCGGTCTGCTGCACGCCCACATCTCGGACTTCGTCCGCCGCGCGTACCCCGAGCACGAGGAGGCGGGCGCCTGATGGACCGCACCGATCCGATCCACGACACCGATCCGGTGCACCGCGCCGAACTGCGGGCCGCGCTCGCCGACGTCGTCGCGATACCCGTGACCCCGTTCGACGCCGACGGCGCCATCGACCGGGACGCCTACCGGCTGCTGCTGCGCCGGCTGCTGGACGGCGGCGTCCGGACGCTGACGCCCAACGGCAACACCGGCGAGTTCTACGCGCTGACCCCCCAGGAGCGGCTCACCGTCGTCGAGGACACCCTCGCCGAGACCGCGCAGCGCTCCGCCGTGGTCCTGGTCGGCGTCGGGCACGACGTGCCGACCGCGATCGCCGCCGCCCGGCACGCCCGCGAGCACGGCGCGCAGATGGTGATGGTGCACCAGCCGGTGCACCCCTACGTCTCGCACGACGGATGGGTGGACTACCACCGGGCCATCGCGGAGTCCGTCCCCGAACTCGGCGTGGTGCCCTACATCCGCAACCCGCTCATCGCCGGCGACCGCATGGCGCTCCTCGGCGACCTGTGCCCCAACGTGATCGGCGCCAAGTACGCGGTGCCGGACGCCGCCCGCTTCGCGGCCTTCGCGCGCGACGCGGGCCTGGACCGGTTCGTGTGGGTGGCGGGGCTCGCGGAGCTGTACGCGCCCTCCTACTGGCCGGCCGGCGCCACCGGCTTCACCTCGGGGCTGGTCAACGTCGCACCGTCCGTCTCGCTGGGCATGCTGGCGGCGCTGCGGGCGGGGGACTACCCCGAGGCGATGCGGATCTGGGAGCGGATCCGCCCCTTCGAGGACCTGCGCGCCGCACAGCAGTCCGCGAACAACGTGACGGTCGTCAAGGAGGCGCTCTCCGCGCTGGGCCTGTGCCGCCGCGAGGTGCGCCCGCCGAGCCGCCAGCTGCCCGACCCGCAGCGCGCCGAGGTCGCGGCCCTCATCAAGGGCTGGGAGCTATGAGGAAGTCACCCGAACAGCTGCGCAGCCACCGCTGGTACGGCACCGACGGACTGCGCTCGTTCAGCCACCGGGCCCGTACGCGGCAGCTCGGCTACCTGCCCGAGGAGCACCTCGGCAAGCCGGTGATCGCGATCCTCAACACCTGGTCCGACATCAACCCCTGCCACTCCCACCTGCGCGAGCGCGCCCAGGCGGTCAAGCGCGGGGTGTGGCAGGCGGGCGGCTTCCCGCTGGAGTTCCCGGTGTCCACGCTCTCGGAGACCTTCCAGAAGCCGACGCCGATGCTCTACCGCAACCTGCTCGCGATGGAGACCGAGGAACTGCTGCGCTCGTACCCGGTGGACGGCACCGTCCTGCTGGGCGGCTGCGACAAGTCCACCCCGGCGCTGCTGATGGGCGCGGCCAGCATGGACCTGCCGGCCGTCTTCGTGCCCGCCGGGCCCATGCTGCCGGGGCACTGGCGCAACGAGGTGCTGGGTTCCGGCACCGACATGTGGAAGTACTGGGACGACAAGCGGGCCGGGCTGATCGGCGACTGCGAGCTGGCCGAACTGGAGAGCGGGCTGGCGCGTTCCCCCGGCCACTGCATGACGATGGGCACCGCCTCGACGCTGACGGCCGCCGCCGAGGCGCTGGGGGCCACGATGCCCGGCGCCTCCTCGATCCCCGCGGTCGACTCCGGCCACGAGCGGATGGCGGCCGCCTCGGGGGCGCGCGTCGTCGAACTGGTCTGGCAGGACCTGCGGCTGTCGCGGATCCTGACCCATGACGCGTACCAGGACGCGGTCGCCACCGTCCTGGCCCTGGGCGGCTCCACCAACGCCGTGATCCACCTGATCGCGATGGCGGGCCGCTCGGGCGTCGAGCTGACGCTGGACGACTTCGACCGCATCGCGCGCACGGTGCCGGTGCTGGCCGACGTGCGTCCGGGCGGGCGGTACCTGATGGAGGACTTCCACTTCGCCGGCGGCCTGCCCGGGTTCCTCGCGCAGCTGACGGACCTGCTGCACCTGGACCGTCCGACGGTCGCGCACGCCTCGCTGCGCGAGCAGCTCGACGGCGGTCTGGTCCACAACAAGGACGTCATCCGCCCGCGCGGCAACCCGCTGGCCGCCGAGGGCGGACTGGCGGTCCTGCGCGGCAACCTCTGCCCGGACGGCGCCGTCATCAAGCACATCGCCGCCGAACCGCACCTGCTCAAGCACACCGGGCCGGCCGTGGTCTTCGACGACTACCGGGCGATGCAGGCCACCATCAACGACCCGGAGCTGGGCATCACGGCCGACAGCGTGCTGGTCCTGCGCGGGTCGGGGCCGCTGGGCGGTCCCGGGATGCCCGAGTACGGGATGCTGCCGATCCCCGACCATCTGCTGAAACAGGGGGTGCGCGACATGGTCCGGATCTCGGACGCGCGGATGAGCGGCACGAGTTACGGAGCCTGTGTCCTGCACATCGCGCCCGAGTCGCACGTCGGCGGCCCGCTCGCACTGGTCCGCACCGGTGACCTGATCACCCTCGACGTACCGGCCCGCAGCCTGCACCTGGCCGTGGACGACGCCGAGTTGGAACGCCGCCGCGCCGCCTGGCAGCCGCCCCCGCCGCGCTACGCGCGCGGCTACGGAGCCCTGTACCAGGAGCAGATCACCCAGGCCGACACCGGCTGCGACTTCCGCTTCCTGGCCAGGCCCGGCGAAGTGCCCGAGCCCTACGCGGGCTGAGCGCCCGCGCCCCTCCCCAGCCGCGGCTGCCCCCGACGCTCGCCGTCCGGGATGCCGCACACCCATTCAGCAAGCGCTTACCCCGTAGTGAAGGAGTCCCAGTCATGGCCATCGCCGTGGCGAAACCATCCCGGCGGCGCGACCGGCGCCTCCCGTATCTGCTGATAGCCCCGGCAGGCCTGCTGATGCTCGGGTTCATCGCGTACCCGATGGTCAGCGTCCTCTACTACAGCCTGCAGGACTACAACGTCACCAAGCCCTGGCGGAACGGCTTCGCCGGCTTCTCCAACTTCACCAGGATCTTCACCGACGACCCGCTGTTCTGGCAGAGCCTGGGCTTCAGCGCCCGGTGGGTCGTCGTCGAGGTGGGCCTGCAGCTCGTCCTCGGACTGGTGCTGGCGCTGCTGGTCAACCAGACCTTCATCGGCCGCGGTATCGCCCGCGCCCTGGTCTTCTCGCCCTGGGCGGTCTCCGGGGTCCTGACGACCACCATCTGGATGCTGCTGTACAACCCCTCCACCGGGTTCAGCCGCTACCTCGCCGACGCGGGCATCGGCACCTACGGCACCTCGGTGCTCTCCGACACCGGCACGGTGTTCTGGGCGGCGGTCCTGGCCGAACTCTGGCGCGGGGTCCCGTTCTTCGCGATCCTCATCCTCGCCGACCTGCAGTCCATCCCCAAGGAACTGTACGAGGCGGCCTCGGTCGACGGCGCGAACCGCTACCGGCAGCTGTTCCACATCACGCTGCCGCACCTGCGGGACGCGATCGTGCTCTCCACGCTGCTGCGCGGGGTGTGGGAGTTCAACAACGTCGACCTGCTCTACACCCTCACCGGCGGCGGACCGGCCGGGCAGACCACCACGCTGCCGCTGTACGTCGCCAACACCGGCATCGACGGGCACGACTTCGGCTACGCGTCGGCACTGACCACCGTCGCCTTCGTGATCCTCCTGTTCTGCTCGATCCTCTATCTGCGCCTGAGCAAGTTCGGAGGCGACCGCACATGACCGCCGCACTCGCGGAGAAGGACGTCCGCGCGGTCCCACCCGCCGGCACCACTCCGCCGCGTTCCACCCGGCGGCGCCGCCGCCCGGTGGACGACGGCACCCCGCGCTGGCAGATCTACCTGCCGCTCGGCCTGTACCTGCTGTTCACCCTGGTCCCGTTCTACTGGATGCTGCTGTTCGCGGTGCGCCCGGCGGGGTCGACGTCGCTGGTCCCCTGGCCGGCCACCACCGAGCACTTCGAGAAGGTCTGGAACGAGCGCTCGTTCGGCATGTACTTCCAGAACAGCATGCTGGTCGGCGTCGCCACCCTGATCACCACGACCGTGGTGGCGCTGTGCGGCGGCTACGCGCTGGCCCGCTTCAGGTTCCGCGGCAGGAACGCCTTCATGCTGGCGCTGCTGTGCTCGCAGTTCATCCCCGGCGCGCTGATGCTCGTCCCGCTCTTCGAGATCTTCCGCAACCTGCAGCTGATCAACTCGCTGTGGAGCGTGGTCATCGCGGA
This sequence comes from Streptomyces sp. NPDC006733, assembly GCF_040636125.1. Lineage (NCBI taxonomy): Bacteria > Bacillati > Actinomycetota > Actinomycetes > Kitasatosporales > Streptomycetaceae > Streptomyces > Streptomyces sp. NPDC006733. Next base: position 6,908 of record NZ_JBEYJD010000035.1, on the reverse strand, counting down.
GACCGTGTTCCAGCTGCCGCTGTCCATCATCCTGATCAGCGGCTTCATCAAGAACGTGCCCATGGCGCTGGAGGAGGCGGCCTGGGTCGACGGCTGCTCGCGCCTCCAGGCGTTCCGCGCGATCGTGCTGCCGATGCTGCGGCCCGGGCTGATCGCTGTCGGCTCCTTCGCGTTCGTGCACAGCTGGAACCACTTCCTGTTCGCGCTGATGTTCCTCAGCTCGCAGGACAAGCAGACGATCCCGGTCGGCCTCAACACCCTGATCGGCGCCGACAGCGTCGACCTGGGGGCGCTGGCGGCCGGCGGGGTGGTGGCCGCGGTGCCGGTCGTGATCGTCTTCGCGTTCATCCAGAAGTGGCTGGTCACCGGTTTCAGCGCCGGGGCGGTCAAGGGGTGAGCGGCATGGGAGCGACACCCGTCGTCCTGGCCGGCGCGTACGGCCACGGGCACTGGCACCTGGAGAACCTGCGCCGGCTGACGGCCGCCGGCACCGTACGCCTGGCCGGGGTGTGCGACGTGCGGCCGCTGCGGGAGGAACTGCTCACCGGACTCGGCACCCCGGCGCAGGGGAGCGACCTGGGAGAGCTGATCGACCGCACGGGCGCCGCCGTGGCCGTCGTCTGCACTCCGATCCACACCCATGCCGACCTGGCGCTGACCGCCGCCGCCCATGGCGCGCACGTGCTGCTGGAGAAGCCGCCGGCCCCGTCGTTCGCGGAGTACGAACGGCTGGTCAGCGGCCTCGAAGCGCGGGGCCGCGCCTGCCAGATCGGCTTCCAGTCGCTCGGCTCGCAGGCCGTGACCGCGGTGCGCGAGCTGATCGCCGAGGACGCGATCGGCCGCGTGCGCGGCATCGGGGCGGCGGGCAACTGGGTGCGCGAGGAGGAGTACTTCACGCGCGCCGCCTGGTCGGGGCGCCGCACGCTGCGGGGCGTCGACGTGGTCGACGGTGTGCTCACCAACCCGCTCGCGCACGCCGTCGCCACCGCCCTGCGCCTGGACGGCAGCGACCGCGCCGAGGACGTGGCGGCGATCGAGACCGAACTCTTCCGCGCCAACGCGATCGAGTCCGACGACACCTCCTGCGTCCGGATCAGGACGGCGCGCGGCACCTCGGTCACCGTCGCGGCCACCCTGTGCGCCGAGACGGCGGCCGAACCGTACGTCGCCGTGCACGGCACGAAGGGCCGCATCACCCTGTGGTACAAGCAGGACCGGATGCTGCTGCAGCGGGCCTCGCACGGTCCCGAGGAGCGTGTCTTCGCGCGGACCGACCTGCTGGAGAACCTGCTGGCGCACCTCGCGCACGGCGCGGACCTGCTGGTCCCGCCGCGCTCCACCGGCGCGTTCATGAAGGTCGTCGAGGCGATCCGCACCGCCGCCGACCCGCTGCCGGTCCCCGGCAAGCTCTGGCGTGCCGTCGCGGGGGAGCGCTCCCAGCGGCGGGTGGTGCCGGGCGTCGACGGCATGGTCGAGTCCGCCGCGGAGACGCTCGCGCTGTTCTCCGAACTCGGCGCCCCCTGGGCGGTACGGCAACCGGTACGGGAGGCGAGCCGCTGATGACCGAACCCCTCGAACTGCGCTGCGGCGACCGGGTCGTCGGCCGCTACGTCCACCGGCCGGAGCTGCCCGGCGAGCTGTCACCGCGCCCCTACCTGCACCCGGTGCGCACCCTGGGCGGCGTGCCGGTCACCGAGCTGATGCCCGCGGACCACGCGCACCACCTGGGCGTGAGCGTCGCGGTCCCGGATGTGGAGGGCCACAACTTCTGGGGCGGCCGGACCTTCGTGCGCGGCCAGGGGCCCACCGCACGGGACAACCACGGGGTGCAGCGGCACGGCGGCTGGCTGCGGCGGACGGACGAGGGCTTCACCGAGAAGCTCTCCTGGACCGCGGGCGGGCGGGAACTGCTGCACGAGCGGCGCACCGTCGACGTCCGGCGGATCGACGACACCGCCTGGGCACTGGACCTCACCTCCGCGCTGACCAACACCACCGGCCGGCCGCTGAGCATCGGCAGCCCGGCCACCAACGGCCGGCCCGGCGCGGGATACGGCGGCTTCTTCTGGCGGGCGCCGAAGGACGCCCGCCCCCCGGAGGTCTTCAGCGCGGACGCGGACGGCGAGGACGCGGTGCACGGGCGCCCGGCCGACTGGCTCGCCCTGGCCGGCGACCGGTGGACGCTGGTGTTCGCCGGGCCGGACCCGTGGTTCGTGCGCACGGGCGAGTACCCCGGCGTCGGCTCCTCGCTCGCGGCACGGGAGCGGCTGGCGCTGCCGCCGGCTGCCACCGTCACCCGGCGGATCACGACCGGGATCGCCGACGGGCGGCTCGGGCGCGACGGGGCCGCGGCCCTGGCGCGGGCGATGGGCGGAGGGCCGGGCGCATGACGCGAGCGTGGACCGCCGACCTCGGTGACGGCACCTACCGCAACCCGGTGCTGAACGCCGACTGGCCGGACCCCGACGTGATCCGCGTCGGCGACGACTACTACCTGACCGCCTCCAGCTTCGGCCGCGCTCCGGGCCTGCCGGTCCTGCACTCGCGCGATCTGGTGAACTGGCGGATCGTCGGGCACGCGCTGGACCGGCTGGAGCCGGCCGCCGCGTTCGGCGTGCCGCGCCACGACGGCGGGGTGTGGGCGCCGGCGCTCCGCCACCACCACAACCGCTTCTGGATCTTCTGGGGCGACCCCGACACCGGCATCTTCCAGGTCAACGCCGAGGACGTGCGCGGACCGTGGACCCGTCCGCACCTGCTCAAGGCGGGCCGCGGCCTGATCGACCCCTGCCCGCTGTGGGACGCGGACGGCAGCGCCTACCTCGTCCACGCCTGGGCCCGGTCGCGGGCCGGGGTCAACAACCGCCTCACCGGCCACCGGATGAGCTCCGACGGCACCGAACTGCTCGACGCCGGGCGGGTGATCATCGACGCCGACACCCTCCCGGGCTGGTTCACCCTCGAAGGGCCCAAGGCCTACCGGCGCGACGGCTGGTTCTGGATCCTCGCCCCCGCGGGCGGGGTGGAGAGCGGCTGGCAGGGCGCGTTCCGCTCCCGCGACTTCTTCGGGCCGTACGAGGAGCGGGTCGTGCTGGAGCAGGGCGGCACCGCGGTCAACGGCCCGCACCAGGGCGCCTGGGTGGACACCCCGTCCGGCGAGGACTGGTTCCTGCACTTCCAGGCGCGGGGCGCGTACGGGCGGGTGGTGCACCTGCAGCCGATGCGCTGGGCGGCGGACGGCTGGCCGGTGTTGGGCGACGGCGGGCAGCCGGTCGCCGTCCACGCCAAGCCGAAGGGTGAGGAGCAGCCGGTGGAGGCGCCCGCCACCGACGACGACTTCCCCGGCGGCCGGTTCGGCCGGCAGTGGACGTGGACGGCGAACCCGCGCCCGGGCTGGACCACCGCGCACGGCGGCGACGGCCTGCACCTGGCCTGCTCGCGCACCACCGGCAGCCACGACCTGCGGACGGTGCCGGCCGTCCTGGTCCAGCGGCTGCCGGCGGAGTCCTGCACGGTCACCGTCGAACTGACCCTGCGGCCGGGGACCCCGGGCGCCAGGGCGGGGCTGGCCGTCCTCGGCGACGCCTACGCCTGGATCGGCCTGGAGCAAAGCGCGCACGGGATCCGGCTGGTGCACCGCTTCGCCGAGTCCGCGGCGACGGCCGAACGGGACGCGGCGCACCCCCGCCCGGCGCCCGACGGCCGGGCCCTGCTCCGCATCGAGATCACACCGGACGCGCGCTGCCGCTTCACCGCGGACACCGGCGGGGGGCCGCAGGCCTCCGGGCCGGTGTTCACCGCGCGGCCCTGGCGCTGGCTCGGCGCCCAGCTCGGCCTGTTCGCCACCGCGCCCCCGGGCCGGAGCCCGGCGGGGACGGCCGCGTTCGACGCCTTCCGCATCACCTCCTGAAGCGCACGGCCCGGCACGACCGCAGCACCCGCACGAACCGTCCGACCGAACCGTCGGCACGAACCGTCCGACGGGACATCCGACCACCACGTACGACCGACTCCCACGACCGAAAGAGCCGCCATGTCACAGCCGAAGAAGCCGCACCGCAGAACCCGTCTGATCGCCGCCACGGCGCTCACCGCCTCCCTCGCGCTCACCGCCACCGCCTGCGGTGACTCCGGCACCTCGGCCGGGGACGAGGGCAAGGGCCACGGGAAGATCGTCTTCTGGGACAACAACGGCGGGGTGCGCACCGCGGTCTGGAAGCAGATCATCGCCGCGTTCGAGAAGAAGAACCCCGACATCCAGGTCGAGTACGTCGGCATCCCGATCGCCGACGTGCAGAAGAAGTACGACACCGCCATCGCCGGCGGCGGCCTGCCCGACGTGGGCGGGGTCGGCACGGCGTACCTGGCCAACATGGTCGCCCAGAACGCGCTGGAGCCGCTCACCGACCGGATCAACGACAGCACCCTGAAGGGCAAGCTCGTCACCGGCATGGTCACCAGCGTGCTGGCCGCGGGCGGTGACGACAAGCAGCTCTACGAGGTGCCGACCTCGGCCAACCAGGGCACGCTGTGGTACCGCACGGACCTGTTCGCCGCCGCCGGTCTGCAGCCGCCCACCAGCTGGGCGGGCCTGTACGCGGCCGCCGACAAGTTGACGGACGTGAAGAACAACAAGTTCGGCTTCACGCTGCGCGGCGGCAAGGGCTCGATCGCCCAGGCGCTGGAGATGATGTACGCCCAGTCGGGGATCGACACCTTCTGGAACGGCGACAGGACCACCGTCAACGACCCCGCGAACGTCACCGCGCTGGAGAAGTACACGGGGCTGTACAAGAAGGCGACACCCGAGGCCGACCTCAACAACGACTTCGTGAAGATGGTCGCCGAGTTCGACCAGGGCAACATCGGGATGCTGCAGCACAACCTCGGTTCGTACAACGACCACGTCAAGGCGTTCGGCAAGGAGAAGATCGCCGGGATCCCGCTGCCGCCGGCCACCGACGGCGGAGTGCGGACGATCGTGTCCAACCCGGTCGACGGACTGGGGCTGTTCAAGTCCGGCTCCAACAAGGCCGCCGCGTGGAAGTTCATCGAGTTCGCCGCCTCGCCCGAGATGAACAGCCTGTGGAACAAGTCGGCCGGCGCGATCCCCGCCAACACCGCCACCGAGTGGGACCAGTGGATCACCGAGGCCAAGGCGACCAAGGCCGCGATGGACTCGCTCAACGACCCGAAGACCAAGATCGTGCAGTTCCCGTACTACCTGCCGGACTGGAACAGCATCACCAAGGCCGACTCCGAGCCGGACTTCCAGAAGCTGCTGCTCGGCAAGACCACGGCCAAGGAGTTCGCCGACAAGCTCGCGGGCAAGCTCAACGCCGCGCAGGCGGACTACAAGAAGCACAAGAGCTGATCCCCGTCGCGGGGCGCCGCCCCCCACCGGCGCCCCGCGACGGCCACGCCTCCACCGCGCCGCCCGCCACCGTGCGGCGCGGGTCCTCCCTCCACCCGTTCACTTCGCCTCAGCGGGAGCCGTCATGAGAAGAACCTGTCATGCCCATGTAATTGCTGCGCTGCTCGGCTGCACCGCCCTGGCGCCGGCCACGCCCGCCCAGGCCCACCCGTCGCCCGACCGGGCCGCCCACCACTCGCCCGCCCGCGCCGCACTGCCCGCGGGGGACGGCTGGGCTTCGTCCGGTGCCGGGACCACCGGCGGTCAGGCCGCCGACGCGGCCCACACCTTCACCGTCAGCACCCGCGAGCAGCTCGCCGCCGCCCTCAACGGCGGTGACGCCACCCCCAAGATCATTCAGGTCAAGGGCACCATCGACGGCAACACCGACGCCGCCGGAGCGCCCCTGAGCTGTGCGGACTACGCCACCGACGGCTACGCCCTGGACGCCTACCTCGCCGCGTACGACCCGGTCACCTGGGGTACCGCCACCGTGCCCAGCGGCCCCCAGGAGGACGCCCGCGCCGCCTCCGCCGCCCGGCAGGCCGCACGGGTCCAGCTCCTGGTCGGCTCCAACACCACCATCGTCGGCGTCGGCAAGCAGGCCAAGCTGCTCGCCCTCGACCTCCAGGTCAAGAACGCGGACAACGTCATCGTCCGCAACCTCACCTTCGAGGACGCCTTCGACTGCTTCCCGCAGTGGGACCCCACCGACGGCGCCACCGGCAACTGGAACTCCGAGTACGACAACCTGGTCGTCTACGGCGCCACCCACGTCTGGATCGACCACAACACCTTCACCGACGGCCGTCGCCCCGACGCCGCCCAGCCGTTCTACTTCGGGCGCATCTACCAGCAGCACGACGGCGAACTCGACATCGTCAAGGGCGCCGACCTGGTGACCGCGTCCTGGAACGCCTTCACCGACCATGACAAGACCCTGCTGTTCGGCAACAGCGACGGCGCCGGCGCCACCGACACGGGCAAGCTGCGAGTGACCCTGCACCACAACCTGTTCAGGAACATCACCGAGCGCGCGCCGCGGGTCCGCTTCGGCCAGGTCGACGCGTACAACAACCACTATGTCGTCTCCGCGGGCCAGGAGTACGTCTACAGCCTCGGGGTCGGCTTCAAGTCGCAGCTCGTCGCCGAGGCGAACGCGTTCACGCTGCCGAAGACGGTCGGCGCCGACCGGGTCATCGCGTACTGGAAGGGCACCGCGATGACGGAGGAGCACAACGTCGTCAACGGCAAGGAGACCGACCTCCTCGGCGCGTTCAACGCCGCCCACCCCGCCACGGTCATCGCCGGTGACGCGGGCTGGACCCCCGCGCTGCGCACCCGTGTCGACCGCCCCACCGCGGTCCCGCGCATCGTCGACTGCGGCGCGGGCGCCGGGCGGTTGTAGCGGCCGCCGCACCGCCGGGGGGGGGGGGGGGGGGGGCGCCCGCCCCCCCCCCCCCCCCCCCCCCCCCCGGGGGGCCCCCCCCCCCCC
>NZ_JBEYJD010000034.1:0-112825 GCF_040636125.1 Streptomyces sp. NPDC006733 | reverse complement strand
GGCCGCGGGGGGCCCCCCCGCCCCCCCCCCCCCCTCCCCCGGGCCCCCGACCATCGGTCGGGGGCCCTTCGTACGTGCGGGGAGCCGCTACACCTCGTCCGCCGGGCCGCCGGCCGGCACCGGGGTGCCGTCGACCGCGAGATCGCGCGGATCCGCCTCAGCCGCCTCGGCGGCCTCGGCCACCTCCCGCGAGTGGGTGCGGAGGTAGCCGACGACGGTGTTCGTCACGGCGACCAGCGGGACCGCGACGACGGCGCCGCCGATGCCGGCGATCAGCGAGCCGGCGGCGACGGAGAGCACCACGGCCAGCGGGTGGACGCGGACGGCGCGGCCGAGGATGAACGGCTGCAGGATGTGGCCCTCGATCTGCTGGACCGCGAGCACCACGATGAGCACCATCAGGGCGGTGAACGGCCCCTCGGTCACGAGCGCGACGACCATCGCCAGCGCGCCGGAGGCGACGGCGCCGACCAGCGGGACGAAGGCGGCGACGAAGATGACGACGGCCAGCGGCACCGCCATCGGCACGTTCAGGAACCAGATGCCGACGCCGATGAAGACGGCGTCGATGAGGGCCACTATCACCGTGCCGCGCACGTAGAGCGTCAGCGTCCGCCAGGCGCGCGGCCCGGCGCCCGCCAGGCCGTCGCGGGCGGCGGCGGGGAACAGCTTGAGGGTCCAGTTCCAGATGTTGCGGCCGTCGTAGAGCAGGAAGAGCGTGCTGAACATCGCCAGCAGCACGCCGGTGAGCAGCTCGACGATGACGGTGACGCCCTGGAGTCCGGCGTCGGTGACGGCCTTGGTGTTGGTGCTGATGGTGTCGGTGAGGTTCTTGGCGATCTGGTTGATCTGGTCCTCGGTGACATGGAACGGGCTGTTGAGCAGCCAGCGCTTCATCTCGGCGACGCCGTCGGTGAGCTTGGTGGACAGGTCGTCGACGTTGTCCATCACCTGCCACACCACGAACCAGCCGACCAGGCCCATCACGACGAAGCCGCCGATGAAGGTGATGCCGGTGGCGAGGCCGCGCGGGACGCCGGCCCGCTTGAGTCGGGCGACGACGGGCTGCAGCAGGGCGGTGATCAGGAGGGCGGCGACGAAGGAGAGGACGACCAGCTGTATGGCGCCGATGATCCGCATCAGCACCCAGACGGTGCCGGCCAGTACCAGCAGCCGCCAGGCCACCTCGGCGCCGACCCGCATGCTCCACGGCACGACGGCGAGCGGGTCGGGCAGCGCGCGGACCGGCGCCTGCGACCTGCGCGCGGCCACGGCCGTGGTCGCGGGCCGCGGCTCCGCGCCCGTCCCGCCCTCCTGCCGGCCGTCCGCCCGCGCCCTGGATCCGCCCTTCGGCGGCAGGTCGTCGGGCTGCTCGTCCTGCTCGGCCGTCACCTCGGCCCGTCGTTCATCGAGGCGGTCGGCGAGCTTGGCCAACTTGGAGGCAGCCATCGCACTCCAATGGCGCTTTTCCGACATCGCGTTCCCCTGCCCCTTTGTTCCAGCACCGGTACCGGCTTCGGCACCGGTGAGGAGGACGACGTTACCCGTGTCCGGGGTTGCCTCTCCGGCCGCCTGCCCCGTGAGCGGGCGATGAACACACGAATGCCCCCCGACCGGCGGAGGTCGGGGGGCACGCGTGAAGCTCGCCAGGTACCGCGCTGCTGCGTACGGGCCTGCCGGCCTAGTACGAGTGGTGCTGCTGCCAGTAGGACCAGGCACCGCACGGGCTGTCGTAGCGGCTGTTCATGTAGTTGAGGCCCCACTTGATCTGCGTGGCCGGATTGGTCCGCCAGTCCGCGCCGACCGAGGCCATCTTGTTGCCGGGGTACGACTGCACGAGTCCGTACGCGCCCGAGGACGGGTTCGTCGCCGTGTAGTCCCAGCCGCTCTCGTGCTCCACGATGTTGGAGAAGCACTGGAACTGGCTGGAGCCGACGATCTGCAGCGCCATGGCCTTGACCTCGGCCGTGGAGTACGAGCTCTTGACCGCGAACGTCGCGCGCTCGGCGGAACGGCTCGCGGCCGCCTTCGCCTCGAGCTCGCGGGCTTCCTTCGCCTTGGCGGCCGCTTCGTCGGCGGCCTTCTTCTTGGCGGAGGCGTCCTTGGCCGCCTGCTGGCGCGCACTGTCCTCAGCGGCCTTCTTCGCCGTCGCCTGCGCGGCGTCGGACTGTGCCTGCGCCTGCTGCGTCAGAGAAGCCTGCTGGCCAGCAGGTATGTCCGCGAGTACGGTCGTCGCGCCTGCGGCCTCGACAGGCTGGTTGGAGCCCTGGTCAGCGCCTGCTGCGACGCCGACTACGGCGCCCACGGTGGTGACTGCGGTGGCCGAGGCCACTGCGAATCCCCGGACCGAGATCCGGCTCACACGGTTGTCCTTCCAGCACCGTCCGCGTGGTGACCTCGCGGACGAAATCGTGCCCCTGAACGCTGGCCTCCCCTTGTTCCGGACCGCGAGCGGTCCGACTGGTCACGGGGGCACGGGCCCGATGCGGGTCCCTCACGGGATTCCGCGTGGTGCTCGGGCGGCTTACGGCGGCAAAGCTGTTCAGTTCTGGGGTTCCACGCCGCTGGGGGTGTGGGTGTGCCGTAAGCGGGGCCTGACAGCGTCACACCCTAGCGGGAAGGGAACGCCGTCAAGCAATTTTCGGTTGCGTGGCAAAGGTCACATCGCCTCTTGTCCGAAAACCCTCGGCGTCGGGCCCCCCACAACGCTAGGCTGCTGCGCCCCTTGGGGGCGCAGCAGCCTCAACTCGCGCTCGGTTACCGGGACATGGCCCGGTTATGTCCCGATTATGACCCGTTGTCCTCCAGCAGTTCCGTCACCAATGCGGCGATCGGGGAGCGTTCGGACCGGTTCAGGGTGATGTGCGCGAAGAGCGGGTGGCCCTTGAGCTTCTCGACGACGGCCACCACACCGTCGTACCGGCCGACCCGCAGGTTGTCCCGCTGTGCCACGTCATGGGTCAGAACGACCCGCGATCCGGCACCGATCCGCGACAGAACGGTCAGCAGGACGTTCCGTTCGAGCGACTGGGCCTCGTCCACGATCACGAACGCGTCGTGGAGCGACCGGCCGCGGATGTGGGTGAGCGGCAGCACCTCGAGCATGCCCCGCGCCACGACCTCCTCGATGACCTCCTTCGACGTCACCGCGGACAGGGTGTCGAAGACGGCCTGAGCCCAGGGGCTCATCTTCTCCGACTCGCTGCCCGGCAGGTAGCCCAGCTCCTGTCCGCCGACCGCGTACAGCGGCCGGAAGACCATCACCTTGCGGTGCTGCTGACGCTCCAGCACGGCCTCCAGGCCCGCGCACAGCGCCAGCGCCGACTTGCCGGTGCCGGCCCGTCCGCCCAGCGACACGATCCCCACGTCCGGGTCGAGCAGCAGGTCGAGAGCGACCCGCTGTTCGGCGCTGCGGCCGTGCAGCCCGAAGGCCTCCCGGTCGCCGCGCACCAGCCGCACCCGGCCGTCCTCGGTCACCCGGCCGAGCGCCTTGCCGCGCTCGGACTGGAGGACCAGTCCGGTGTGCACGGGCAGGTCGCCCACCTCGGGCAGGACGATGACGTCCTCCGCGTAGAGCCTGTCCACCTCCTCCGCGTCGACCAGCAGCTCCTCCATACCGGTCCAGCCCGACGTGATCGCCAGTTCGGCCCGGTACTCCTCGGCCAGCAGGCCGACGGAGGAGGCTTTCACCCGCAGCGGCAGGTCCTTGGAGACGACCGTGACGTCGTACCCCTCGGCCTGGAGGTTGCGGGCGACCGCCAGAATGCGCGAGTCGTTGTCACCCAGCCGGAACCCGACGGGGAGCACCCCTGGGTCCGAGTGATTCAGTTCGACGCGGAGCGTGCCACCCAGCTCGCCGATCGGGATCGGGGCGTCGAGACGCCCGTACTTGATCCGGAAGTCGTCGAGCAGCCGCAACGCCTGACGGGCGAAGTAGCCGAGCTCGGGGTGGGCCCGCTTGGCCTCCAACTCCGTGACCACCACCACCGGGAGCACGACCTCGTGCTCTTCGAATCGGGTGAGGGCGTTGGGGTCGGCGAGCAGGACGCTGGTGTCGAGAACGTAAGTGCGCCGGTCGTGCTCCCGGCGATTCTTGCTTTTCACCACGTGTGGACGAACCCCCTCGGGCAGAGGTCGGGGTGCGACAACGTCGCGCTGTACTGGGCCGGGACCGGGCGCGTGGGCCAGTCCGCGGCCCTCCGTGAACGGCACGTCCGTGGGCAAAGGGCCTCCCGGGCGGACGAACCTGGGTGCCGTCCGCTGTTGACCGGTGTATGCCCTCGAAAGGGGTTGCCTATGCGACTGCATATGACAGCTGTGCCATCAATCCGGGCGCAGGCCCGAAAAAACTGCGGCAGATGAACGGAAGGTGCTGCGGCAGATGGCCGAAGGAGGCTACGGAGAAGCCGTCCGGGGCCGGCGGGACGCGGCGTCCGGCGTCGGCCGAACGTGGTGGGGGCGGCGCCCCCAGGGTGACTACCGGTCCGGCTACGAGCCGTAGCGGCGGTGGCGCGCCGCGTAGTCGCGCAGCGCGCGCAGGAAGTCGACCTTGCGGAAGGCCGGCCAGAAGACTTCGCAGAAGTAGTACTCGGAGTGGGCGCTCTGCCAGAGCATGAAGCCGGACAGCCGCTGCTCGCCGCTGGTGCGGATGACGAGGTCCGGGTCGGGCTGGCCGCGCGTGTAGAGGTGCTCGGCGATGTGCTCGACGTCCAGCAGCTCGGCGAGGTCCTCGATCGACGTGCCGCGCCCCGCGTGCTCGTGCAGCAGCGAGCGGACGGCGTCCGCGATCTCCTGGCGGCCGCCGTAGCCGACCGCGACGTTCACCAGGATGCCCTCGACGGCGCTGGTGGCCTGCTCGGCCTCCTTCAGCACCGACTGGGTGCGCGCGGGCAGCATGTCCATCGTGCCGACGTGGTGGACGCGCCAGCGGCCGGTCTCTGCCAGCCCGCTCACGGCGCCCTCGATGATGCCCAGCAGCGGGACGAGCTCCTCGGCGGGACGGTCCAGGTTGTCGGTGGACAGCAGCCAGAGGGTGACGACCTTGACCCCGGTCTCCTCGCACCAGCCCAGCATCTCGGCGATCTTGTCGGCGCCGGCCCGGTGGCCCTGCTCCGTCGTACCGCCCGCGGCCTTCGCCCAGCGCCGGTTGCCGTCCAGGATCACGCCGATGTGCTTGGGGCCCTGCGCCAGGTCGAGGCGGTGCTCCACTCGGCGGGCATACAGCCCGTACACCAGGTCGCGCAGATTCATCGCGTACCAGCCCCTCCAGCGCTCGTCACCCGATCGCCACAGTACTGCGCGCGACGGCGGGCGCACGAACCGGGTGCCCGGCTTCCGCTTCTGATCACGCAGCCCGGAGGCGTGATAGGGAGGGCCCATGAATAACCGTTCCCTCTACCGCGCCGCCGACGAGCGCTACGACTCCATGGAGTACCGCCGCACCGGCCGCAGCGGCCTCAAACTCCCCGCCATCTCGCTGGGCCTGTGGCACAACTTCGGTGACGACCGCACCCTCGACTCGCAGCGCGCGATCCTGCGCCGCGCCTTCGACCTGGGCGTCACCCACTTCGACCTGGCCAACAACTACGGCCCGCCCTACGGCGCCGCCGAGTCCAACTTCGGGACGATCCTGGCCCAGGACTTCCGCCCGTACCGCGACGAGCTGGTCATCTCCAGCAAGGCCGGCTGGGACATGTGGCCGGGCCCGTACGGCGACGCCGGTTCCCGCAAGTACCTGCTCGCCTCGCTCGACCAGTCGCTGTCCCGCATGGGCCTCGACTACGTCGACATCTTCTACTCGCACCGCTTCGACCCGGAGACCCCGCTCGAGGAGACGATGGGCGCCCTGGCCTCCGCCGTCCAGCAGGGCAAGGCGCTCTACGTCGGCATCTCCTCGTACAGCCCCGAGCGCACCCGCGAGGCGGCCCGCATCCTGCGGGAGATGGGCGTCCCGGCGCTCATCCACCAGCCCTCGTACTCGATGATCAACCGCTGGATCGAGGACGACGGCCTCCTCGACGTCCTCGAGGAGGAGGGCATGGGCTGCATCGGCTTCGTGCCGCTCGCCCAGGGCCTGCTGACGGACAAGTACCTCGGCGGCATCCCCGACGACTCCCGCGCGGCGCAGGGCAAGTCCCTCGACCCGGGCCTGGTCAACGACGAGACGGTCACGCGGCTGCGGGCCCTCAACGACATCGCGCAGAGCCGCGGCCAGTCCCTCGCCCAGCTGGCGCTGAGCTGGGTGCTGCGTGACGAGCGCGTCACGTCGGCGCTCATCGGCGCCTCGTCGGTCCAGCAGCTGGAGGCCAACGTGGCGGCGGTGGGCGCGCCGAAGCTCACGACGGAGGAGCTGGCGGAGATCGACAAGTACGCGGTGGAGCCGGAGGGCGTGAACCTCTGGTCGGTGAGCAGCGAGGCGTAAGCCTTGTTGAGTGGGGGTGCTGGGGACGGGGTGCCGCCGACGGTCAGACGGCCGCCAGCAGCACCCCGCCCAGCGCCCCGATCAGCATGAACGGCCCGAAGGGCAGGGGCGTCTTGCGGTTCGCCCGGCGGGTGGCCAGCAGGACGAGCCCGGCGACCGCGCCGAGGACGAAGCCCGCGAAGGTGCCCGCGAAGAGCGTCGGCCAGCCGTACCAGCCGAGGGCGAGGCCGAGCGTCGGGGCGAGCTTCACGTCGCCGAAGCCCATGCCGGCCGGGTTGATGAGGAACAGCAGGAAGTAGACGGCCCCCAGCACCACCCCGCCGAGCAACGCCCGCGGCCAGGAGCCCTCGTGCCCCGGGAACAGGGCCGCGGCGCCCAGCAGGGCGGCCGTGGCGGCCGTCGCGGGGAGCGTCAGCACGTCGGGCAGCCGGAAGACGGCCAGGTCGATCCGGGCCAGCAGCACGCCGAGCGGCACGAGCAGCAGCCAGACGACCAGTTCGGGACGCGCCCCGACGAGCGCGGCGAGCGCGGCGCAGGCCGTCACGCAGAGCAGCACGGTGCCGTAGGGCCGCTGCGCCGCCCCCGTGCCGCCGATCCAGCCGCGCGGGCCGCCGGGGTAGGGCCGACCGTCCTCGCCGTCCGCGCGCACCGGCTCCCCGGAGGGGACCGCGAGCCGGTGGGCGGCGCGCGGCAGGGCGAGACCCGCCGCGATTCCCCAGACGGCGGCGACCGCGGTGAGGTAGACAGACATCCGGTGTCCTCCCGGGCGCGGGCCCTGCGGGGTGGGTGGCTTCGGGGGCCGAGGCTACACGGAGGTGCTGGTCGGATGGGTCGGACGGGTCGCTGGCGGGACGGCGGGGCCACGCTGCGCGTCACGCCGCCGGAGGTGCTTCCGGAGGGGGCTGTGGACGGGCCTCCGCCCATCCCCCTGGAGGTAGCGGCGTCCTACCGGGCCAGGACCCGCGGCCTGCTCGGACGGGACGGGCTGGACGGAGCGCTGCTGCTCACGCCCGCGACGAGCGTGCACACCGTCCGGATGCGCTTCGCGATCGACGTCGCCTACCTGGACCGCCGCCTCCGCGTCCTGGCGGTGCGCACCATGCCCCCCGGCCGCCTGGGGCGGCCGCGGCTGCGCGCGCGGCACGTGCTGGAGGCGGAGGCGGGCGCGATGGAGCGCTGGGGGGTGCGCCGGGGGGTGCGGGTGGAGATCGAGGAGAGCTGACCCGGCAGGCCGACCAGGCAGGCTGACGCGTCAGTACGCGTCGGTACACCTCGGTACACGTCAGTCGACGTCGATGCTGTTGACGATCTTCCGCAGTTCGGTGGGCCAGCCGTCGACGTCGGGCCCGATCACGCGGACGAGCACGGGGCGGCCGCGGCTGTCGGTCGTGGTGACCTCGGCGACCCGGTTCCTGCCGCCGTCCGCCGTCCGCTCCACGTACCCCACCTGCGCCGCCGGACGGCCGCCGATCGTCATGGCCCGGGGGCGGACGCCGGGCCGGGTGGCGCCGCCCGGCCACACCGTGATCTCGCCGACGGGACGGCCGCCCTCGCCGCGGAGCACGGCGGAGGCCTGCGCGCCGACGCCGGTGGGATGCAGCTCCTCCCAGACCTTCGGATGGGCGACGACCACCGAGCCGCCCCGCATCACCTTCCACCCCTCGGGCGCACCGGCCCCGACGGAACACCCGGCGAGCCCGCCGACGGCACCGGCCACACCGAGCGCGAGGAGGCAATTAATCCCTTTTGTCCACATGGCGCCAATCTAGGGTCACCGTGCGGTACACAGCCGGCCAGCGCGCCGCGCGAAGGCCGCCGGTCACCAACGCGACGGGCGGCTGCCGATCCTGAGGCCCCGTCGGACGCCCGGACGCGGGCAACAAAAAACGGGCCGGTTCGCAGGGGGGGAGAGCGAACCGGCCCGAGGGGGGGAGTTACACCGTACCGCTTATAAGCGGGTGCTCAGTACCTCACGCGGCGGACGGAGTGAACGTAATCTCCACCCGGCGGTTCTGTCGGCGCCCGACTTCGGTGGAATTATCCGCAATGGGATAGTCCTCGCCGTACCCGCGCACCTGGAAACTGTGGGTCGTGCCACCCGCGGAGCCGAGCGCGCTGGACAGCACCCCGTAGACGGCGTCGGCGCGCTGCTTCGACAGCACGTCACCGTGCTCCTCACTGCCCAGGTCGTCGGTGAACCCGAAGACCCGGATGGGTGACGAGACCTTCTTCGCGTTGATGTCCCCCGCGATGGCCTTGATCCGCGATGTCGCGGCCGGCGACAGCGCGGCACTGTCCTTGCCGAACAGCACGTCCGCCTGCAGGGCGTACGTGATCGAGGTGTTGGACTCCTCGTGCCGCTGCTCCGGCTGGCTCGCCTTGGTCGACGACTGGTCCGTGACGGCCACGATGTCCAGCACCTTCGCCGGAGCGAGGGTCGCCCCCTCGGGCAACTTGAGCCGCGGCGAGGTCGGATCGACCTTCACAGGCGCCGAAGGCGCCGCGGTAGAAGGCGAAGGCCCCCCATCAGCAACAGCAGTCCCCCCGACCCCCACCGAGACCACCGCAACCACGACCATCACCACACCGGCAGCACGCCGCTTGGTTCGCTCCACGACCGATCACCCCTCCGAAATCTGAATCTTGGCGGGCGGCATGGTGGGCAGTTGGAATTCCACGGAGGTGGTGGAGGTGGGCGGGGCGGGGAACTGGGCGAAGATAGGACGGGTCTCCTTGGGCTGGATCAGGTTGAGCCCCATTGTGCAGAGACACTTCCCCTCCGTGTCCCGAAGCACGTAGTACCGCTTCTTGCCCACTTGATCGACAAGCACCGCTCCGGCAACGGAGGACCCGGAGGAGACGAGGGCCACCTCGGGTCCCTGCCAACTCCCGGCCGTGAACACCTCGTCGCCGTTGTTGGTGACCGTGCCCGAGACGGTGACGAATCCTCCCGTGTCCCGAACGGCCGAGTTGATGGTCACGACGATGTTCTTCTCACCCTTGATCTGCGCGAGCACCTGGGTGCTCTCGGGTGACGGGGTGGCCGAGCTGCCGCCGGACGAGGAGCCCCCCGAGGGAGCCGCGGACTTGGTCGAAGCCTTGTTGTCAGAGGGTTTGCCGTCTCCCCCTCCGCCGCAGCCGGCCAGTGTCAAGGCGACGCCGGCCGCGAGAGCCACCGCCACCGCCGCCCGGCGGCCTACCGTGCTGCGTTGCATTCCCATTGCTCCCCGATCATCGCTCGCTGGGCCATCATGCGCTGAGGTGCACAGTGAAGAACATCGACAGATCCAGGACGAATCCGCTCTCCGTCGCGTCGACGCTGAGATCCTCCCCGTTGCACTTGAACTTGACGGCCTTTCCATCCTTGCCGTCCACGACGCAACGCGCCTCAACGACCCCCGTGGCGGTTGCCTTTGCGTGGATGCCCTCCGTGCCGTCGATCACCGACTTGCCCACGGTCCCATTGGTGATGACCGTGACGGTCGAACCGGGCAGCTCTCCCGAGGACACGCAGGTGGCGGCGGCGTCGTTCTTCGCCGCAAAGGCTTGCGCGTCGGTGCAGAGACCCCTGTGCATGCCCAAGCCTTCGAGCAACTGGCCCAGCTTCACCAGGTCCCCCGCGATCAGGGCGTCCCCGAAGGACTCCTTCACCTCGTCACGCGTCTCGCGCGCGGCGGCCAGAGCCGCCGCGTCAGCGGCGGTCTGGGCACCATTGCGCTTGGTGGACGCCTGGCCCACCGCGAAGAACGCGAACGCCAGGAAGAACAGAGCCGCCACGGCAACGATGTAGATGCCGAAGGTCTGCCCCTCGTCGTGGCCGCGGCTCCTTACTTGCCGTTGCCGCCCGCGATCTTCCCGATCGCGTTGATGATGGCCGTACGGATCGTGGTTCCGATGTCCGTCGTCGCCAACGCGCCGATAATCACTGCGATCACAACCGCGATGCCGAGGTACTCGAACGACGTCTGCCCTCGGTCCGTCGCCTTCTCGCGCATCCAGATCTGCGTGGCCACGAGCCGCTTTACTGCCCACCTGCTCATGTCTGATCGCCCCATCCTTTGTCACCTGACGAACGTCGGCCGTGCCCGATGCGACGACCGATCCCTCGTTTTCACGCTCACTACGACCGCAGACTTCGACGCCACCCATCACGGCGCACCGCCTCTCACCAGTCCGGTCCGTAGTGATCCGTTCTCGATTGCAGGTGCAAATATGGTTGCGTCTGCAAAGGTACACCCGAACCCCGTGCAACCGCATCCCTTTACGCGCCAACTGGCGCATCCAATATGGCGGTTCCGTACATGACACATGTGCGGAATCACCCATTCCCCATGATCTGGTTGAAGTTGATCTGGGAACCCATGATCGTGCCGGTGAGCAGCAGGATCATGGTGGCGGGCACGAGGAGCGTGGTGATCACGCCAGTGGCTTTGGGTACTGCCCTCGCCGCGCGACGGCGGGCGTTCTGGGCTTCGGTTCTGCGCATGTCCTGAGCAATCTGCAGCAGGGTCCGGGCGATCGGTGCGCCCAGCTCTTCGCCTTGCTGCAAAGTGCTCACGAACTGGCTTACCTGCTCACTTCGATTTCGACTCCGCAATTGATCGAAAGCGTCGCGGCGACTTACCCCGACATCCATCTGCCGTAGCGCGATGCGGATCTCGTCCGACCACGGGCCTTTGTAGACGGTGTTGACGCGCTCCAGGGCCTGTCGGAAGCCGAGTCCCGCGCTCACCACCACCGCCAGTACGTCCAGGAAGTCGGGGAGCGTGCGCTCAATATCGTCGCGGCGTTTGCGAACGGCGAGCCAGATCCCCAGATCTGCCCAGCCCCAGGCGTAGCCGGCCAGCACCAGGGCCAGTACCCAGTGCCCCTTGGTCACCAGGACCAGCGCCGCCAGCCCCCCCAGCGCCCCATAGACCGCCCTCCGCGCCGCGTACCGTTCCACCGTCAACCCGTGGGGGTGGCCCGCGTGGTCGATCCTCATGCGCATCTTCGCTACGCGGGTGGGGCCCATCCAGCGCATCACCATCGGGGACCAGCGCATGCCGAGCTGGTCGACGGCGTTGCCGGTGCGGGTGGTGCGGGTGCGGCCTACTTCCAGGGCCAGCATCAGGTCGTCGGGGAGTTTGGCGTCGGAGCGCAGGAGGGCCACCGCGTGGACGACGCCCACCGCGCACAGCGCCATGGCGGCGGCCAGGGCCAGACCGATCAGCAGCATCAGCAACCACCCCCTCTCATACGTCGATCCTCGACATCCGGCGGATCATCCAGAAGCCCACCACGTACAGGCTCAGCGAGATCAGCACGCAGATGCGCCCGATGTTCGAGCCGGTCATCGCGCTCAGCGACCCCGGCATGATCTGGTTCAGCAGGAACAACGAGCCGATGCCGATGACGGGGACGGCGTACGCGGTCACCGTGACCTGGGACATCTGGGTGCGGATCTCCCGCCGCGTCTCCTTGCGCTCCTCCAGCGTGACCGTCAGGTTGCGCAGCGACTCGACGACGGAGCCGCCGGCGCGGCTCGACAGCACGAGCGTGGAGACCAGGACGATGAGTTCGCGGCTGGGCAGGCGTTCCTGCAGTTCGGCCAGGGAGTCCTCGACGGAGTGGCCCATCGCCATCGCGTCGGCGACCTTCTTCAGCTCCTCGCCCGCCGGGGCCTCCAGCTCGTCCGCCGCCATGCCGACCGCCGTGCGCAGCGCGAGGCCGGCCTGGGTGGCGTTGGCCAGGACGCGGGCGAGTTCGGGGAGCTGGGCGATGAAGCGCTCGGTGCGCACCCGGCGGCGCCACTCCAGGAAGGAGTACGCGGACCAGAACGCGAGGACCGCGGCGATCGGGCCGAAGAACGGGGCCAGGACGACGTCGGCGACGAGCCAGGCGCCGCCGACCACGCCGATGGCCGCCGCGGTGAACTGGCCGGGGGTGAGGTCGGTGCCGGTGGCCGCGAGGCGGCCGGCGAGGCGCTTGCCCCAGCCGGTGGCGCGCACCCGGCGGTCGAGGGAAGCGAAGGGGACGTGGCGGCCGGTGTCGCCCGGCTCGCCCGCGAGGCGCTCGACGAGGGCCGCGCGCTCCGCGCGCCCGCCGGCCCAGGCGTGCAGGCCCCAGACGCCCAGCGTCAGGGCGATCAGGGTGGCGCCGATGACGATCAGCGGGAGCTGGGCGCTCACTTGGCCTCCCTGATGTCGAGTTCCAGTTCGGTGGCGCCGACCCCGAACGCAGCCGGGACGTGCTCGCCGGCCAGGTACAGGCGCTCCGCCAGCTCGCGCGGCAGGGGGTGGTGCTCGTACCAGCCGCGGACGATGCGGTCCGCGCCCAGCGGCTCGGCGCGGAAGCGGGTGGCGCTGGTGAGGCGGAAGACGTCGCGGCCGCGCGACGAGAGCATCGCGATCTCCACGATGCGGCGGGTGCCGTCGACGTGCCGGGTGAGCTGCACGAGGACGTCCACGGCGCTGTTGATCTGGTCGCGCAGCGCCTCGAAGGGGATCTTGACCTCGCTCATCGAGGCCAGCGTCTGCAGCCGCAGCACCGCGTCCTCGGCGGAGTTGGCGTGCACGGTCGCGAGCGAGCCGTCGTGGCCGGTCGACATCGCCTGGAGCATGTCCAGGGTCTCGCCGCCGCGGACCTCGCCGACGATGATGCGGTCGGGGCGCATGCGCAGCGAGTTGCGGACGAGGTCGCGGATGGTGATGCGGCCCTCGCCCTCGACGTTCGGCGGCCGGGTCTCCAGCCGGATCACGTGGTCCTGCTGCAGCTGCAGCTCGGCGGCGTCCTCGACGGTGATGATGCGCTCGCCGTCCGGGATCAGCCCGGACAGCGCGTTGAGCAGCGTCGTCTTGCCGGAGCCGGTGCCCCCGCTGACGATGATGTTGCACTTGGCGCGGACCAGCGACGACAGCAGCATCAGCATGTGCTCGTCGAGGGTGCCGAGCTCGATCAGTTCGCGCAGCGTGTAGGCGCGCGGGAAGCGCCGGATGGTGAGCGTCGGGCCGCTCAGCGAGAGCGGCGGGATGATGACGTTGACGCGCTCACCGCTCGGCAGCCGCGCGTCGACCATCGGGTTGGACTCGTCCACCCGGCGGTTGACGGTCGACACGATGCGCTCGATGGTCTGCAGCAGCTGCTCGGCGGACGAGAAGCGGGCGGCGACCTGCTCGACCCGGCCGCCCCGCTCGACGTAGATCTTGTCCGGACCATTGACCATGATCTCGGTGACGGTCGGGTCCTCCAGCAGCGGCTCCAGGATGCCGAGACCGAGCGCCTCGTCCACGACGCGGCGGATGATGCCCGCCCGCTCCTTCGTCGACAGGACCGGGCCCTCGCGGCTGATGATGTGCCCGAGCACCCGCTCCAGCCGGGCCCGCCGCTCGGCGGTGGCGAGCGCCGACATCTCGGCGAGGTCGATCTCCTGGAGCAGCTTGGTGCGGTAGACGGCCACCATGTGGCCCTCTTGGGTCTGGGGGGTGGCCTCTTCCGTGACGGCGAGACGGGCGCGCAGGCTCATGGGGTGGTGTCTTCCTTCGGCATGGTCGCGCTGCGCCGCACCGGACCGAAGATGCTCACGCCGGGTATGACGGACGGGATGTTGATGACGGCCGTCGCGGTGACGGAGTCGCCGTCCTCCGAGGGGGCCGCGATGGTGGTGCCGTCGCGCAGCCAGTCGCTCACCGCGTTGCGGCCCGCCTCCGCGGCGTCCGGGTGCGGGGCGCGCAGCGCCGCGGTGCGGGCGGCGGTGCGGGCGGCCGTGCCCGCCTGGTTGGCGGCGTAGGCGACGAAGCCGAGCTGGATCCCGGCCATCGCGATGAGCAGCAGGATCGGCAGGACCCCGAGGAACTCCAGGGACGCCGAGCCGCGTTCCCGCCGCTTGCGGGAACCGGTCATCCGGACACTGGTCATCTCTTCGCCTCCTCGTCCACCGTGGACGCGTGGCCCCGCACCGTCAGCGGGAAGTCGATGGCGCCCGGGAAGAGCACGGGCACCTTGAGGCTCACGGTGACGGTGACCTTCCCGCCGCCCCGTTCGACGGCCGTGCTGCCGTCCCACGCGCCCGGCAGGTCGCGCTGCGCCGCCGCGGCCGCGTCCTGCCCCACCGCCGCCGCCCGCGCCGCCTCGTCCGCCGCGTGGCCGGCGAGCGTGTACGTGTAGCCCGCGAGCACCGCCTGCCAGACCAGGATCAGGGTGATGAGGATGATCGGCGTCATGCCGAGCGTCTCCAGGATCACCTGGCCGCGGTCCTCCCGCAGCGCGGCCCGCCTGCCGCGCCGGGCCGCCTTGGGCTGCGGCCCGCCGACGGCGAGGCCGAGTTCGGCCGCCAGCGCCCACAGCCCCTGCTTGACGGTGGAGCGGTTGTCGAGGTCGTGCAGGCGTCCGGCGTCGATGACGGACTGGAGCTCCTTGAACGCGGCCGGCACGACCGAGCCCGCGACCTTGGTGCCGGTGATGCGGGCGATCAGGGACGGCTGGATCTCCGTGGAGCGGGTGTAGCGGTTGACGACGGCCGTGGTGTCCTGCGGCTTGCGGATCTGCAGCCGGTCCCACATCCGGACCATGCGCTTGGCGGCCCGGACCGCCACGACGTCCGGGGTGGTCACCAGCAGCGCCGTGTCGGCGGTCTCGACGGCGACGGCGTTCGCCGTGGTCAGCTGCGTCCCGCAGTCCACCACGACGACCTCGTACCGCTGCCGCAGCGCGTGCAGCACCAGCCGCACCGAGCGGTCCGTGACGTCCTCGCCGCGCTCGCCCTCGCCCGGGGCGAGCAGCAGGGCGGGCCCGGACTCGTGGAGGTACATCGCGTCGTGCAGGACGCGGGACGAGATGTCGGCGATGTCGGCGAGGTCGGCCATCGAGCGGCGGAACTGGACGTCGAGGTACGAGGCGATGTCGCCGCCCTGCAGGTCCAGGTCGACCAGCGCGGTGGACCGTCCGGCGGCGTGCGCGGCCAGCGCGAGCTGGATGGCGGTGACGGTGGTGCCGACGCCGCCCTTCGCGCCGGCGACGGCGACGAGGGTGCCGCCGGCCACGGCGGGCAGGGCGCGCTGCGGGCTGAGGTGGCGGCGGACGCCGCCCGCCCAGGCGGCGGCCGCCTCGACGCGGGCGGCCAGCTCGTCGTACGACAGCGGCAGCCCGATGACGCCGCGCGCGCCGGAGTCCATCGCGGCGGAGAGCACGGCCGGGCTCGGGTCGGCGGTGAGCAGCACGACGCCGACGGCCGGGAAGCGGAGCGCGACCTCCCGTATCAGTTCCAGCGCGGGCGTCGGGGTGATGCCGTCGTGCACGATGACGACTTCGGGCAGCTCGTCGATCCCCGTCTCGGCCGCGCGGGCCAGGGTGTCGAGCAGCAGCGTCGAGTCGGGCAGCGCGGGGCCGGGCTCCGCACCGGGCAGCTGGTGCAGCAGCCCGGCCAGCGCGCGGGCGGCATCCGGGTCACCGGTGCCGGACAGGATCCTCACGATCACGGACGGCCTCCCGAGTGGGTGGCGGCCGCCACGGGGACGGCCTGGAACGGCGTCGTCGAGGCGGCGCGCCGGCGATGACCCTCATACCCCGTCATCGCTTGGGCCCCGCGTCGCCCGCCAGCGTGTACGTGCGGTCGCTCTCGGCCGGGGCGCGGTCGTCGCCCGGGGCGATCAGCGCCAGCCGGACGTGCCGGGCGAAGGATTCGGAGAACGCGACGCGCTGCGCGTCGCCCGCGTCCAGGGCGAAGGTGATCGGCACGCCCTGGGCGGCCTGCCGCTGGGAGTCCTGGCTCTTGTCGAACGCCCTGATCTCCCCGACGTCGATGACCCGCGCGCCGGTGACGATGATCTTCGAGACGTCCGGGTCGGTGTCCTTCTTGCCCGCGAAGGTCGCGAAGATGTTGACCTTCGCCCCCGGGGTGATCTTGCCGGCGACCCCGGTCTCCGCGTCGATCATGATGGCGATCTCCATCTGGCCCGGCTGCAGCGCCGGCCTGGCCGCGACCATGCCCGACTCCAGCAGCGAGCCGCGCTTCAGCGGGATCGCCGCCACCATCCCCTGGACGGTGGCGAGGTCGCGCACGGCGGTGTCGGGCAGCCACTTCTCCGGTATCCGCACCTTCTCCAACTGCCCGGCGGTCACCGCCTGGTAGGCCGGCACGTCCTTGGTCAGCTGGTACGCCGTGACCTTGGGGCCGACCTCCGACCGTGCGTTGCCGATGACCGTGACGACCCCCGCGAAGGCCGCCACCGCGCACACCACGGAGACCACCAGGAGGACGACACCGCGTCGCTGACGTGAGTTCATCGGCAGGAAGACCTATCGCTTATGGGGTTCGAGCTGGGGGCGGGTGGGGTTCGGCAGCGGGCGCTGGTGCTGCGGCGGCCGGCGTAACGGCTGCTCCGCGCCCGCCGTCACCTGCCGCGGGCGGCCACCGGAGCCGACGGAGCCGCCGGACGTGTCGGTGCGGTCGGAGCGGTGCGCGCCCTCCGGGCGGCCGATCCGCGTCGAGCAGAACAGGCACTGGTCGCCGATCACCTCCAGGCCGCACCACGGGCAGGCGTCCCGGCGGACCGACGTGACCAGCTGGTACAGGATGCCGATGTCCGCGATGTACGCGGTGAACTCGACGAGCCTGCCGGTTCCCCACCAGCGCGTCGACCCCTCCGGCAGCGGGACCTCGCGGATGTGCTGCGAGCGCCAGGTCGGGGCGAGCGTGCCGGTGACCCATCCCGCGTCGAGCCCGTGGCCGGCGACCGCGAGCTGGGTGAGGAACCCGGGGCCCGCCGGGGGCGCGTCGGTGCCGATCTCGAACAGCCCCGGCTCCGGGTGCGCCATGACGGCGAAGTGCCGTCCGGGGACGAGCGACTTGAAGTGCTTGCCGACCGTGACCGGCACCCGGTCGAGCTTGCTGACCGAGCCGAGCAGCGCGCCGGAGTACAGGTAGTACGAGAGCAGCCGGGCCGCGCCCGCGAGCACGCCGGGGCCCAGGTCGGTTCCGGCCAGCTGGCGGAGCTGCTCCGTCAGGAGCGCGGTGGCGAGCGGCGGCAGGTCGACGGGGACGATCGCCATCCGGTCCGCCTCGAGCGCGGCGCGCACGGTGTGCAGCCGGCGGCGCCCGGCGTCGGCCGGATCGGGCGAGGCGAGGGCGATGAGGTGCCCGTGGGCGTCGAGCGCGGCGGAGGTGCGCGCGACATGCTGCTCGAGCGGAACGGCGAGATCATCCGCCGTGACCGTTATGACGCTCGACATCCGCAGCCCTCCTGTCCTGCGCAAGGACCGTTCACCAGCCGGATCGCGTGCGCCAGCCTATCGATGTGTAGCGGAATGAGTGCGGAAAGTCGCGGATCAGGATCGGTAAACGCGTGGATGCCCCGCATGAACGACTGGTGAAGGCCAAAGGTCTTGACAACCCCATTGGTCTGGACCAGCTTGGTCCCACGCAGGGCGCGTCGCCCAACTCTCTCGTGCATTCCCCACCACCCCCCAACTCCTTGCCCCCAGGAGGCAGTCGTGGAACGTGCATCTCATGCCTATCGGAGACCGAAAGTCACGCGTACGGCACTCGCCACCGTAGGAGCCGCCTCGCTGGTGGCCGCGGGCTTCGCGATAGCCAACGTCGGGACCGCCCAGGCGGCCGACACCAACCTCATCAGCAACTCCGGCTTCGAGAGCGGGCTCTCCGGCTGGACGTGCACGGCGGGCAGCGGTGCTGCCGTCTCCACCCCCACGCACGGCGGGTCCTCGGCCCTCAAGGCCAGCCCGAGCGGCTCCGACAACGCGAAGTGTTCGCAGACCGTCAGCGTCAAGCCCAACTCCGCGTACTCGCTGAGCGCCTGGGTGCAGGGCTCGTACGTCTACCTCGGCGCCAGCGGCACCGGCACCTCGGACGTCTCGACCTGGACCCCGTCCGCCGGCTCGTACCAGCAGCTGAGCACGAAGTTCACGACGGGCGCGAGCACCACCTCGGTCACCGTCTACCTCAAC
This sequence comes from Streptomyces sp. NPDC006733, assembly GCF_040636125.1. Classification (NCBI taxonomy): domain Bacteria; kingdom Bacillati; phylum Actinomycetota; class Actinomycetes; order Kitasatosporales; family Streptomycetaceae; genus Streptomyces; species Streptomyces sp. NPDC006733. The sequence goes on along the minus strand of NZ_JBEYJD010000034.1, from coordinate 94,461 downwards.
GGCTGGTACGCGCAGCCCGCGTACTTCGCGGACGACGTCGTCCTGACCGGTCCCGGCGGCACTCCGACGACGCCCCCGACGACCCCGCCCACGACGCCACCCACCACGCCGCCGACGACACCGCCCACCACTCCCCCCACGACACCGCCGACCACGCCGCCCACCACGCCGCCGACGACTCCCCCGACCGGCAGCCTGCCCAAGCACCTGCTCACCGGGTACTGGCAGAACTTCAACAACGGCGCGACGGTCCAGACCATCGCCCAGGTGCAGAGCCAGTACGACATCATCGCCGTCTCGTTCGCCGACGCCACCACCACGCCCGGCGCGGTCACCTTCAACCTGGACCCGGCGCTGAACTACTCCGTCGCCCAGTTCAAGGCGGACATCGCGGCGAAGCAGGCGGCCGGCAAGCGCGTCATCATCTCCATCGGCGGCCAGAACGGCACCGTGTCGATCAACGACTCGGCCTCCGCGACGAACTTCGCCAACAGCGTCTACTCGCTGATGCAGACGTACGGGTTCAGCGGCGTCGACATCGACCTGGAGAACGGGCTCAACTCCACCTACATGTCGCAGGCGCTGCGCAGCCTGAGCAGCAAGGCGGGCTCGGGGCTCATCATCACGATGGCGCCGCAGACGATCGACATGCTCTCCCCGTCGAGCGGCTACTTCGCCACCGCGCTGAAGATCAAGGACATCCTGACCGTCGTCAACACCCAGTACTACAACAGCGGTTCGATGAACGGTTGTGACGGCGGCGTCTACTCGCAGGGCACCGTGGACTTCATCACCACGCAGGCCTGCACGGTCATCCAGGGCGGGCTCGACCCGTCCCAGGTCGGCCTCGGCCTCCCGGCCTCGACCAGCGGCGCGGGCTCCGGCTACGTCTCCCCGACGGTCGTCAACAACGCGATCGACTGCCTGACCAAGGGCACCGGCTGCGGCACCTTCAAGCCGGCCACCAAGTGGCCGACGCTGCGCGGCGCGATGACCTGGTCGACCAACTGGGACGCCTCCAACGGCAACCAGTGGTCGAACACGGTCGGCCCGCACGTGCACGCCCTGCCGTAACCCCCCGCGGATCCGTCCGCACCTGCTCACCGCGCCCCCCGGGACGGCTCACAGCCTCCCGGCGGGCGCGGTGTCATGTCGCCGCCCCGGCACCGTGCCGGCGCCTGCGCGACCACCACCGGTACCCGGCCAGTGCCAGCATCCCCAGCGCCGCGGCGCCGCCCACCGCGGACCCGGCCTTCAGCCCCGGCGGGGTGAAGTCGCAGCTGACGGTGCGCGACGTGCCGTCCAGCGGGACCGACAGCAGGCCCAGGTGGTTGCCGGCCGGCCGGGCGCCGCCGCCGCCCGTCGAGCAGCTCCACCCCTCGATCGCCGGGGCGGCGATCAGGGCGATGCCGGTGCTGCCGGGCGGCAGCTGCGCGCTCAGGTGGATACCGGACACCGAGACCCGTGTGGCACCGGTCGCCTTCAACTGCGCCACCCGGGCGGCGAGCTTGGCCCGGTCGAGACAGCCGACCGGCTCCCGCGGCAGCGCTCCGGCCCCCAGAGCCGTCAGCTCCACCCGGACGTCGCCGGAGGCCGGCGCCGCCCCCATCGGCTGGACGGTCGCGCGGTTCTGCGGCGGGCGGGCGTCGAAGCGCACCCCGGCCGACACCCCGTGCAGCCCGCCCACCCCGGCGAAGTCCGGCACGGACAGGAACACCTCGCTGCCCGCCGGGCAGTGGGCCCGCAGCACCTGCGTGGGCCCCCACTTGCCCGCCTCGCGCGCCCTGACCCCGTACTGGCCGGTCAGCGTCAGCCGCGGCACGGTGCCGTCGGCTTCCCGCACCTCGACCTCGGGGATGGTGTAGACGGGGGCGCCGAGCAGCGCCTCCTGGTTGCGGAACGTGTTGTCGCCGTACGACTGCGGCCCGCCGGCCGGGCGGACGGTCACCAGCGGCGGGACGTCCATCCGCGAGACCGTCACCGTCGTCGTGTACGGGCCGCGCAGCGGGTGCCGGAACGGGTCCTGGTCGGAGTGCAGCCGGGCGCCGACCGAGAAGATCGCGTCCGTGACCGGCCCGTCGATGCTGCGCGGCGACCGGCCGCGCGAGGAGTAGCCGCCGCCGAGCGCGGTCAGCGTGCTCGCCCAGACCTCCGAGGTGAGGCTGCTGTAGTACTGCGCGCCCTGCCCGCCGACGACCAGCGGGTCGTTGCCGACCGTCTGCCAGATGCCGGGGTCCGTCCGGTACGCGGGCCAGCCGTCGGACCGGGCGACCGCGGCGCTCTGCACGTCCTGGCGCTGGCCCCACGGCCCGTAGTCGTCGAGCCGCCCCAGCCGCGCCTTGTCGTACGCCGCCTCCGCGACCGCGGACTCCCCCACCTGCGCGCCCACCAGCAGCACCGCGGCCAGCACCGGCACCCAGCGGGCGGTGCGCCGCCGCGCCTCGGCCGTCCGCAGGAGGACGAGGCTGCCCAGCACCAGCGCGAGGGAGAGCGCCAGCAGCGGCACCGTCCAGGACTCCGCGACCACGCTGGTGCCGCCGACGGCGGCCACCACCGCGAGCAGCCCGGCCCCGCCCAGCAGCGGCCGCCACCCGGGGACGCCCTGCGCGAGGGAGAGCCAGCCGGCGATGACCAGCAGCCCGCAGAGCACGAACGTCTGCCGGTACGAGCTGCCGTTGGGCGTCGCGAACGCGTGCCAGGCCAGGTGCGTGGGCTTCCACTGCATGGAGAGCAGCACCAGCACCACCAGCGCGCTCCACCCGGCCCGCTCGCGCCGGGCGACCGCCGTGTTGAACGGCAGGGTCAGCGCGAGCAGCAGCGCGGCCGTGCCGACCCAGACGGCGGGCGTCTCGAAGGTGTACGTGCCCGGCAGCAGCCGCGCCAGCACGTCGGGCACGGCGGCGGGCGCGAAGGTGTTGACGCGGCCGGGGTGCGCGAGCTTCGTCGCCTTGAAGACGACGAGGATCAGCGGTGCCGCCAGCCCGATGCCGAGCAGCACCGTCGGCACGGCCCGCCCGAGCACGGCGAGCCTGCGCCGCACGTCCTCCCGGCCGAGCAGCAGCCGCAGCAGCAGGACGAGCGCGGCGCCGATCGTCGCCATGTACGCCGTGTAGAAGTTGGCCGTCCAGGCGAGCGCGACGACCAGCGGCCCGAGCACCGGGCGCCGGTTCGTCAGCGCCCACTCCCCGACCAGGCACAGCAGCGGGAACGCGATGAGCCCGTCGAGCCACATCAGGTTGTACGACGCCTCGGCCATCGACCAGCCGCAGAGCGCGTACGAGGCGCCGAGCGCCCCGGCCGTCCACCAGCGGCCGCCGCGCAGCGTCAGCAGCAGGAACGCCATCGCGGCGCCCGCCGACGCCATCTTCAGGACGGTGATCACGTACACCGCCAGGTCGATCTCGTCCCGGGGGAAGAGGGCGACCAGCAGCGCGAAGGGGCTGCTCAGGTACGTGCCGAGGTCGGGGAGGAAGCTGGAGCCGTACCCGGACTGCCAGTTGACGAGCAGCCCGCCGTCGGCCCTGCCGTGCAGCAGGTCCCACAGGTGGGCGTGGAACGGCACGAACTGGTTGCCCAGGTCGCTGACGCTCCGGCTGTGCCGCCCGAACGGGAAGGTCGTCGCGACGGCGTCGCCGACGCAGAACGCCAGCGCGGTGATCGACGCGGCCAGGGCGGCGGCACGGCGGCGGATGCGCGGGGCGGTCTCCGGGGCGGTGGCGCTGGTGCTGCTACTCGTGCTGCTACTCGTGCTGCTCATGGTGTCGCTGGTGGCGCTGTCACCGGCCTCTTGCGAGGCGGCTTCCTTCGTCGGCATGGCTTCCTCCGAAGGGGACGCTAACGTGCCGAAAGCCCGGATTCCCCCCGGGACCCGAATGCCCGCTGAGCCGACGCTCCCGCTTCAACGGGTGTTCATCGCGCGTTCCGTCAGCGCAGGGAACCGAAGAACCGCCGAATGTCTCCCACCAGCAGTTCGGGCACCTCGAGCGCCGCGAAATGGCCCCCTTCCCGGAACTCCGTCCAGTGCGTGATGTTGTTCGCCCGCTCCGCGAAGCGCCGGATGGACAGGAAGTCGTCGGGGAAGACCGCGACCCCGGTCGGCACGGTGTTCGGCTCCTCCCGCTCCCACGCGCCCGAGCGGCTGTCCTCGTAGTAGATCCGCGCGGCGGAGCCAGCCGTCCCGGTCAGCCAGTACAGGGCGACGTTGGCCAGGAAGGCGTCGCGGTCGACCATGTCCACGACGTCGCCGAAGTTGTTGAACAGCTCCGCGTTCCAGGCGAGCTGCCCGGCGGGCGAGTCGGTCAGCCCGTACGCGAGGGTCTGCGGCCGGGTGGACTGGATCGCCTGGTAGCCGTCGCGGGTCCTGAACGTCCCCAGCACGCCGAGCCGCCGGTGCTCCTCGGGCGTCAGCTCCGCGAGCTCCTTCTCGTCCCCGCCGGGGAACGCGAAGACCTGCGTGACGTGCGTCCCGACGAGCCCGTCGGGACGCAGCACCCCCAGCTCCCGCCCGACGAGCGAGCCGACGTCACCGCCGTGGGCGCCCCAGCGCCCGCCGTACCCGAGGCGGTCCACCAGCTCGATCCAGGCGCGGGCGACCCGGGTCCGGTCCCAGCCGGGCTCACGGGTCGGCCCGGACAGCCCGAAGCCGGGCAGCGACGGCACGACGACGTGGAACGCGTCGGCCGGGTCGGCGCCGTGCGCGCGGGGATCGGTCAGCGGGCCGATCAGGTCGAGGAACTCGAAGACCGAGCCCGGCCAGCCGTGCGTCAGCACCAGCGGCAGCGCGTCGGACTCGGGGGACGTGACGTGCAGGAAGTGCACGTCGGTGCCGTCGATCCGGGTGACGAACTGCGGGTGCGCGTTCAGCCGCGCCTCCTGGGCGCGCCAGTCGAAGCCGGTCCGCCAGTACGCGACGAGCTCGCGCACCCAGGCGACGGGGACGCCGTAGTCCCAGTGCGCGTTGAAGGACGTCAGCTCGTCGGGCCAGCGGGTGCGGGACAGCCGCTCGTTCAGGTCGTCGAGGTCGGCCTGCGGGAAGTCGACACGGTAGGGGTGGATCTTCGGGTGGATCGTCCTCTGCTGCTTCATACCGGCACGGTACGAAGCGATGCGGTCAGCGAGGGTCCGCGTCCGCGGTCCACCGGAAAGTCCCCATGACGGCGTCGAACAGCTCCACCATCAGATCGGCGAGCCGGGGTTCCGCCCCGGCGGTCGGCGTCGAGAAGGCGGCGGCCAGGCAGCGGCCGGGGGCGTCGGGCAGCGGCAGCACGTAGTCCACCCGCCGGGCCTCGCCCAGGACGTACTCACGCCGCTCCCTCCGGCCGCCGATCGCCAGCTCCGACACGACGAACGACGCCGGCGGCGGTGCGGCCGCGCCCCGCGGCCGGACGGGGAGGTAGAGGTCGATCCCGGCGCCGTCCCGCCGCGCCCGCACCGCCAGCTCCCGCAGCCGCCCCTCCAACCGGACCCGCAGCCGCGCCACCGCGTCCCCGCGCGAACCGTCGAAGGCCGCCGCCACGATCCCCCGGATCGCGTCCTCGGTCCCCGCCCGCAGCGGGATCCGCCCCCAGCCGGGAGGCAGCACCAGCCGGTACCCGACAACCGTCACAACCGCTCCCTTTTTTTATGTCTGTGACCTATGCCAGAACAGATCGTTCCACAAGAACACAACCCCACAGGAGTCCGGACAAATGTCCAACACATGCGCCAATGCTGCTGACTTGAAGGTCGACGGCCGTCTCCTCGACGCCTCGGAACACTCCCTCGCCTCCATCCGAACCGCCCTGCAGCGCTGCCCCGCGACGCAGGACGCCCTCGCCCACGCCGTCGGGGAACGGCGCATGGCCGACGTCATGCACACCTTCTCGGACAACTGGAAGGACAACCGCAAGGAGACCCTCTGGAACCTCGGCCAGGTCCTCAACCTGATCCGCGAGACGAAGGCGGCCTTCGCCGCCGTCGACCGCGAACTGGCCGCCCGAGCGAAGGGCTGAGCCCACCCGATGCCCCGCCGCCCCCGCGACTGGCACCCCCTGCGCACCGAGGACCGCTACGCCGACCCCACCCCCGGCTCCCCCGCCGACATCCGCACCGGCCGCCGGACCCTGACCGACACCGCCATCGAGATCCGCACCCAGATCGCCCGGCTCCGCGCCCTGTCCGACGGCACCGGCCTCAAGGGCGAGTACGCGGAAGCCCTCCAGGACGGCGCGGAGCGCCTGCGCGACAAGCTCGGCAAGGTCGCCGACCGCTACGAGAGGGTCGCCGTCAAGGTCGCGGCCTGGGCCGAAGCCGTCGACGACGCCCAGCACCAGACCACCGACGCCCATCGCGCGGCCACCGCCGCGCACGACATCATCACCCCCCTCGACGCCCTCCCCGCGGAGGATCTGACCCCCACCCAAAAGAGCGACCTCGACCACGCCCGCGCATCACTCATCCGAGCGCAGGCCGCCTTCGACGGCGCGGTGCTGGACTACGAGTCCGACGCCCGCCGCATCTCCGGCGCGATCGAGGGCCTCCTCGACGACTCGCTGGAGGACTCCTACTGGAGCTGGACCTCCAACCTCCTCGAACGCAACGCCGCCTGGATCAACGAGGCACTGGAGATCATCGGCTGGATCGCCACAGCCGTGGCGATCGCCGCCGTCCTCATCGCCTGCGCCCCCACCGCCCCGGCATGGCTCGCCCTGGCCGCGTCCTGGGCCATCGCCGGCGCAGAAGCCGCCACCTACGGCACCGCCCTCATCCACACCGCCCAAGCCACCACCGGCAACGGCACGTGGGCCGACGTCGGCCTCGACATCGTCGCCATCCTGACGCTGCGGATGGGCAAGGCGGCGGAACAGGGGGTGACGGCAGGCGTCGACGCGACGAGGGCTGCCTCGCGGCAGGCGGCGAAGGACGCCGTGTCGGCGGCGAGGTCACAACAGAGCGTGGCGCGCGGCGAGATCGCGCGCGAGCTCCAGAAGAAGGGCATTTCGAAACCACGACGGCAATTCCTGCAACGCCAGCTGAAACTCATGGACGCGCGGGCCCGCGCGGCGGCGAAATACCCGTCGCAGCATGAACCGGAAGTTTCAGCTGCGGATGTATTCAATGCAGGAGGCTCACGCGAGTCCGCGATCTCTCGAAAGATCAACGCGCATGAACTCGCCAAGCATGCCGATAACTCGGCGGTGCAAGTGGCAACCCAGCGGGTCGAAGGCCACGCAGTGAGAAATCGGAGGGCGTTTGCCCTCGGTTCAACAGCCGACCTCGCCGACAAGAGCAGCGGTAGCAGCGGAATCTTCGAAGAGAAGCCCAGCTTGACGGCCTACGACGACGCAAAGAGCACCTTCCAGTTCCATACCGGCTGGCTCGATCCCGACGTCGGACCGATGACCACCTCAGGAGCGAAAGCATGAGCTGGGTCGATACCTACTACTCGTTGGACCGGTGGGCTGACATCACGCCACCTATCGTGTGGCCGGACACTTCCTGGGGCACGCGGGACATGTGGGCCCGGTCGACGGCCGAAACAGTTCTGCTGCTGCGCGGACAACCGCATCGCTGGCTCGCGAACCGACACCTGGCCAAACGACTTCTGCAGGCCTACGACGTCTACGCTAGGCGGCCGCTCGGCAAGCACACCTACATCCACCTGGGAGACCTGCGGCAGCAATTCCTACCTGTCACCGTCTCGTACGGTCCCGCGGAGGGTGATCGAACCCGCGCGCTCAGACGCCTAGCCCGCGCTGACGACCCCGACCTCCTCCGCCCGCCCCACCTCGAAACCTTTCACGCCGGCCACCTCGGCGAGGGCCTAAAAGCCCTCGGGCACGTCGTCCTCGACGACAACGAGATCGTCGCCAACCTCTGGTACGCCTTCCGCGAGGAAACCCACGCCCTGGACGTCGTCGTCTTCGCCTCGACAGGCGATCTGGTGCGCCTCAACCACCTCATGCCCGACATCGATGCCCTCGTGCACGGCATCAAAGTGCGGGCGGATGACGAGGACGGGTGGTGGGCCGGGGTCGCCGATGACATTCCCTCCGACGTCGAGGGCTGAACGGCTGAACGCGGTGACCACGCAGGAGGGGGGATGGCCGGGGCCGGCCATCCCCCCTCGGCCTAGATAACAAGGCTGAGCACCGCGGCCACCGCGAAGCCCGTCACCGACAGCACGGACTCCAGGACCGTCCAGGACTTGAGGGTGTCGCGTTCGGAGATGCCGAAGTACTTGGAGACCATCCAGAAGCCGCCGTCGTTCACATGCGAGGCGAAGATGGAGCCCGCGGAGATCGCCATGATGACCAGGGCCAGGTGGGCCTGGGAGAAGTCGCCCGCGGAAAGCATGGGGGCGACGATGCCGGCCGTGGTGACGATCGCGACCGTCGCGGAGCCCTGTGCCACGCGCAGGACGACCGAGATCAGCCAGGCCAGGACGATGATCGGCAGGCCCGCGCTGTCGAAGGCGTCGGCGAGCGCCTGAGCGACCCCGCTGCCCTTGAGGACGGCGCCGAAGACGCCGCCCGCGCCGACCACCAGCAGGATGTTGCCGACCGGCTTGAGCGAGGCCGTCGAGACGGTCTCGAGGGACTTGCGGGACCAGCCACGGCGGATGCCGAGCAGGTAGTACGCGAGGAAGAGGGCGATCATCAGGGCCACGAAGGGGTGGCCGAAGAACTCGATGACCGAGCGGCCGGTGCTCGGGTCCAGGGCGATGGAGGAGAACGTCGCGCACAGGATCAGGAACAGCGGGGTGCCGATGATGGCGAGGACCGTGCCGAGCGAGACGGGGGTCTCGACCGGGGTGACGCCCGCGGCCTGCTGCTCGGCGGCGACCGCCGCCTTCGCCTCGTCGGCGGCGTCGACCATGTCCTGCGGCACCGGGACGAAGATGCGGTTGCCGATCCAGGCGGCGTAGACCCAGGCGGCGATGACGGACGGGATGCCGACGGCGGCGCCCATCAGGATGACCCAGCCGAGCTGGACGTGCAGCAGGCCGGCGGCGGCGACCGGACCCGGGTGCGGGGGCAGGAACGCGTGGGTCATGGAGAGGCCCGCGAGCAGCGGCATCGCGTAGAGGACCATCGACTTGCCGTTGCGCTTGGCGGCGGCGTAGACGATCGGCGCGAGGACGAAGATGCCGACGTCGAAGAAGACCGGGATGCCGAAGATGAGGCCGGTCAGGCCCATCGCGATGGGGGCCCGCTTCTCGCCGAAGGCGCTGAGCAGCCGGGCCGAGAGGGCTTCGGCGCCGCCGGATATCTCCAGGATCGCGCCGAGCATCGTGCCCAGCGCGATGATGATCGCGATGTGGCCGAGGGTGCCGCCCATGCCGGTCTCGATGAGCGACGTGGCGCTGGACTTCTGCACCGTGCCGAAGAGTTCGGTGACGGACAGGCCCGCGGCGAGGCCGACGGCTATGGAGACGCCGAGCAGCGCGACGAACGGCTGGACGCGCGCCTTGATGATGAGCAGGAGCAGCAGGCCGATGCCGAGGGCGGCGACGGTGAGCAGTCCGGCCGTGCCGTGGATGAGCAGGAGGAGGCCGCCGGTGTGCGGCACGGGTGGTGGTGGGTCCGCGGCGAGGGTGGTGAGCGGTGAGAACACGTGGGGACTCCGTATTCGGTCTGCGGGCAGGGGGGACCGCGGCACGGCGCCCGTGGCGCGGGCGCCGTGCCGTGCGGCGGCTGGGGGTGGGTGGTGCGGTGCTGCAAGGGAGGGACGGTCAGCCGAGGACGGCCAGCGCGTCGATCTCGATCAGCAGGCCGGCGGGGAGGCCGACGTAGACGGTGGTGCGGGCCGACGGGGCTTCCTTCAGGCCGGCGAAGTACTCGTTGTAGATCTCGTTGAACTCGGCGAAGTGCGCGGTGTCGGTGAGGTAGACGCGCGTCATGATGACGTCCTCCCAGGAGGAGCCGCCCTCTTCGAGGATCGCCTTGACGTTGGCGAACGTCTGGAGGGTCTGCTCGCGCAGCGTCGGTCCCGCGGGGGTGGGCGCCTGGCCCTCCACCGCGGGAAGGAAGCCGACCTGGCCGGCGACCTGCAGCAGGTTGCCCTTGCGCACGCCGTGCGAGAACTTCGCGGGCGGGGTGGTGTGGGTCGCCGGGGTGATGGCGGTCTTGGTGGCGGTCGTGTCGCTCATGGGGTGTCCTTCGAAACGGTGTTTCCTGAGTACTCCCGGCTGATGGCCTCCGCGGTACGGAGGATCAGCGGGCGCAGTTTGAGCAGTTCGTCGGCGGTGACGACGACGTTCGGCGCGGAGACGGACATCGCCGCGGCGATCCTGCCGTCGGCGCCCCTGATGGGGGCGCCGACGCAGTTGATGGATTCCTCGTGGCCGCCGAGGTCGGTGGCCCAGCCCTGCTCGCGCACGCGCAGCAGTTCGGTGAGGAATGCGGCCGCGTCGGGGGTCGACCTGGCCGTGTACTTGGGGTATTCGAGGCGCTCGGCGATGGAGCGGCGCTCGGCCTCGGGGAGGTCGGACAGGAGCAGCTTGGCGACGGCGGCCACGGTGATCGCGACGGGCTTGCCGATCCGCGAGTACATCCGTACGGGGTACCGGCTCTCGACCTTGTCGATGTAGACGACCTCGCCCTCCTCGTAGACCGCGAGGTGGACGGTGTGGCCGATCTTCTCGTTGAGCGCGAGGAGGTGCGGGTGGGCGATCTCCCGGACGTCCAGGGTCTCCATGGCCTGCTGGGCGAGGGCGAAGAGCCGGGCGCCGAGCCGGTAGCGCTGGTCCTCCTGGCGGTAGACCATGCCGTGTTCGTGCAGGGTGCGCAGCAGCCGGAGCGCCGTGGACTTGTGGACGTCGAGGCGGGTGGCGACCTGTTCGAGGTTGGCGGGTCCCTCCGCGAGCAGCGGCAGGATGCGCAGCGCGCGGTCGACTGTTTGGCTCATCTGTCCTTCTCCGTCCATCCGGCCCGATCCGTCCATCCAGGGCCCAGCCGCAGTGTCCCCCACGCCTCGTCGCCGAGGGCGACAAGCGCGTCGGCGTGGGCGCGTGCGGGCGGGGTGCCGAGGTCGCCGGGGACGGTGAGGGCGGCGGCGGCCATCACGTGTCCGTGGCGGAGCCGGTCGGCGAGGGGCAGTCCGCGCAGGGTCGCGGAGAGGAAGCCGGCGGCGAACGCGTCGCCCGCGCCGACCGGCTCGACGACGTCGACGGCCAGGGCTGGGACGAAGGTCGCGGTGTCGCCGGTGAAGGCGGTGGCGCCGGTGCTGCCCTGCTTGACGACGAGGACGGCGGGCTCGGGGAGCGCGGTGCGGACGGCGGCCGCGTCGGCCAGCCCCCAGGCGTCCTGCGCCTCGTCCTCGCCGACGAAGACGATGTCGCAGCCCCGGGCGAGTTCGGCGAGCAGCCAGGGGTCGTCGCCGGTGCGCCACAGGGCCGGGCGGAAGTTCACGTCGTACGAGACGAGGGGCCGGCCCGGTTCGCGGGCGACCAGCGAGCGCATCAGAGCGCGGCACTCGGGCGACAGCGCGGCGGTGATGCCGGACAGGTGCAGGATGCGCCCGGACCAGGCGTCGCGGCGGTGCACGGTCTCCGGCGACATGGCGGCGGCCGCGGAGCCGGCGCGGTAGTAGAGCACGGCGGTGCGGTCCGCCAGCTGCTCCTTGAAGTAGATGCCGGTGGGGCGGTCGGCGTCGCGCTGCACGGCGGTGACGTCGACGCCGGTCGCGGCGACGGCCTGGATCAGGTGGTCGCCGAAGCCGTCGCCGCCGACGCGGCTGATCCAGCGGGCGCTGTGGCCGGAGCGGGCGAGCGCGCAGGCGACGTTGGACTCGGCGCCGCCGATCCCGCGGTGGAAGGAGGGCACGTCGGCGAGGCTGCCGGGCTGCGAGGGCACGAAGGTGACCATGGATTCGCCAAGGCACGCTACGTCGAACTGCGGGCCGCTCGGGACTGCGGTCACGGTCGCTCTCGCTCCTCATCGTGTCGGGGTCCGGCCCCTGCGGGCTCTGGCCGGTGCTTCACACACCGTTGACCCGGTGCTTGCCGGGATGTTAGACAGCTCAAAGCACGACATGCAATGCACGTTGCACATGATGCAACGTAAAGGTCCGCGCAGAGATTCTCCAGGAGGTTCCATGGACGTCGCGAAGACGACCGAGCGGCTGCACGAGGAGCGGGTCGGCTTCCGCTTCAAGGGCCTGCCGCCGGACGCCGCGGAGCTGACCCTCGGCGAGCTGGCGGCCGAGCGGCGCTCGCTCTTCGACGGCGGCTTCACCACCCCGGTGCTCACGCTGTCCGCCGAGTCCCTGGAGCACAACCTCGCGCTGATGGAGAGCTACTCCGAGAAGTACGGCCTCGCCTTCGCCCCGCACGGCAAGACGTCCATGGCCCCGCAGCTCTTCGCCCGGCAGCTCGCCCGCGGGGCCTGGGGCATCACGGCGGCCGTCCCCACCCAGGTGCGGGTCTACCGCGCCCACGGCGTCCAGCGGATCTTCCTCGCCAACGAGCTGGTCGACGCGGCCGCGCTGCGCTGGCTCGCCGCCGAACTCGCCGCCGACCCGGAGTTCCGCTTCGCCTGCTACGCCGACTCCGTGCGCGGCGTGGAGCTGATGGACGCGGCGCTCGCCGGAGCGGGCGGCAGCCGCCCCGTCGACGTCGTCGTGGAGCTCGGCGAGCAGGGCGGCCGGACCGGTGTGCGCGGTGCCGCGGCGGCGGCCGAGGTCGCCGACGCCGTCGGCGCCGCCCGCCACCTGCGGCTGGTCGGGGTCGCCGGGTACGAGGGCGAGATCCCCGTCAAGACCCCGGAGACCGTCCGCGACTGGCTGAACCGGCTCGTCGCCCTGGCCCGCGACTTCGACGCCGCCGGCCGCTTCGCCGACGCCGACGAGATCGTCCTCAGCGCGGGCGGCAGCGGCTGGTTCGACGCCGTCGCCGAGGTGTTCCAGCCGGTGGACGCCGCGGACTTCTCGAAGCCGCTGCTCAAACTGCTCCGGTCGGGCGCGTACATCACCCACGACGACGGCCACTACCGCGAGATCACCCCGTTCCACGACCGCATCCCGCAGGAGGGCGCCCTCCAGCCCGCGTTCCGGCTCTGGGCCCAGGTCGTCTCGAAGCCGGAGACCGCGCTCGCGTTCCTCAACGCGGGCAAGCGCGACGCCTCCTTCGACCTCGGGCTGCCCGAACCGCAGGTCGTCCGCGGCACGGACGGCGTGCTGCGCCCGGCCGCCGGCCTGACGGTGACGGCCCTCTCCGACCAGCACGCGTTCGTCGCCATCGCGCCCGGCTCCGGCCTGGAGATCGGCGAATGGGTCGGCCTCGGCCTCTCCCACCCCTGCACGGCCTTCGACAAGTGGAAGCTGCTGCCGCTGGTCGAGGCGGACGGCACGGTCACGGAGTACATCCGCACGTACTTCTGACCCTCCCCACCGAACGAGCAAGCGAGCAGAGGAAAGGCACCGGCATGGATCTCGTGTTCCGCGACGTGAGCGTCATCGACGGGAGCGGGGAGGCCGCCTACCGGGCCGACGTCGGTATCGACGCGGGCCGGATCGCCGAGATCCGGCGTGAGGACGAGGCACGCTTCGGGGGCGTGCGGATGTCGGCCGCCCGCGTCGTCGAGGCGGGCGGCCTGGCGCTCGCGCCCGGGTTCATCGACATGCACGCGCACAGCGATCTGGCCCTGCTGCGGGACCCCGACCACTCCGCGAAGGCGGCCCAGGGCGTGACGCTGGAGGTGCTGGGGCAGGACGGGCTGTCCTACGCGCCCGTCGACGACCGCACCCTCGCCGAGGTCCGCGCGCAGATCACCGGCTGGAACGGCGACGGCTCGGACATCGACTTCGACTGGCGCAGCGTCGGCGGGTACCTGGACCGGCTCGACCGGGGCATCGCGGTGAACGCCGCCTACCTCGTCCCGCAGGGCACCGTACGGATGCTGGCGCTGGGCTGGGAGGACCGCCCGGCGACGGCGGCCGAGGTCGAGCGGATGAAGCGACTGGTGGCGGAGGGGCTGGAACAGGGCGCCGTCGGGCTGTCGTCCGGGCTGACGTACACGCCGGGGATGTACGCCTCGGACGCCGAACTCACCGAGCTGTGCCGGGTGGTGGCCGCGTACGACGGCTACTACTGCCCGCACCACCGCTCGTACGGGGCCGGCGCGCTGCGGGCGTACGAGGAGATGGTGGCGCTGACCCGGGACGCCGGCTGCGCCCTGCACCTGGCGCACGCCACCATGAACTTCGGCGTCAACAAGGGCAAGGCGCCCGACCTGCTGGCGCTGCTGGACCGCGCCCTGGACGCCGGCTCCGACATCTCGCTCGACACGTACCCCTACCTCCCCGGCTGCACGACCCTCGCCGCGATGCTCCCGAGCTGGGCGACGGAGGGCGGCCCGGAGGCGACGCTCGCGCGGCTGCGCGACGACGCGACGGCGGAGCGGATCCGCCACGTGATGGAGGTCGACGGGGCGGACGGCTGCCACGGCGTGCCGATGGACTGGGCGACGATCGAGATCTCCGGGGTCAGCGACCCCGGGCTCGCCGGCTGCGTCGGCAGGACGGTCGCGCGCAGCGCGGCCGAGCGCGGCGAGGAGCCGTTCACCACGGCACGGCGGCTGCTGATCGCCGACCGGCTGGGGACGACGATCCTGCAGCACGTCGGCCACGAGGAGAACGTCCGCGCCATCATGCGGCACCGGGTCCACACCGGCGGCAGCGACGGCATCCTGATGGGCTACAAGCCGCACCCGCGCGCGTACGGCACCTTCCCCGAGTACCTGGGGAAGTACGTGCGCGAGCTGGGCATCCTCTCCCTGGAGGAGTGCGTCGCCCACCTCACCTCCCGCCCGGCCGCCCGGCTGCGCCTGCCCGACCGCGGCCTGGTCCGCGAGGGCTTCCGCGCCGACCTGGTCCTCTTCGACCCGGCGACGGTGGCGGCCGGCTCCACCTTCGCCGCCCCCCGCACCCTCCCGACCGGCATCCCGCACGTCCTCATCGACGGCCGCTTCGTCATGGAGGACGGCCGCCGCACGGACGTCCTGGCCGGCCGCTCGATCCGCCGCGCGCCGGCACGGCGCCGCTAGCCGCGCCGCGGCCGGTCAGCGGGGCGGGCGTACCTGCCGGCCGGCCACGGTGTGGACGGCCTGCCGGAGCTCCGAGAAGCTGGCCGTGGCGTCGAGGGCGCCCATAGTCAGCGCCTCGTCCCTCAGGGCGGGAGTGACCCGGGACGTGAAGAAGACGGCCGGCCCGTCGTAGGTGCCCTGGCCGCGCAGCCGGGCGAGGTAGTCGAGCCCGGCTCTTTCGTTCGCTCCCCGGCCGAGGTCGGAGATCAGCAACGTCGGTGGGCGGAGCGCGATTTCCCGGTCGGCCGCGTTGTCGTCCCGCACGGTCCGGATGACCGCTCCCGACGCCGTCAGCCAGTCGACCTCCTGCACGTTGTTCTCCGGGTGGTCGTCCAGCCAGAGGATGTCCACCCCGGCGAACGGCTGCAACCGGCGGGCCTGGCGCCGCGCGTCCGCCGTCGCCGCCGACGCCGGCGCCGGCCGTACGGAAGCGGGAGAGCCCGCTCCGGGAACGCCGCTCTGCGTGTACCAGGCCGGCGGGGTGTAGTCGACGGTGAAATCGTCGTCGAAGTCCGCCTCGCCGTACTCCGCGTCGTCGTCGACCCGCTCGTCGCGCCCCGGCGCCCGCCTCGCCCGCCGCTCCGTGGTGCGCAGCGCTCCCAGCCGCAGGCGTCGCACCAGGTCCTCGGATTCCGCGAGTTCCATCAGCTCGCCGATCAGCGAGGTGAACGCGGCATCGGCGGCCAGCCGGGGGAAGTCGACGGGCAGTTGCCGTTCCAGGGCGGCCAGCACCGGCTCCCCCCAGTTCTGCGGCGTCTGCGTGCGCAGCCCGTGGGCGGCGAGGAACAGGTCGATCCGTGCGAGCTCCCCCGGGGTGACACCGTCGGCCGGGCCCTGGAGGGCGCGCCGGATGTCGCGGGTAGGCCCGGAACTCGGTGACCACGTCGCCGACCCCGGCCGGCGAGGGCAGGGTCATCATCCGGTAGAAGTCGGGATAGAGGTACTGGACGAGCAGCGTCCTGATGACCGCTTCCGGTCCGAAGTCCCGCCACACGGGGTTGAGGGTGGCTTCGAGGACGAACCCGTTGACGAGCCGCTTGATACGGCGGGGGTTGCGTCCGGAGCGCTCGATGAGGAGGTCGGCCAGGGCGCTGTCGAGGAACTGGCTGATGCCCGCGGTGTCCGCGCATCGGCGGACGTACTCCTGGATCCCGGCGTAGTCCGGCGCCGGGACGCGGTAGCTGGTCTGGAAGATCTTCTCCATGAAGGCGGACGCGGCGGGCGACAGATCGCGCAGCAGCCCGTTCGGTGCCAGGGCCGACCGGTCGCAGCCGATGACGAAGGCGAGGCCGGGAACGTCGAGGTACATCTTGGTCGCCTCGCAGATCGCGAGGACGGTCTCCTCGGAGCAGCGGTCGAGGTCGTCGATGAAGACCACGAGCATCCGCTGCTCGGAGAGTTCCGGATCGCTGTCCGCCCAGTCCCTGACCAGGGCCCCGATCTCCCCGCGCATGTCGTTGCGCGTCTTCGCGTCGAGGTTCAGCGAGTTCCACAGCTGGTCGGCGATCGCGCCGATGCCCAGCGGGCCGGCGACGAGCAGGCTCAGCACGCGCAGCACCCCGGCCAGCGGCCCCGGCCGGGAGATCCGGTGCAGCGCGCGGCGCAGCACCCGTCTGTCGAAGTTGGTGAGGACCGACTTGATGAGCCCTTCGAGGGCGTCGTCCCCCGAGGCGGTCCAGGCGTTGTACCAGACGGTGCTCACGCCGGGCGCCTCGCGCAGTTCGGCGTCGACCAGCCGCATCAGGCTGCTCTTGCCCATCCCCCACCCGGCGTCCACCGCCAGGGTGAACGGGGTGGACCGCCGGGAGGCCACCAGCAGTCCCGCGAGCTGTTCCGCGACCCGCCCCGCGCCCAGCAGATCCCCACCGGTGGCGGACACCGGCTCGTCGTTGAGCAACGAGAACAGCCGCCACGCGGCGGACGCGGAGGAGGCGGCGCGGACCGGAGGGGGCGGGGGAAGGGAGGTCGACGCCATCGGCTCAGTCTGCCAGCGCGGCCGGCGCCCCAGGCCGACGTGGCGAAAAACACCGGGCGGGCGGGCGTACTCGCCCGTAAGGTGACGGGCATGCAGCAGGTGATCCAGTCCACGAAGCTCGCGAATGTCTGTTACGAGATCCGGGGCCCGGTCCTCGAAGAGGCGATGCGGCTCGAGGCGGCGGGTCACCGCATCCTCAAGCTCAACACCGGCAATCCGGCGCCCTTCGGTTTCGAGTGCCCGCCCGAGATCCTCGAGGACATGCTCCGCACCCTGGGCAGCGCCCACGGGTACGGCGACGCGAAGGGCCTGCTCTCGGCGCGGCGGGCGGTGATGCAGCACTACCAGACCAAGGGCATCCCGCTGGAGGTCGACGACGTCTACCTCGGCAACGGTGTCTCGGAGCTCATCCAGATGTCGATGCAGGCGCTGCTCGACGACGGCGACGAGGTGCTGGTCCCCGCGCCGGACTACCCGCTGTGGACGGCGTCGGTCTCGCTGGCCGGCGGCACGGCCGTGCACTACCGCTGCGACGAGCAGGCCGACTGGATGCCGGACCTCGCCGACATCGAGCGCAAGGTCACCGACCGCACCAAGGCCATCGTCATCATCAACCCGAACAACCCGACGGGCGCCGTCTACGACGACGAGATGCTGCGCGGGCTGACGGACATCGCCCGCCGCCACAAGCTGATCGTCTGCTCGGACGAGATCTACGACAAGATCCTGTACGACGGCGCCACCCACACCCCGACCGCGGCCATCGCCCCGGACCTGCTGACGCTGACGTTCAACGGGCTCTCCAAGGCGTACCGGGTGGCGGGATACCGCAGCGGCTGGATGGCGGTGTGCGGGCCCAAGTCCCACGCCTCCAGCTACATCGAGGGTCTGACGATCCTGGCGAACATGCGGCTGTGCGCCAACATGCCCGCCCAGCACGCGATCGCCACCGCGCTCGGCGGCCATCAGTCGATCAACAGCCTGATCCTGCCGGGCGGCCGGCTGCTGGCGCAGCGCGACGCCGCGTACGACGCGCTCACCCAGATCCCGGGCGTCACCTGCGTCAAGCCGAAGGGGGCGCTCTACCTCTTCCCCCGGCTCGACCCGAGCGTCTACAAGATCAAGGACGACCGGCAGATGGTCCTCGACCTGCTGCGCGCCGAGAAGATCATGGTCGTGCACGGCACCGGCTTCAACTGGCACGAGCCGGACCACTTCCGCATCGTGACGCTGCCGTACGCCGACGACCTGACGGAGGCCGTCGCGCGCATCGCCCGCTTCCTGGACGGCTACAGCCAGCCGTAACGCCCACCGCTCGCGAGCGGTGTGACAGCGGCGGCCGTCGACCCCCGTCTGCTTCCCGCCCGCCCTGCCGAAAACGCCCGAGGGCCGGGTCACGACGTGAGTCGTGACCCGGCCCTCGGCGTGAGGGTTGGCATCGGTCCGTCCGGCGGACGGTCTTGGTCGGGGTGTCCGCCGGGCGGCCGCGCCGCGCCACCGGGCGGGCCACCCGCATCGCACATGCGGGTGGTCCGCCCGAGTTCTCGTGGAGATCGCGGCGGGTCAGCCCAGGCGGGCGACCAGCGCGCGGTACTCGTCCCACAGCTCCTTCGGCGTGTGCTCGCCGAAGGTCTCCAGGTGGGCGGGGATCAGGCCGGCCTCGTCGCGCCAGACCTCCAGGTCGACGGAGAGCAGCAGGTCCAGGTCCTCCTGCGAGATGTCGAGCCCGTCGGTGTCGAGGGCGCCCGGGGCCGGCAGGATGCCGATGGGGGTCTCGACGCCCTCGCCCTCACCGTTCAGGCGCTCGACGATCCACTTCAGGACCCGGCTGTTCTCGCCGAAGCCCGGCCACACGAAGCGGCCGCCGGCGTCCTTGCGGAACCAGTTGACGTAGTAGATCTTCGGCAGCTTGGCGGCGTCCGCCTGCTGGCCGATCTTGATCCAGTGGCCGAAGTAGTCGCCCATGTTGTAGCCGCAGAACGGCAGCATGGCGAACGGGTCGCGGCGCAGCTCGCCGACCTTGCCCTCGGCGGCGGCGGTCTTCTCCGAGGCGATGTTGGAGCCGATGAAGACGCCGTGCTGCCAGTCGAAGGACTCCGTGACCAGCGGCACCGCGCTGGCGCGGCGGCCGCCGAAGAGGATCGCGGAGATCGGCACGCCCTTGGGGTCCTCCCACTCGGGCGCGATGGTCGGGCACTGCGAGGCCGGGACGGCGAACCGGGCGTTGGGGTGCGCGGCCGGGGTGCCGGACTCCGGCGTCCAGTCGTTGCCCTTCCAGTCGATGAGGTGGGCCGGCGGCTCCTCCGTCATGCCCTCCCACCAGACGTCGCCGTCGTCGGTCAGGGCGACGTTGGTGAAGACCGTGTTGGCGTACATGGTCTTCATGGCGTTGGCGTTGGTGTCGTCGCCGGTGCCGGGCGCGACGCCGAAGAAGCCGGCCTCGGGGTTGATCGCGTACAGCTGGCCGTCCTCGCCGAAGCGCATCCACGCGATGTCGTCGCCGACGGTCTCGACGGTCCAGCCGGGGATGGTCGGCTGCAGCATCGCGAGGTTGGTCTTGCCGCAGGCCGAGGGGAACGCGGCCGCGATGTACTTGGCCTCGCCGGTCGGCGGGGTCAGCTTGAGGATCAGCATGTGCTCGGCGAGCCAGCCCTCGTCGCGGGCCATGACGGACGCGATGCGCAGCGCGTAGCACTTCTTGCCCAGCAGGGCGTTGCCGCCGTAGCCGGAGCCGTAGGACCAGATCTCGCGGGTCTCGGGGAAGTGCGAGATGTACTTGGTGGTGTTGCAGGGCCACGGCACGTCGGCCTCGCCCTCGGCGAGCGGCGCGCCGAGGGTGTGGACGGCCTTGACGAAGAAGCCGTCGTCGCCGAGGTCGTCCAGGACGGCCTTGCCCATGCGGGTCATGGTGCGCATGGCGACGGCCACGTACGCGGAGTCGGTGATCTCGACGCCGTTGGCGGAGAGCGGGGAGC
This sequence comes from Streptomyces sp. NPDC006733, assembly GCF_040636125.1. Lineage (NCBI taxonomy): Bacteria > Bacillati > Actinomycetota > Actinomycetes > Kitasatosporales > Streptomycetaceae > Streptomyces > Streptomyces sp. NPDC006733. The sequence continues at coordinate 74,449 of NZ_JBEYJD010000034.1, read as the reverse complement.
CGACCGGGCCCATGCAGAACGGGACGACGTACATGGTGCGGCCGCGCATGGCGCCGCGGAACAGGCCCTGCTCGCCCGAGAAGATCTCGTGCATCTCCGCCGGGGCCTTCCAGCGGTTGGTCGGGCCGGCGTCCTGCTCCCGCTCGGAGCAGATGAACGTACGGTCCTCGACCCGGGCGACGTCGGTGGGGTCGGAGGCGGCGTAGTAGGAGTTCGGGCGCTTACCGGGGTCGAGCTGCTTGAAGGTGCCGTTCTCCACGAGCCCGTCACACAGGCGCTGGTACTCGGCCTCGGAGCCGTCGCACCACACGATCCGGTCCGGCTGGGTGATCTCGGCGATTTCGCCGACCCAGGCGATCAGGTCCTTGTGATTGGTGGGAGCCGCAATTTCGCGCGCCACGATCGCTCCGTCCCGCCGAATTTGCACAGATCCGGCGTCAGATTTGAGGGTTTTGCGGACTCTAGTCCTGCTGTCCGCATGGTGGAACTACCTCGGCCCCTTGGGGGCTGCGACCCGGACGCCACGTGGCCGCTCATCCGGTGCCGACTGCACTCATATGAGTGTCAGGGGAGAAAACCCGATCTGTCCAGGGCGCGAAGGGTGAGCATCGCCACTTCCACCTGCTATACCTACGGTGCCGTAACCTACGGTGCCGTAGGTAGGATTGACGCTATGGACCCCGTCGAGGAGACTTCCGCTGTGTCCCAAGCCGTAGAAGAGGTCGACCCGCCCGCCCTGCTGAAGCCCCTGCTCAGAGGGTGGATTCATGCCGGAATGTTCCCTGCGGTACTGATCGCCGGAGTGGTGCTGACCGCCTTCGCGGAGAGCACGCGCGGCCGCATCGCGTGCGGCGTCTTCACCGTGACGGCCTGCGCGCTGTTCGGCGTGAGCGGGCTGTACCACCGGGGAACCTGGGGTCCGCGGGGCGAGGCGATCCTGCGCCGCCTGGACCACTCCAACATCTTCCTGATCATCGCGGGCAGCTACACGCCGCTGGCGATCCTGCTGCTCCCGCCGAGCAAGGCGACGCCGCTGCTGTGGTTCGTCTGGGCGGGCGCGCTGGCCGGCATCGCCTTCCGGGTCTTCTGGGTCGGCGCCCCGCGCTGGCTCTACACCCCCTGCTACATCGCGCTCGGCTGGGCGGCGGTCTTCTTCCTGCCGGACTTCCTGCGCACCGGCGGCATGGCGGTGCTGGTCCTGGTGGTCGCCGGCGGCCTCCTCTACAGCGCGGGCGGCGTCATCTACGGCCTCAAGCGGCCCAACCCGTCGCCCCGCTGGTTCGGCTTCCACGAGGTGTTCCACACCCTGACGCTGGCGGCCTTCGTCATCCACTACGTCGGGATCTCGCTGGTCGCGTACCAGCACGCGTGACGGCCGCGGGGGCCTGGACTCCCGCTCATGCCCCGCTCAAGGCACCACCCAACGGCCCGCCGCAGACTCGGCACAGGCGCCCGCGACCGATCGGTCGCGGGCGCTTCCGCGTTTCCGGGCGCCCGCACGCACCCGCCGCACAGCCAAATATTGACAGGCTCAATCTTTTGCGAGTTACTCTCAATTGAAGGTAGCTCTTAGGTTAGCTCTTGACGATGTGACGGAGGGGTGCCATGACGGCACAGCTCGACCCCAGGCGCTGGTGGGCGCTCGGCGCCATGGTCGCGAGCATGCTCGTGCTCGGCTTCGACATGACGATCCTGAACGTGGCGCTCCCGACGATGGCCGGGCAGCTCGGCGCCACCACCGGCGAGCAGCAGTGGATGGCGGACGCCTACGTCGTCGTCTTCGCCGCCCTGATGCTCCCCGCGGGGCTGCTCGGCGACCGCTTCGGCCGCCGCAGGATGCTGGTGGGGGGCCTGGGCATCTTCCTCGTCGGCTCGCTCGTCGGCTCGCTGGCCACCAGCGTCGAACCGGTCATCGCCGCCCGCGCGGTCATGGGCATCGGGGGCGCGCTGGTGATGCCGCTCGCCCTCGCCGTGCTGCCCTCGCTCTTCGCGCCGGACGAGCGCGCCAAGGCGGTCGGCATCGTCACCGCCGCCTCGGCGCTCGGCATGCCGCTCGGCCCGATCATCGGCGGCTTCCTGCTCAACCACTTCTGGTGGGGGTCGGTCTTCCTGATCAACGTCCCGATGGCCGCCCTCGGGATCGTCGCCTGCGTCTTCCTGCTGCCCGAGACCCGCGACCCGGCGTCGCCCAGGGTCGACGCGGCCTCCACCGCGCTCACCGCCGCCGGGCTCGGCGCGCTGATCTACGGGATCATCGAGGCGCCGACCCGCGGCTGGACCGACCCGGTCGTGCTGGGCATGCTGGCCGGGGCCGCCGCGCTGATCGCCGCCCTCGTCGTGCGCGAACGCCGGATGGACCGGCCGATGCTGGACATGACCCTGCTCGGCCACCGCCCGTTCCTGCTCAACACGCTCGCCGCGACGCTCGGCATGTTCATCTTCTCCGGGCTGATGTTCGTCCTCCCGCCGTACCTGACGGCGGTGCTCGGCAACGACGCCTTCGGCACCGGCCTGCGGCTGCTGCCGATGATGGGCGGCGTGATGTTCGCCGCCAAGGGCAGCGGCGCCGTCATCCAGCGGTTCGGCGCCCGCGCGGTGATCAGCGGCGGGCTGGTGGTGCTCGCGCTCGCGGCCCTCCTCGGCAGCCGCACCACCGTCGACAGCGGCTACGGCTTCACCGCCCTGTGGCTGTCCGTCGTCGGCTTCGGCTTCGGCTTCGCCGTGGTCCCCGCCATGACGGCGGCGCTCAGCGCGCTGCCCGGCGACCGGGCGGGCAGCGGCTCGGGACTGCTGAGCACCGTACGGCAGGTGGGCGCCGCGATCGGGATCGCGCTGCTCGGTTCGCTGCTGGTCGGCGCCTACGCCGACCGGCTGCCGTCCGGGGCGCCGGCGGCGGCCTCCGACTCCGTCGTCGCCGCCCACGTGGTGGCCGACCGACTCGGCGACGCCCGGCTGGCGTCGGCGGCGGACGCCGCCTACGTGCACGGCATGTCGACGGTCCTGCTGGTCTGCGGCGCCATCGCCCTCGTAGCGGCGCTGCTGACCGGGACGCTGCTGCCCAAGGACGGCGCCGCCCCGGCGGGCGGCTCCGGGGGCCCGGCGGGCGACGGCTCCGAGGCCGTGCCGCCGGTGGCCGCGCTGCCCGCCGATGCCGGACAATGACGGGCATGCCAGCACGCACGACGGCCGCCACCGCCAGCGATCCGCTCGACACGCCCGAGCCCGGTCCAGCCGGTACAGCCGGTCCGTCCGGCACGCCGAAGGCCGGTCCGCCGAAGGCCGGGCTGCGGGAGCGGAAGAAGATCCGGACCCGGCAGGCGATCCGCCGGGCCGCGTACCGGCTCTTCGAGGAGCAGGGGTACGACGCGACGCCCGTCGACCGGATCGCCGAGGCCGCCGACGTCTCGCCCAGCACCGTCTTCCGGTACTTCCCCACCAAGGAGGACATCGTCCTCACGGACGAGTACGACCCGCTGATCGAGGCGGCGATCCGGTCCCGCCCGGCCGGCGAGTCCCCGCTCCAGGCGATCCGGTACGCGATCGTGGAGGCGCTGCGCGCCCTCTACCAGGACCCGCAGGAACGCGCGGACCTCGGCGCGCGGACGCGGCTGCTGCGGGACGTGCCGGCCGTCCGCGCCCGCTCCATGGAGAGCATGTCGCTGACCGGCCGGATGCTCGCCCGCGTCATCGCCGAGCGCACCGGCCGCCCGGCGGACGACCTGGAACTGCGGATCTTCACCGGGGCGGTGCTCGGCGCCTTCCAGGAGGCCACCATGCACTGGGCCGAGCACGACCAGCGCGGCGACCTCCTGGACGTCATCGAACGCACCCTGGACGTCCTGGAGCGCGGCCTCACTCTCTGAGCGACGCCTGTACGCCCTGCACGCTCCGGGCCAGCGCGGCCGGATCGGTCGTCGGCGCGTCGCACACGAAGTGCCGGCAGACGTAGGCCGCCGGGCGGTCCCTGACGAGCGGCCGCTCGTGCAGCAGCGGGAACTCGTCGCTGCCGGGCGCGCCCGGCGCCACCACGGCGCCGGGGGCGGTGGCCAGCAGCGCCGCCCGGTGCAGGGCCGCGGTGGCCGGGTCGTCGGGGGCTCCCACGACCGCGATCTCCCGGGGGCCGTCGAGCGCGGCCTCGGCGACGGCGAGCCCCCAGCCGATGAAGCGCGGCGCGCGCGGCGCCAGCGCCCCGACGACGCCCAGCGCGCGCTCCGCCGCCTCGCGGTGGGCGCTCGACCCGGTGTGGGCCGCGTAGGACAGCAGCGCGCCGGCGGCGGCCGTCCAGCCGGACGGGGTGGCGTTGTCGGTCGGATCCTGCGGGCGGCGGATGAGCTCCTCGGCGTCGTCCGCGGTGTCGTAGAGCGTGCCGTCGGCGGCGACGAAGTGGTGCAGCACCGAGTCGAGGAACAGCCCCGCGAAGTCCAGCCAGACGCCCTCGCCGGTCACCCCGGCGAGCGCGAGGAAGCCCTCGGCGACGTCCGCGTAGTCCTCCAGCACCCCGGAGTTGGCCCCGGCGACCCCGTCGCGCGAGGTGCGGGCGAGGCGGCCTGCCTGGTCCATGTGGACCCGCACCAGCACGTCGGCCGCGTCCAGCGCGGCCCGGACCAGGTCCGGGCGGTCGAAGTACGCGCCGGTCTCGGCGAGCGCCGCGATGGCCAGGCCGTTCCACGCGGCGACGACCTTGTCGTCGCGGCCGGGGCGCGGCCGCTCCTCGCGCGCCGCGAGCAGCCGCTCGCGGACCGACGCCGCCCGGTCCGCGTCGGCGGGCGCGGCGTCCGCCGCCAGTTGCAGCACGGAGGCGCCCTCCTCGAAGGTGCCCTCGCGCGTCACCCCGAAGAGCGCCGCGGCGAACGCCGCGTCCTGCTCGCCGAGCACGTCGCGCAGCTCCTCGGGCGTCCAGGCGTAGAACGCGCCTTCGGCGTGGCTTCCGCCCTCCCGTCGCCCACCACCACCCTTCTGCGGATGCGCTTCACGCGCCCCTTCCTCCTTACGGTCGCTGTCGGCGTCCAGCGCGGAGGCGAACCCGCCCTCGCTCGTGCGCAGTTCGCGCACCATGAAGTCGGCGGTCTCCAGCGCGACGCGGCGCGCGAACTCCGAGCCGGTGGAGCGCCACAGGTGCGCGTAGACGCGGCACAGCAGCGCGTTGTCGTAGAGCATCTTCTCGAAGTGCGGCACCGTCCACGTGCGGTCCACCGCGTACCGGGCGAAGCCGCCGCCCAGCTGGTCGTAGATGCCGCCGCGGGCCATCGCCTCGCAGCTGTCGGCCGCCATCCGCAGGGCGTCCTCGGAGCCGGTGCGGGCGTGGTGGCGGAGCAGGAACTCCACGGCCATGGACGCCGGGAACTTCGGCGCCCCGCCGAACCCGCCGTGGTCCGCGTCGTACTCCCGGGCCAGCGCGAGCACCGCCGCGTCCAGCTCCTTCGCGCCGGGCGTCACCGAAGCCCCGTACGCGCTCTGCCGCTCGCCGAGGTCCTTGACGATGCGCGCGGCGACCTCGTCCACCTCGTCCCGGCGGTCCCGCCACGCCGCGCTCACCCCGTCCAGCACCTGCCGGAACGAGGGCATGCCGTGGCGCGGCTCGGGCGGGAAGTACGTGCCGAAGTAGAACGGCTCGGCGTCCGGGGTCAGGAACACCGTCATGGGCCAGCCGCCCTGCCCGGTCGCCGCCTGCACGGCCTCCATGTAGACGGCGTCGACGTCCGGCCGCTCCTCGCGGTCCACCTTCACCGGCACGAAGCGCTCGTTGAGGTGGGCGGCGACGCCCTCGTCCTCGAACGATTCGTGTGCCATCACATGGCACCAGTGGCAACTGCTGTAACCCACGCTGAGCAGCACCGGCACCCCGCGTTCGCGGGCCTCGGCGAACGCCTCGGCACCCCATGGCCACCAGTCGACAGGGTTGTCGGCGTGCTGGAGGAGGTAGGGAGAGGTGGAACGGCTGAGTCGATTGGCCATGTACCCACCCTCACACACGGTGTCGCCCTGCGGCGCGTACGGCAGGACACTTGGGGCGGGCGGGCGACCGAGGGGGAGCTACGTTGAAGGAAGCGCCGGAGCCGGCGAGGCCGTCCGGGAGGGACCGGGCGGAGGTCGAGGGCCGGGTGAAGCTGGCCGTGGTCGAGGAGTCGCGCGGCAGCACGGCGGCGGACGCCGAGCGGCTGCTGCGCCGGGCGCTGGCGTCGCTGGACGAGATCATGGCGCAGGCCGCCGCGGAGTACGCGCTCTACGCGCAGGCCGCGGGGGCCGGGCAGGACGCACGGGGCGGGTTCGCCGGGCGGTTCGACCGCGAGACGGTGACCACCGCCGCGATCACCGCGGGGGCGGTCGGGGTGACGGCGTTCGCCGTGGACGTGATCGGCCAGAACCTGTCGGCGGGCGCGTCCCTCTCCACCGGGCTGGCCGCGGGGGCGGTCGGGGCGGTGGCCGTGGGGCTCCGGGCCCCGCGCCGGGACGCGGCCGGCACCGCGGCGGCCGGCGACCCGGCCCCCTACCGGCTGCGCTGGCTGGAGGCGGTGGAGCAGCGCGGCATCCGGCCCTTCCTGGAACAGCACCGGAGCCGGGCGACGGCGGAGTCCGCCGCCTCCCGGGGCGCCGCCCCCGCGGCGGCGAACAACCGGCACCAGGTCCCGTCGCCGCGCAGGACCGACCGCAGCGCCGCCGCCAGGACCCGGTCGGTGCTGGAGCAGTCGTTCGGTCAGCTCCCGTCGGCGGACGGCCCGTTCGCCGGGCGGCGCAAGCAGCTCGCGCAGATCACCCAGTGGGTGCACCAGGCGCGGGTCTCCACCGAGACCAAGCCGACCGTCGTGGTGCTGCACGGCCCGGCCGGCGCCGGGGCGACCACCCTCGCGGTGCGCGCCACCCACCAGCTGCGCGACCAGTTCCGCGGCTCGTGCGTGGTCGACCTGCGGGGCGGGGCGCTGGACGAGCCCCCGCTGCCGACCCGGGACGCGCTGCTGCACCTGCTCAACCGGCTCGGCGCGCCCCGCGAGCAGCTGCTGTTCCGCGAGCGCCCCAACCACGAGCAGCACCTGCGGCGCCTCGCCGACCAGTACCAGAAGCATCTGACGGGCACGCCGGTGACGATCGTGCTCGACGACGCCTCCGACGCCGAGCAGGTGCGGATGCTGGTCCCCGAGCGGTCCGAGACGCTGGTGCTCGTCACCTCCCGCGAGCCGCTCTCCCTGGACCTGCCGAACGCGTGGGTGCACAGCCTGCCGGTCGGCCCGCTCGGCGCCGAGGACGCCCACGAGCTGCTGAGCGAGCTGGCCAGGGCCGCGAAGGCGCCCGAGCCGACCACGGTGGAGTCCGAGCGGCTGCGCGAGCTGTGCGAGGGCCTGCCGATCGCGCTGCGGATAGCGGGGGCGGCCCTGCCGGACCACGGCACGGCCGCCGGGCTCGCCGCCGACCTGGACGCGTACGGTCCGCAGGAGGCCGTCGAGCGGATCCTGGCGCTGCGCTACCGCGACCAGTCGGAGCCGTCCCGGCGGCTGCTGCGGCGGCTCGCGCTCGCCGGGCGGACCAGCTTCGGCGCGGCGGCCGCCGCCGCGCTGCTCGCCACCGACGAGCAGGAGGCCGGCCGCCGGCTGGACGACCTGGCGCGGGCCGGGCTGATCGAGCACATCCGCGGCAGCCGCTACCGGCCGCACGACCTGGTCCGCCGCTTCGCCCAGGCGCGGCTGCTGGACGAGGAGGAGCCGGCCGAGCGCGCCGCCGCCCACGAGCGGCTGATCCGCAGCTACGCGCAGCTGGCCAACGCCGTCATCCGCCTCGTCGAGGGCAAGACGTCCACCCGGGCCGGGCGCTTCGGCGCGCACGGCTTCGCCTCCCTCGAATCGGCGCTGCGCTGGCTGGACGACGAGTCGAGCTTCATCACCGCGGCGCTGCGGCACGCCGAGGGCGTGGACCGCACCGTCGTCCAGGCCCTGCTGGGCGCGCTGTGCGACTACTGCCTGCTGCGCGGCGACCTGTACCGGCTCGGGGAGATCAGCGAGCTGGCGCAGGCGTCCAAGGCCGCCCCGGACGAGGAGCAGAACATCCTGGTGCGCTCGGTGCAGTGGCGCACCGGCATCGCGGCCCGGCAGCTCGGCGAACTCGACAAGGCGCGCTCCACCCTCAGCTCCGTCGTCGACCTGTACTTCGAGGCGCAGCACCCGGCGGGTGCCGCCCGCGCGCTGGGCAGCCTCGGCATCACCCTGCACCACCAGGGCAATCTGCGGGAGGCGGAGAGCAAGCTCCGCGAGGCCCTGGAGCTGCAGGCCGCCCCGGAGCTGGGCGAGGACCGGGCCTGGACGCAGCACGCGCTGGCGGCCGTGCTGCGCGACATGGGGCGGCTCGGCGCGGCCCTGCCGCTGCTCCTGGAATCCCTGGAGCTGCACCGGCAGAACGAGAGCGTCAGCGGCCAGGCGTGGGCGCACCTGCAGCTCGGGCAGGTCTACCTGCGGCTCGGAGCGGTCGACGAGGGCGAGGCCGAGCTGCGCAGCGCGGGCCAGTGCTACGCGCTGACCCGCGACCCGCGCGGCGCCGCCTGGACGCGCACCCAGCTCGCCCGCGCCACCCTGCAGCGCGGTGACGCCCAGGGCGCCGCCCGCGAGCTGGACGAGGCGCTCGTCCGCCACCGGGCCTGCGAGGACGCCCGCGGCGAGGCCTGGACGCTGTACTACCTGGGGCACGCGCTGGAGGAGTCGGGCGACAGCGACCAGGCGCTGCGCACCCTGGAGCGGGCCCGCTCCATGTTCAGCCGGATGCGGGACGTGTACGGGCTCGCCTGCGCCCGCCACCACTCGGCCCGGGTCACCCGCGACCAGCGCTCGGTGCGCACCGGCAACCTCCGCAACAGCGGCTTCGCCCGCCAGCTGCTCCAGGACGCCCGGCAGGACTTCCGGCGGATCGGCGTCGAGCACGGCGAGGCGTGGTCCTGCGTGGAGCTCGCGGTGATCGACGCGGGCAACAACCGCTTCGTCGAGGCCCTGGCGCTGCTGGACGAGGCCCGCGAGCTCTTCGCCGGCCTCGGCGACCGGCGCGGCCACGACTGGGCGGTCTTCCTGCGCTGCACGGTGCTGCCGCTGCTGTCGGAGGAGGGTGCCGGGCGCGCCGCCGACGAGCTGCGCGCCCTGCTGGCCGAGGACCACCCGGGCCGGGACCCGGACCTGGAGGAGTTCGCCGAGGCCTACGCGGTGCTGCTGGAGCGCGGCACGGCCGCCCCCGGCGGCAGCTGGGAGGCATGGCGGCTCGGCATGCTGCCGCGGCGCTCCGCGCGCATGGTCATGGACCTGCCGCCGATCACGCCCTGAGGACGGGGCGGGGGCAGGCCGCAGGACCGGGCGGGCCGGTGTACGGCCGGCCCGCACGGCGCGCGGGCGCTACGGGGCCTGGGCCCGCCGCGGGGCAGGGCTCGCCATGGGCCTGGCCGCGCTACGGGCCGGGCCGCGCTACGGGGCCTGGTCCTCCCGGGCCGCCGCGGCGGCCTGCGCCTCGCGGTGCGCCCGCAGGCCCCGCGAAGGCTTCCGCGGGGCCGACGCGCCGGCCGGGTCCGGCGCCTCCTCGAAGTCGATCTTCCTGAACTGCTTGCCCATGTTCTTCATCAGGGCCCACAGCGACAACGCGATCGCCGCGAAGATCACGAAGCCGATGAGGCCGGGCGTCACCTTGTTGTTGTCCAGCTCCTGAGCGGCGAGCGGGACGTACTGGGTCAGTGCGTGGGAGGCAATCACCCACCCATTGTGCGCTAGGGGGTGCGGATGCCCGCGAAGAGGTCGTCCTCGGGCAGCGAGGTGTCCACGAGGGAGCGTGCCAGCTCGTAGTCCTCGGTCGGCCAGACCTCCTGCTGGATCTCCATGGGGACGTGGAACCAGGCGCCGTCCGGGTCGATCTGGGTGGCGTGCGCGAGCAGCGCCTTGTCACGGATCTCGAAGAAGTCCGCGCAGGGCACGTGGGTGCTGATCTGCCGCTCGGGGCGGTCGAACTGCTTCCAGCGCTCCAGCCACTCCGCGTACGGGGACTCCAGCCCGCGGGCGAGCAGCGCCTCGTGCATGGCGACGGTGCGGGCCCGGTTGAAGCCCTGGTTGTAGTAGAGCTTCTGCGGCGTCCACGGCTCGCCGGCCTCGGGGTAGCGCTCCGGGTCGCCCGCCGCCTCGAAGGCGACCATGGTGATCTTGTGGGTCATGATGTGGTCGGGGTGCGGGTAGCCGCCGTTCTCGTCGTAGGTGGTGATCACCTGTGGCTTGAACTCGCGGATCAGCTTCACCAGGGCCCCGGCGGCCTCCTCCACGTCCTGCACCGCGAAGCAGCCCTCGGGCAGCGGGGGCAGCGGGTCGCCCTCGGGGAGGCCGGAGTCGACAAAGCCGAGCCAGGACTGCTTGACGCCCAGGATCTCGCGGGCCTCGTCCATCTCCTTGGCGCGGACCTCGTGGATGTGCTCCTCGATATAGGGGTCACCCTGGAGCTTGGGGTTGAGCACCGAACCGCGTTCACCGCCGGTGCAGGTGGCGACCAGTACGTCCACCCCCTCGGACACGTACTTGGCCATGGTGGCCGCACCCTTGCTCGACTCGTCGTCGGGGTGGGCGTGGACGGCCATCAGTCGCAGCTGCTCAGTCAAGGCTGGATCCTCTAGTCATCGGTAGTGGCCCCCTCGTTCCATGTAAAGGGCGCCTCCTATAGTGACCGAAGCGAGGGGGCAATTAATTCCATGTCCCCCACCGGAAGGAACGATCATGGCTGCGGTGCGCGAGGGGCTGCCCGAAGGGCGCTACGGACGCGGCGCCGACGCGCGGTCCGACCGGCGGCTGAAGGTCATCGGCCTGGTGCTGGGCGTGCTGGCGCTGGGCGGGATCGGCTGGTTCGGCTGGCACTCGGTCGCGGGCACGGAGGTGAGCGGCGAGGTCATCAAGTCGCGCGCGGTCTCCGAGCAGGCGGTGGAGATCCACCTGGAGGTCCGCAAGGACGCCGGGACGGTCGCCGTGTGCACCCTGCGCTCGGTGGACGAGGACCACACCGAGGTGGGGCGCATGGACGTGGTGCTGCGCGACCACAGGAAGCAGATCGACACCGTCGTCACCATGCGCACCACCCACCGCGGGGAGACGGCCGAGCTGCTCGGCTGCAAGCCCGCGGACCAGGGCTGACCTGCCGCGACGAAAGACCGTCCGACCCACTGACGATTTCGCGCTCCCCTGTGGCTGCCGGAATTGTTAGGCTCCAGGTTTCGCCCCGCCACGCGATGGCAAGGCGCTTTTACGCAGTCCCATGTACCTACGAGGAGCACCCGTGACCCAGACCAGCGAGAGCGTCACCTGGCTGACCCAGGAGGCGTACGACCAGCTCAAGGCCGAGCTGGAGTACCTGACGGGTCCGGCGCGCGCTCTGATCATCGCCAAGATCGAGGAGGCCCGGCAGGAGGGCGACCTCAAGGAGAACGCCGGCTACCACGCGGCGCGCGAGGACCAGGGCAAGCAGGAGCTGCGGGTCCGCCAGCTGACCCAGCTGCTGGAGCGCGCCAAGGTCGGCGAGGCGCCGGAGGACACCGGCGTGGTCGCGCCCGGCATGGTCGTCACGATCGCCTTCGACGGCGACCCGGACGACACGATGACCTTCCTGGTGGGCTCGCGCGAGTACGTGAGCGACACCCTGGAGACCTTCTCGCCGCAGTCGCCGCTGGGCAAGGGCGTGAGCGGCAAGCGGGCCGGCGAGGACGCCGTCTACGAGCTGCCGAACGGCAAGAAGTCCACCGTGAAGGTCCTCTCGGTCACCCCGCACCGGGGCTGACCGACGCGACGGACGCGCGGACGACAACGGGCTCCCCGCCGTGGGTACGGCGGGGAGCCCGTTGTCATGGGCCGGCTACCGGCTCAGGCGGTCGCGGAGCGGTACTTGCGCACCGCCAGGGTCCGGAAGACCACGAGGATCAGCACGGACCAGATCAGCGACGCCCACACCGGGTGCTGCATCGGCCAGGCGCCGGACTGCGAGACGCCCGGGTTGCCGAACAGCTCGCGGCAGGCCTGCACGGTGGCGCTGAACGGGTTCCACTCGGCGATGTGGCGCAGCCACGGCGTCATGTTGCTGGTGTCCGCGAAGGCGTTGGAGATGAACGTCACCGGGAACAGCCAGATCAGGCCGCCGGAGGTGGCCGCCTCCGGGGTGCGGACCGACAGGCCGATCAGCGCGCCGATCCAGGAGAAGGCGTACCCCAGCAGGAGCAGCAGCCCGAAGGCGCCGAGCATCTTGGGGATGCCCTCGTGCACGCGCCAGCCGACGATCAGGGCGACGACGGCCAGCACGACGACGGTCAGCGTCGTCTGCACCAGGTCGGCGAGGGTGCGGCCGGTGAGGACCGCGCCGCGCGCCATGGGCAGCGACCGGAAGCGGTCGATGAGGCCCTTGTTCATGTCGTCGGCGATGCCCGCGCCGGCACCGGCCGTGGCGAAGGTGACGGTCTGGGCGAAGATGCCCGCCATCAGGAATTCCTTGTACGTGTTGGCGTCGGTGCTGCCGCCGACCTTCATGGAGCCGCCGAAGACGTAGGTGAAGAGCACCACGAACATGATCGGCTGGATCAGCCCGAAGATGATCATCTCCGGGATCCGGGTCATCCGGATCAGGTTGCGCTTGGCGATGACCAGCGAGTCCCGGACGCCCTGCATGGCTCCGCCGCCGGCCCGGGGCACCAGCGTGGTCGTGGCGGTCGCTTCGGTGGTTGCCATCACTTGACCTCGTCTTCCGGTGCGGCGACCTCGGCCTCGTGGCCGGTCAGCGAGAGGAACACATCGTCCAGCGTCGGACGGCGCAGGCCGATGTCGTCGATCTCGATGCCGCGGGCGTCGAGATCGCGGATGACCTCGGCGAGCAGCTTGGCGCCGCCGTCGACCGGGACGGTGATCCGGCGGGTGTGCTCCTCGGTCTTGGTGTCTCCCTTGCCGAAGCCGCGCAGGGCCTCCCGCGCCTCGGCGAGCCGGTCCCGCTCGTGGACGACGACCTCGACGCGCTCGCCGCCGGTCTGCGCCTTGAGCTGGTCGGAGGTGCCGCGGGCGATGACCTTGCCGTGGTCGATCACGCAGATGTCGTGCGCGAGCTGGTCGGCCTCTTCGAGGTACTGGGTGGTGAGCAGCAGCGTCGTCCCGCCGGCCACCAGGTCCTGGATGACCTCCCACATGACCTGCCGGTTGCGCGGGTCCAGACCGGTCGTCGGCTCGTCCATGAACATCACGGGCGGCTTGACGACGAGCGCGGCGGCGAGGTCCAGGCGGCGGCGCATGCCGCCGGAGTACGTCTTGGCCGGTCGGTCGGCCGCCTCCGCGAGGTTGAAGCGCTCCAGCAGCTCGTCAGCCCGCAGCTTCGCGTCGCGGCTCTTCATCTGGTAGAGCTGGCCGACCATCTGCAGGTTCTCGCGGCCGGTCAGGTACTCGTCGACCGCCGCGAACTGGCCGGACAGGCCAATGTGGTGGCGGACTTCGTTCGGGTGCTTGAGCACGTCGATACCGGCCACCACGGCACTGCCGCTGTCCGGCTTGAGCAGGGTGGTGAGCACCCTTACGGCAGTGGTCTTGCCGGCGCCGTTCGGGCCCAGCAGTCCCAGGACCGTGCCTTCCGGGACGTCGAAATCCACTCCGTCCAATGCCCGTACGTCACCGAAGGTCTTGACCAGACCTTCGGCGTAGATCGCGCCTGGCATGTGACTACTCCCAATCCGGGGATAGGTCTTCGTGTGTCGATGATCGCGGGGTTCGCGGCCGTCCGCGACCCGAATGGCCGACGTTCGGAGCCCGTGCACAGGGCGCCCAAACGCGACACATCGCGAGCATGGCGTATGCGATATATCGCGTCAAGCCCAGGACCCCCGGAATCTTCGGGCGCCGCCCCCGAACCGTTCGGGCAGCGGCTCGAAGCAGGCGTCAGATGACCACGTATCCAGCACCCAGCAACGCGGCCTCGACCGCCTCGCAGTGCTCCGGCCCCTTCGTCTCCAGATGCAGCTCGACCTCCGCCTCCGTGAGCCCGAGCCGGGGATCGGTCCGTACGTGGCTCACGTCCAGGACGTTAGCGTCCGCCTCTGACAACACGGCCAGAAGCGTCGCGAGCGCGCCCGGACGGTCCGTCACCCGCAGCCGCAGCGACAGGTAGCGGCCCGCCGCCGCCATGCCGTGCCGCAGGATCCGCTGCATCAGCAGCGGGTCCACGTTCCCGCCGGACAGCACCGCCACCACCGGGCCCTCGAAGGACTCCGGATCCGACAGCAGCGCCGCCACCGGGCTCGCGCCGGCCGGCTCCACGACCATCTTGGCCCGCTCCAGGCACAGCAGGAGCGCGCTGGAGAGGGCGTCCTCGGAAACCGTACGGACTTCGTCGACCAGTTCGCGAATGATTTTGAAGGGGATGTCCCCCGGCCTGCCGACCATGATCCCGTCGGCCATCGTCGCCACCGAGCCCAGCGCCACCGGCTCACCGGCCGCCAGCGAGGGCGGGTACGCCGCCGCGCCCGCCGCCTGCACGCCGATCACCTTCACGTCGGGACGCAGCGCCTTCACCGCCAGCGCCACCCCCGCGGCGAAGCCGCCGCCGCCGATGCCGACGAGGATCGTCCGCACCTCGGGGCACTGCTCCAGGATCTCCAGGCCCACCGTGCCCTGGCCCGCGATGATGTCCGGGTGGTCGAAGGGGTGGATGAAGACCGCGCCGGTCTCCTCCGCGTACGCCTTGGCGGCGCGCAGCGTCTCGTCCACCACCTGTCCGTGCATCCGCACTTCCGCCCCGTAGTCGCGGGTCGCCGCGATCTTCGGCAGCGGTGCGCCCACCGGCATGAAGACCGTGGAGCGCACACCGAGCAGCGACGCGGCCAGCGCGACCCCCTGCGCATGGTTGCCGGCGCTCGCCGCGACGACACCGGCGGAACGTTCCTCCTGCGACAGGCCGGCGATGCGCACATACGCGCCACGCACCTTGAACGAGCCCGTGCGCTGCAGGTTCTCGCACTTGAGGTGGACCGGGGAGCCGACCAGGCCCGTCAGGTACCGGCTGCCCTCCATCGGGGTCACCCGGGCCACCCCGGAGAGCATCTTGTGCGCCCCGCGCACGTCGTCGAGCGTGATCGGGTGGTGTACTGCGGGCGCCGCTCTGTCCATGCGCCCAGTCTTCCAGCTCCCGCCCCGCATCACCGCCGGACCCTGGTTTGTGCGGGATGGGTCTCATGGTGACCCGGTCCGCGTACTCTTCTCCCAACCTCCGCGAGACCGACAGAACGCGAGCTTCCGGCCATGCCCAATCCATCGGAGACGCCCTCCTCCGCCCCCCTCGACGAGGAGGGTTCCACCGAACTCTTCGAGCGACTCCAGCACCAGGTTGCCCTCTTCGCCCGGCGCGCCGAACAGACCCGGCTCGGCGGCGTGGGCAAGGCCCGCAACTCCATGGACCGGGCCGCGTACCTGCTGCTCAACCGGCTCGACCGCGAAGGCCCGATGGGCGTGAAGGCGCTCGCGGAGGGCATGGGCATCGACTCCTCCACCGTCACCCGCCAGGTCGCACCGCTGGTCGACTCGGGCCTGGTCAAGCGCACCTCGCACCCGGAGGACGGCCGCGCCGTCGTGCTCGCCCTCTCGCCGCGCGGCCTCGGACGGCTCGAAGAGGTGCGCACCTCGCGCAAGCAGCTGATGGCGCAGGTGACGGAGGGCTGGAGCGAGCACGAGCGGGAGATGTTCTGCGACCTGCTGGGTCGCTTCAACCTGGCGCTGTCGGAGTGGCACGCGACGACGGTGCAGGCGGGTCCGTCGGAGGAGTAGGCCGGACGCGGGCGCCGGTGCCGGCGGGGCCCGGGACTCCTGGGCTCCTGGGCTCCTGCACTCCTGGCGGGGGCTGCCGGCCGGGGCCGCCGACCGGATCCGCCGGCCGGGGCTGTCGGCCCGGCGGGCGCTTGACCTGACCGGACTCTTGACCTGAGGCGCCTGTCGGGCGTCCACTGGCGGCGTGGGCACGCGCCGGGCGGCAGCGGAGTACCAACGGGACGTCGAGTTCCAGGCGTTCACCGCAGGAGCGGCGGGACGGCTGCTGCACGCCGCCACCCTGCTCACCGGCGACCCGGCCGCCGCGGAGAAACTGCTGGAGAACGTCCTCGCCCACACGTACGCGAACTGGTTCCGGATGCGCTCCGACGACCCGTACGACCAGGCCCGCACCGAGCTCGTACGGCGCTTCGCGTACCGGCCGTGGTGGCGCCGGCCGCGCGGCGGGGCGCTGGACCGGCTCACCGCCCAGGAGCGGCTGGTGGTCGTCCTGCGGCTGTTCGAGGGCGTCGCCGAGGAGCAGGCCGCCGCGCAGCTGGGCCTGCCCGTCGAGCGCGTACGGTCCATCTGCAACCGCGCCACGGCCACCCTGCGCAGCCGCCCCGCGCCGCCGCCCGCCCGCTCGGTGGCCGAGGCCCGCGCGGCGGCGGAGCGGGCACGCGCGAGGCCCCCGCAGACCCCCACGGGGAGCCTTCCGCAGCCCCCGCAGGCCCCGCCCGGCGGCGATCCGGCCCCCGCGGACGAGATCCAGGGAGCGGCGTCATGATGCCCCCGGACCGCAAGGAGGAGGAGGTCCGCCGGATCCTCGACACCCCGCACCCGTACGTCCCCGCCGAGCTGGCCGAGCGGGCCGCCGCGCGCGGCCGCCGCATCCTGCGGCGGCGGCGCGCCCTGCACCGGCTGCTGTGGCTGCTGCTGCTCGCGGCGATCGTGGCGGGCGTGGTGCTCGCGGTGCTGCGGTGGCCCGACCCGCAGCCGCTCGGCACGACGCCGCCGGTGGACACCTGGTAGCGGCGCCACCAGGTGTCCCCGGCGATGGACCGCTAGCCGAGCGCCTGCGTCAGGTCCGCGAGCAGGTCGTCGACCGACTCGATGCCGACCGAGAGCCGGACGAGGTCCGACGGGACCTCCAGGGCGGAGCCCGCCACCGAGGCGTGCGTCATCCGGCCCGGGTGCTCGATCAGCGACTCGACGCCGCCCAGCGACTCACCCAGCGTGAACAGGCCCGCGCGGTTGCACACCGCGACGGCCGCCTCCTCGCCGCCGGTCACCTGGAACGAGATCATGCCGCCGAACGCCTTCATCTGCTTCGCCGCGATCTCGTGCCCCGGGTGCTCGGGCAGCCCCGGGTAGAGCACCCGCGACACCTTCGGGTGCGACTGCAGCATCTCCGCGATGCGGGTGGCGTTGGAGCTGTGCCGGTCCATGCGCACCGCCAGCGTCTTGACGCCGCGCATCACCAGCCAGGCGTCGAACGGGCCGGCGATCGCGCCCATCGCGTTCTGGTGGTAGGCCAGCTCCTCGCCGAGCGCCGCGTCGGCCGCCACCAGCGCGCCGCCGACGACGTCGGAGTGCCCGCCCATGTACTTCGTCGTGGAGTGCAGGACGACGTCCGCGCCGAGCGCGAGCGGCTGCTGCAGGTACGGGCTCGCGAACGTGTTGTCCACCACCAGCCGCACGCCGGTGCCGGAGCTGCGGGCGATCTCCGCCAGCGCCGCGATGTCCGTGATCCCGAGCAGCGGGTTCGACGGGGTCTCGACCCAGATCGCCTTGGTGTTCGGCCTCAGCTGCGCCCGCACGGCCGCCGGGTCCGACGTGTCGGCCACCGACCACTGGACACCCCAGCGCTCGACGACCTTGGCGAAGAGGCGGAACGTGCCGCCGTACGCGTCGTTCGGGATCACCACGTGATCGCCGGGCGACAGGATGGTGCGCAGCAGGCAGTCCTCCGCCGCCAGCCCGGACGCGAACGCGAGCCCGCGCCGCCCGCCCTCCAGCGCCGCGAGGTTCTCCTCCAGCGCGGACCGGGTCGGGTTGGCGGAGCGGCTGTACTCATAGCCGCCGCGCAGCCCGCCCACGCCGTCCTGCTTGTACGTCGACACCTGGTAGATCGGCGTCACCACGGCGCCGGTCTGGGCATCGGCAGCCTGACCGGCGTGGATCGCGAGGGTTTCAAAATTCTGGTGCTGCTGGTCGTGGTCGCTCATTCCCCCGAGCGTAGTCGCCATCGACGCCTTCCCCTGGCGCTGCCAGGCGGATCCCGCGGAGTACTTCGTCGCCACCCGGGAGCAGGCGATCCGCAAGCCGCTCCGGCGGGCGGGATGAACCCGTACGGAATCCCCCGGGCCGCTCGGACGTTCCCTGGTAGCGAGTCGATCCCGGAGGAGTAACCCCCATGTTCCTGAACCGCCACAAGAACCACCTGCCCTCCGCCGAGGAGGCCCTCAAGGGCCGTACGGAGCCGGAATTCGACGTGCCCGCGCGGCACACCGTGCTGGGCAAGCAGCTGACCGGCCCGTACCCCGCCGATCTGGCCGTCGTGGACTTCGGGATGGGCTGTTTCTGGGGGGCCGAGCGCAAGTTCTGGCAGACGCCGGGCGTGTGGACCACGCTCGTCGGCTACCAGGGCGGCCACACCCCGAACCCCACGTACGAAGAGGTCTGCAGCGGGCTGACCGCGCACACCGAGGCCGTCCGCGTGGTCTACGACCCCGCGCTGGTCTCCTTCGCGGAGCTGCTGAAGGTCTTCTGGGAGTCCCACAACCCCACCCAGGGCAACCGCCAGGGCAACGACTCGGGCACCCAGTACCGCTCCGCGGTCTACACCCACACCCCGGACCAGCTCACCGGCGCCCAGGCCTCCCGCGACGCCTACCAGCAGGTCCTCACCAAGGCCGGCTACGGCGACATCACCACGGAGATCCTCCCGGCCGGCCCCTTCTACCCGGCCGAGCCGTACCACCAGCAGTACCTCGACAAGAACCCCGACGGCTACTGCGGCATCGGCGGCACGGGCGTGAACCTGGACTCCCCGTCCGAGACGAACTGGGGCCGCTCCTGCCCGACCGGGATCGCGCCCGTCGGGGAGTGAGCGGGCGGTGGGCGTCGGGGCCGGGGGGCTTCCCCCGGCCCCGACGCGGCGTTACGTGGCCGGGACGCGTTCGGTGACCGTGACGCGGCCCTTGCGGATGGTGGCCAGGCGGGGGGCGCGTTTGGCGATGGCGGAGTCGTGCGTGACCAGGATGAAGGTCAGGCCGTGCTCCTTCCAGAGACCTTCGAGCAGGCCCATGATGTCGTCGCGGGTCGCCTCGTCGAGGTTGCCGGTGGGCTCGTCGGCGAGGAGGACCTTCGGCTTCTTCACCAGCGCGCGGGCGATCGCGACGCGCTGCTGCTGGCCGCCGGAGAGTTCCGACGGCAGGTGGTTCAGGCGCTCCTCCAGGCCGACGGACTGAAGTGCCTCGACCGCCAGCCGGCGGCGTTCCGCGGGCTTGTGGCCGAGCGGGACCAGGGCCGTTTCGACGTTCTCCTGGGCGGTCAGCGTCGGGATGAGGTTGAAGCTCTGGAAGATGAAGCCGATGTTCTCGGCGCGCATCGTGGTGAGCTTGGCCTCGCTGAGGCGGGCGAGGTCGACGCCGTCGAACTCCACCGAGCCCTCGGTCGGACGGTCGAGGGCGCCGAGCATCTGCAGCAGGGTGGACTTGCCGCCGCCGGTGGGGCCCTGAATGACGAGCTGGTCGCCGTCCTCGATGGTGAGATCGACACCCCGCAGGGCCTCGACGGTGTCCTTGGCGCGACGGTAGCGCTTGGTGACGCCGGTCAGCTTGTACATGGTCAACTCCCTTGATGATGGTGGCGGTTGGCTATTCGACGCGGCGCAGGGCGTCCGCCGGGCGGAGCCGGGAGGCGCGCCAGCCGCCGAAGGTGCCCGCGATGAGGCCGCCGGCGACGGCGAGGCCGACCGACAGGGCGATGGTGCCGAGGCTGACGGGAGCGGTCAGCGCGATGTCGAGCGCCTTCGTCGCGGCCTGCCGGCCGGGGCCGCCGCCGAAGCCGCCACCGCCACCCCCGCCACCGGAGGAGGAGGCGACCGACGCCGTGAGCGTCGGGCTGATGGCCGTGATCAGGTACGCGCCGCCGAGGCCGAGCGCGATACCGAGGGCGCCGCCGATGAGGCCGTTGACCAGGGCCTCGCCCATCACCTGACCGGTGACGCGGCGGCTCTTCCAGCCGAGCGCCTTGAGCGTGCCGAACTCGCG
This sequence comes from Streptomyces sp. NPDC006733, assembly GCF_040636125.1. Taxonomy (NCBI): domain Bacteria; kingdom Bacillati; phylum Actinomycetota; class Actinomycetes; order Kitasatosporales; family Streptomycetaceae; genus Streptomyces; species Streptomyces sp. NPDC006733. The sequence goes on along the minus strand of NZ_JBEYJD010000034.1, from coordinate 54,423 downwards.
CACCCGCCGGCTGACGGCGGAGGAGGTGAGCAGCCCCGCGACCAGGAACGCGGCGATCAGCACGGCGATGGAGAGCCACTTGCCGAGGTTGGTCGCCAGGTCGGAGGCGGTGGACAGGGAACCGGAGACCGTCGAGGCGAGGTCGGCGGAGGTGGTGACCGTCGTGCCGGGGACGTTCTTCTGGATCGCGGACTTGACGCCGTCGATCTGCTGCGAGTCCGTCGCCTTCACGTAGACCGTGGTGACCTTGTCCTTGGCGCCGGCCAGCGTCTGAGCCTGCGTCAGCGGGATGTAGACGTTGGCGGCGGAGTCGCCGCTGTCGGCCGTCGCGATGCCGATGACCTTGTACTTGACGGCCTTGATGGTGAGCGTGCCACCGACCGCGAGCTTGTTCTCCTTGGCGTAGGAGCTGTCGAGGACGGCGACGGCGGTGTCGGACTGCGCGCTCGTGAAGGACGTGCCCGAGGTGATCTTCGAGGAGGTCAGCGGGCCGAGCTCCGGCTTGGAGACGTCCACGCCGTAGACCGAGTAGTTGTTGACGTCGAACTGCGCGCCGCCGCCCTGCACCTCACCCGGCGGCTGCGCGCCGCCACCGCCGCCGCGCCCGCCGCCGGTGGTCTGGCCCTGCTTGAACTGCCCCCGGTCGAACTGCCCGCTCACCTTCAGCACCCGCAGGCTCAGGCCGCCCACCGCGTCGGCCACGCCCTTCTGCCCGGAGACCTGGGTGACGACCGAGGTGGGCAGCGACTGGAAGCCCTGCACCATGACCCGGTCGCTGCTCTGCTCCTTGGAGCCGTCGGTGGCGCCGAAGGTGAACTTCGGGCGCTCGGTGGCGCCGGTGCTGCCCTGCGCCACGACGGCCTTGGTGACCGTCATGTCGGTCCCCAGCCCGTAGAGGGACTGCAGGACCTTCCCCTGCGCCACCCGCATCCCCGCCGAGGCCGAGTTGACGGTGATGACCAGCCCGATGCCCAGGGCCAGACCCAGCGCGATGACCAGTGCGGCTTTTCTGCGGCGTCGCAGTTCGCGCCTGAGATATGTGAAGAACATGCGATTCCTCGCCGTTGCCACCCCTGCCGGGATGCGGGGGGATGAATGGGGACGGCGGGAGGGCGGGTCGGTCGGTGACCGCCCCGCGCTCCCGCTGCGCCGCCACGGTAGGAACCAGCGGTGATGAACGGGTGAGGTGGAGCTGAGAGCCGGATGAGAAACCGGCGCTCGTCGGGTGGGAGGAGACGGGAGAGGGGCCAGGGGCCAGGTGTCAGCGGATTCCGAGCCAGATTCCGAGCAGGGTGCCAGTCGTCAGCGGGCGCCGGGCCGGACAGGTGTCCGTCAGCGGGCGCCCAGCAGGTGGTCCATCGCCAGCTGGTCGAGCTGCTCGAACGCCATGCCCCTGACCGCCGCCGCCTCGACGTCGAAGTCCTCGAACGCCGACCGGTCCGCGAGCAGGTCGGTGAGCGACTCGCCCTCGCCCAGCGTCGACTGCGCCAGCTCGTCGAGCCGGGACGCCCGGAGCGCCTCCTGGACGACGGGGTCGGCGCGGAACGCGGCGGCGCGCTCCTTGAGCAGCAGGTAGTTGCGCATGCAGCCCTCGGCCGACGCCCAGACGCCGTCGAAGTCCTCGGTGCGCGGCGGCTTGAAGTCGAAGTGCCGGGGCCCTTCGTAGCCGGCGGTCTCCAGCAGGTCGACGAGCCAGAACGCGTCGCGCAGGTTGCCCGCGCCGAAGCGCAGGTCCTGGTCGTACTTGATGCCGGTCTGGCCGTTGAGGTCGATGTGGAAGAGCTTCTTGTGCCACAGCGCCTGCGCGATGCCGTGCGTGAAGTTGAGCCCGGCCATCTGCTCGTGGCCGGTCTCGGGGTTCACCCCGACCAGCTCCGGGTGCTCCAGCTCGTTGATGAAGGCGAGCGCGTGGCCGACGGTCGGCAGCAGGATGTCGCCGCGCGGCTCGTTCGGCTTGGGCTCCACGGCGAACCGCAGGTCGTACCCCTGGTCCAGCACGTACTGGCCGAGCAGGTCGAAGGCCTCCTTCATGCGGTCCAGCGCGACGCGTACGTCCTTCGCCGCCCCGGACTCCGCGCCCTCCCGGCCGCCCCAGGCGACGTAGACCTGCGCGCCGAGCTCGACGGCGAGGTCGATGTTGCGCACCGTCTTGCGCAGCGCGTACCGGCGGACGTCGCGGTCGTTGGACGTGAAGGCGCCGTCCTTGAAGACCGGGTGCGTGAAGAGGTTGGTGGTGGCCATCGGCACCACCAGGCCGGTCGCGTCCAGGGCCTGCCGGAAGCGCTTGATGTGCGTCTCGCGCTCGACCTCGGTGGCGCCGAACGGGATGAGGTCGTCGTCGTGGAACGTCACGCCGTACGCGCCCAGCTCGGCGAGGCGGGTGACGGACTCGACCGGGTCGAGGGCTGGGCGGGTGGCGTCGCCGAACGGGTCGCGGCCCTGCCAGCCGACCGTCCAGAGGCCGAAGGTGAACTTGTGCTCGGGGCCGGGGGTGAGGTTCGGGGTGAGATTCATGGCGCCTGCTCCTATTCGTAAGACCGTTGAACAAATTAGTATGCGGAAGCCGCGATGGGAAGAGAGAGGGTCGTCCAATGGATGCAACGGTCGTGATCGGGGTGGACAGCTCCACCCAGTCCACGAAGGCGCTGGCGGTGCGGGTGGACACCGGCGAGGTGGTCGCACGGGCCCGGGCGCCGCACGCGGTCAGCGGGGGCGGGAGACGGGAAACACACCCCGAAGTGTGGTGGCAGGCCCTGACCGGCACCCTCGCCGAGCTGCGGGCGCAGGTGGCGGAGGCGCCCGGCGCCATCTCCGTCGGCGGGCAGCAGCACGGGCTGGTCACCCTCGACGGGGCGGGCGCGGTGCTGCGCCCGGCCATCCTGTGGAACGACGTGCGGTCGGCGCCGCACGCGGAGGCGCTCGTCACGCGCTTCGGCGCGAAGCACTGGGCCGACCGCTTCGGCTCGGTGCCCGGCGCCGCCTTCACCGTCGCGAAATGGGCCTGGCTGCGCGAGAACGACCCGGCCGTCGCCGCCGCGACCGCCCGCGTGCGGCTGCCGCACGACTTCCTCACCGAACGGCTGACGGGCCAGGCGGTCACGGACCGCGGCGACGCCTCGGGCACCGGCTGGTGGGCCTCGGACACCGAGACCTACGACGACGACGTCCTGACCGCCGTCGACCTCGACCCGGCGCTCCTCCCCCGCGTGCTGGCCCCGGGAGAGGCGGCCGGCACGACGCTCCCCGGCCTGCCCCTCCCGGCCGGCATCCCGGTCGCCTCCGGCACCGGCGACAACGCCGCGGCCGCGCTGGGCCTCGGCCTGGCACCCGGCCGCGCCGCCCTCAGCCTCGGCACGTCGGGAACGGTCTACACCCCGTCGGTCAACCGCCCCGCCGACCCGACGGGCACGGTCGCCGGCTTCGCGGGCGCGCACGGCGGCTGGCTGCCGCTCGCCTGCACCCTGAACTGCACACAGGCTGTGGACAAGGTCGCCCAGCTGCTGAGCATCACCCGGGAAGCAGTCGAACCCAACACGGCGGTCACCCTCCTGCCGTTCCTCGACGGCGAGCGCACCCCCAACCTCCCGCACGCCTCCGGCACCCTCAGCGGCCTGCGCCACGACACCACCGCCGGCCAGATCCTCCAGGCCGCCTACGACGGCGCCACGTACACCCTCCTCGCCGCCCTGGACCTGGTCCTGGCGGTCGACGGCCGCCCCTCCGACGAGCCGCTGCTCCTCATCGGCGGCGGCGCCCGCGGCACCGCCTGGCGGCAGACCGTCCGCCGGCTCTCCGGCCGGGCGGTCCAGATCCCCGACGCCGACGACCTCGTCGCCCTCGGCGCCGCGGCCCAGGCGGCCTCCCTGCTCACCGGCGAATCCCCCGCCGCGATCGCCACCCGCTGGGGCACCGCGGCAGGACCGGTCTACGATCCGATCGAACGCGACGAAGCGGCGCTGGCCGGCCTGGCGGCGGCACTGGACGCCACGGCCTGACCCGGCGCCGGAAGCCACCGGGTCCCGCCCCGACGGAGGGCCCGGCCCCCGACCCCACACGAACGGAGCCCCGTGGCCAACGGAACCGGCCCGCAGGCCGCCCTGCGCCGCCGCAACCTGTCGGCGGTCCTGCACGCCGTCGCCTCCGGCGACCACCTGTCGCGCGCCGCCGTGGCCGCCGAGGTCGGCCTGACGCGGGCCACGGTCTCCACGCTCGTCGACGACCTCATCGCGGCGGGGCTGGTCACGGAGCTGGGCGCGCAGCGCCCCGGCACGGTGGGCCGTCCCGGCACCGCCCTCGCGCTCAGCGCGCGCGGCCCGGCCGGGATCGGCGCCGAGGTGGGCGTCGACCACCTCGCGGCCTGCGTGGTGGACCTGCGCGGCACCGTGCGGGCGCGGGCGACGGTGGAGGCCCGCAACCGCGGCCGGGCGGCCGGGCAGACGCTCGGCGAGCTGGAGGGTCTCGTCCGGCAGGTCACGGAGGAGGCGGTGGCGCTGGGGCTGCGGCCGGCCGGGCTGACCGTCGCCGTCCCCGGCCTGGTGGGCCGGGACCAGCACACGGTGCTGCGGGCGCCGAACCTCGGCTGGCAGGACGAGCACACGTCGCTGACCGTCGAGAACGAGGCGAACCTGGGCGCGCTGGCGGAGCTGTGGCTCGGCGGCGGCGCGGCGCCGGCCGCCGCCAAGGCGCCCCTGACCGACTTCATCCACGTCTCGGCGGAGATCGGCATCGGTGCGGCCCTGGTCGTCAACGGCGGCCTCTTCCGCGGCGCGCGCGGCTTCGCGGGCGAGCTCGGGCACGTCCCGGTCTACCCGGACGGCCCCCTCTGCTCGTGCGGGGCGCGCGGCTGCCTGGAGCAGTACGCGGGCGAGGAGGCGGTGCTGCGGGCCGCGGGCATCGCCCCGGAGCTGCCGGGGCGCCTGAAGGCGCTGCGCACGGCCGCCGCGGACGAGGACGCGCCCGCGCTGGCGGCCCTGGAGGCCGCCGGCCGGGCGCTCGGCATCGCGCTGAGCGGCGCCGTGAACCTGCTCGACCCGCAGGCTATCGTCCTCGGCGGCCCGCTCTCCGAGCTGGCGCCGTGGCTGCTGCCGGGCGTACGGCGGGAGCTGGGCGAGCGGGTCACGGGCGGCAGCGCGCTGGTGGTCGAGTCCCGCCTGGGCCGGGACGGCGTCCTGCTGGGCGCCGCCTACAGCGCGATCCGCGCGGTCCTGGACGACCCCTCGGAGTGGACCAGCCGGTAGGCCCGACGCAGCCGGCGGGCCCTACGAGCCGGAGGCCACTACGGGCGGGGGTCTGCAAGCCGGAGGGCCCTGCGAGACCGGCCTGCGGGCCGGTCTCGCAGGGCCACCGGTTCAGGGCCACCGGTTCAGGACGTCAGGACGTGGCGCCGAGTGCGGAGCCCGCGCTCCACGCGCTCCACGTCATGTTCCAGCCGTTGAGGCCGTTGTCCGGCTTCACCGTCTTGTCCGGGGAGTTCTTCATGACGACCACGTCGCCGATCAGCGAGTTGTCGTAGAACCAGGCTCCCAGCGTGTCCGGGTCCTTGGCGCCCTTCGCGTCGCTGATGCCGATGCAGCCGTGGCTGGTGTTGGCCGAGCCGAAGATCGACTTGTTGCCCCAGTAGTTGCCGTGGATGAACGTGCCGGACGTGCTCAGCCGCATGGCGTGCGGGACGTCCGGGATGTCGTACTCGCCCGCGAAGCCGACCGAGTCGCCGCTCATGCGCGTCTGCGTGTACTTCTCGGAGATCACCATCTGACCGTTGTAGGTCGGGTTCTCGGCCGAGCCGGCGGAGATCGGGATGGTCTTGATCGTCTTGCCGTCGCGGACGACCGTCATCGTCTTGGTGTTCGCGTCGACCGTCGAGACCTGGGAGCGGCCGACGGTGAAGTTGACGTCCTTGTTCTGGACGCCGTAGACGCCGGAGGAGCCCTCGACCCCGTCGAGCTTCAGCTTGACGGTGACGTTCGAGCCCGCCTTCCAGTACTCCTGGGGGCGGAAGTCCAGCCGTGTCGAGTCGAACCAGTGGCCGACGACCGTCTGGCCGCTGCTGGAGGCCACCTTGATCGCGGACTCGACGGCCTTCTTGTTGGTGACGGCCTTGTCGAACTTGATCGACACCGGCATGCCGACGCCGACCGTGGAGCCGTCCTCCGGCGTGAAGTAGCCGATGAAGCTGTTGCCCGCGGAGACCGTGCCGAAGCTGGAGGTCTCGGTGACGGTGCGGCCCTTCGCGTCCTGCGCGGTGGCCGCGAGCTTGTACTTCTTGCCGCGGTCGAGATTCGCGGCCGGCTTCCAGCTCAGGCCGTCGGCGGCTATCGCGCCCTTGACGGCCTCGCCGCTCACGACCTCGGTCATGGCGACCGCGGTGAGCTTGCCCTCGGTCACCGCGACCTTGGTGCCGCTGGCGATGCTCGCGTTGGTGGTGCCCGTCTTCGGGGTGATGACGATCTTCGCGTCCGAGGCGTCCTTGGCGGCCGCCGCGTCGACGTCCGCCTGCGTCTTGCCCTTGTCCGTCGCGGCGCCGCCCTTGTCGGACCCGCCACCGCCACCGCCACCGCACGCCGTGAGCGCGACCGCCCCGGCCAGCACGGCGGCGGCGGCCGACAGGCCGGTCCGCCGCCTGCGCCGCGAGCGCGCCCGCTGGTCGGGCCTCGTGCCGTGAGCTGGCTCGAGGGCGGTGCCGGTGCCGGTGTCGGGCGACTTCACACAAATCTCCAATGCCTGTGGGCGCCCGTTCCCCACCCGCGTCCCCGCGGGCCACGGATCCGGACGAGATGGATCCGGAAACGAGCCTCATCCATACCCAGAGGAACACGCAGAGCCAGGGTTGGGTTCCGTTTGTCCGGAAAGTGTGTCGAGGCCCACGTGCGGGACCCCGGGCCGCGAACGGCCCGGGGTCGGGGAGATGTGCAGGTCAGACCATGATCAGACGCTGGGGGCGTCCTCGGCGTCCTCCTCGGCTGCGTCATCGTCGTCGTACATGTCCCACTCGTCGGACTCGGGGTCGTACTCGGTGTGCGCACAGGACCACGAGGCCTGCACGAGTTCGATCCCGGGGACCGACGTGACCAGGTCGAACGGGTCGATCAGGTAGGCCAGCGCCTCGGACTCGTCCTGCTTCACGGCCGCCTCGGCGTGCGTCCGCTCCTCGGCGGGCATCTCCGCGTCGGAGGCGATGTGCTCCAGCGCGGCGGCGGTCACCTCCTGCTCGCCGGTGACCTCCAGAACGAGCTCGACCTGGAGTCGTACATAGCGCGGGCCGGTCTCGCCACGGGGAATCTCAGTAGTGCTCATGCGACGGAGCGTAAACGCCGGAGCGCCGGCTTCCCACCAGGCACACCAGGTCACTAACATCGGCGTCTACGGTCAAGTCGCCGCACCCAATGGGGGATCCGTTGACCTCGCCTCTGGCCTCTCCACGCCCGTTCGTCGCCGCCGCCGCGGCGTCCGTCCTGGCAGCGCTCTATTTCGTGCCGTCCGCCACCGCCAGCCCGGATCCCGTCCCCGCTGCGCAGGTCAAGGCGCCCGCGGCAGCGACAGGACCGACGACGTCGGGAACCGGGACGCTCCATCTCGCGGACAACGGCACCGTGGACACCACCCCGTAGCGGCCTCCTTCGGCCATCGCTCGGGCGTCCCTGCCGACGCCTGCCGCCCCGCCCGCCCGGGGCACTCCGGACCGTGGGACAGACGGCGAGGGACGCGCACCCCGCGGGTGCGCGTCCCTCGCCGTCGTCACGCTCAGCAGTCGGCCCGGCGGCCCACCACTGATCGGCCGTCAGGCCAGCGGCCCCGTCACCGACTCGGCCGCCTCGTTGAGCTTTCCGGCCCGGACGAACGCGTACGCGGCCTCCAGGTCGGGCGACAGGAAGCGGTCCGGGCCGACGCCGTCGATGCCCGCCTCGCGGACCGCCGCCACGATCGCCCGCGTCGCCGGGGCGGGCCGCAGGCCGCCCTCGGTGAGCTTCTCGCGCATCTCGATGGCGCGGGTCGCGGCGAACAGCTCGACCGCGATGATCCGCGCGAGGTTGTCGACCGCGGTGCGCAGCTTGCGGGCCGCGGACCAGCCCATCGAGACGTGGTCCTCCTGCATCGCGGACGACGGGATGGAGTCCACGGAGGCCGGCACCGCCAGCCGCTTCATCTCGCTGACCAGCGCGGCCTGCGTGTACTGAGCGATCATCAGGCCCGAGTCCACGCCCGGGTCGTCGGCCAGGAACGCCGGCAGCCCGTGCGAGCGCGACTTGTCGAGCAGCCGGTCGGTGCGCCGCTCGGCGATGGAGCCGAGGTCGGCGGCGGCGATCGCCAGGAAGTCCAGGACGTACGCCACGGGCGCGCCGTGGAAGTTGCCGTTCGACTCCACGCGGCCGTCGGGCAACACCACGGGGTTGTCGACCGCGGAGATCAGCTCGCGGTCGGCCACCAGCCGGGCGTGCGCCAGGGTGTCCCGGCCGGCGCCCGCGACCTGCGGGGCGCAGCGGATCGAGTAGGCGTCCTGCACGCGCGGGGCGTCGTCCTGGTGATGGCCGGTGAAGCCGGAGCCCTCCAGCACGCGGCGCATGTTCTCGGCGCTCGCGGCCTGGCCCGGGTGCGGGCGGATGGCGTGCAGCTCGGGCGCCAGCACGCGCTCGGTGCCGAGCAGCGCCTCCAGCGACAGCGCGGCGGTGATGTCGGCGGCGGTGAAGAGCCGGTCGAGGTCCGCGCACGCCATCACGAGCATGCCGAGCATGCCGTCGGTGCCGTTGATGAGGGCCAGGCCCTCCTTCTCGCGCAGCTCCACCGGCTCGATGCCGGCCTCGGCGAGCAGCTCGCCGGCCGGGCGAATCGTTCCGTCAGGGCCCTCCGCCACGCCTTCGCCCATCAGCACCTGAGCGCAGTGGGCCAGGGGCGCGAGGTCGCCGGAGCAGCCGAGCGAGCCGTACTCGTGCACGACGGGGGTGATCCCGGCGTTCAGGATCGCGGCCATCGTCTCGGCGACGACCGGACGCACGCCGGTGCGGCCGGACGCGAGCGTCTTCAGCCGCAGGAACATCAGGCCGCGCACGACCTCGCGCTCGACGCTCGGGCCCATCCCGGCGGCGTGCGAGCGCACCAGGGAGCGCTGCAGCTGCGCGCGCAGCTCGGGGCTGATGTGGCGGACGGCGAGCGCGCCGAAGCCCGTGGACACGCCGTAGACGGGCTCGGGCTTGGCCGCCAGCGCCTCGATGACCTGCCGCGACGCGGCGATCCCGGCCAGCGCCTGCTGCGACAGTTCCACCTTCGCGCCGCCGCGAGCCACGGCCAGGACGTCGTCCGCGCTCGCGCCGTCGGCGCCGATGACCACGTTATGCATATTCATATTCACGCACCCTAGAGAGTGAATCGCCGCCTGTCACTCCTTACCTTCGCAGGCGATCTTCGCGGGCCCTCCCCCACGACGGCTCGCGGCCGGGCACAGCCCGGCCACGCACCGATGCGTCAGGACCGGTGCCCGCCGCGGATCCGCCGCCGCTCCCCCTCGGGCGCGGGCGGCTGGTCCGCGAGGCGGACGACGGGGTCGTCCGGGCCGCCGCGGCCCGCGACGACCGGCGTGGCCGAGCGCAGCGCCTTCGCCCGGTACTGGGCGGCGTCCGCGAGCCGGAAGAGCCGGCGGGCGGTGCGCACGGGCCCGATCGGGTCGCCCGTCGAGGCGACCCCGCACGCGACGCCCTCGCCCACCTCCAGCTCCGCGGCCCGCCGGCACAGCTCGTCCGCCGCGTCCACCACCTCGTCCGCGCTCTGCCCGGCCGCGACGATGCAGAACTCGTCGCCGCCGAGCCGGGCCGCCAGGCTGCCCGGCAGCAGCGCGCCGCACAGCGACAGGACGGAGCCGAAACGTTCGAGCAGCTGGTCCCCGACCGCGTGGCCGAGCCGGTCGTTCACCTTCTTCAGCCCGTTCAGGTCGCACACGACCAGGCTGACCACCGTCCCCGACACCCGGTGCAGCTCCAGCGCCTCGTCGAGCCGGACGTCGACCGCCCGCCGGTTGCCGAGCCCGGTCAGCGGGTCGGTGAAGGCCAGCCGCTGGACCTCGGCGAGCCGTTCGGTCTGCGAGATCCCCGCCGCGATCACGGAGGCCAGCACCGTCGCGAAGTCCGCGTCCGCCCGGTCGAAGACCGGCTCGCCCGCACCCCGCGCCACGTACAGCTCGCCCCAGGCGCGCCCGTGCAGCACGATCGGCGCGACGACGCAGCAGCCGCGCCCGCGCCGCCGCAGGGCGGCGACCCGCTGGTGGCAGTACGCGCCCGGCCCCTGCGGCACGCCGTCCGCCGTCTCGACCCAGGCGTGCGGCTCGCCGCCGCCGGCCCACTTCCCGTGCAGGAACTCGACGATCTCCGGGAAGTCGTTCACCGGGTACGTCTCGTCCTGCGGTTCCGACTCCTCACCCGGTGCCAGGTCGCCGTCGTTGACGAGCACCCTGAGCTGGCCCGATCCCCGTTCCCACGTCGACAGCGCCGCGAACGACCCGCCCATCGCGCAGCGCGCCTTGGCGGCGGCCGCCCGCACCGCCTCGGCCGGGTCCGAAGCGGCCGCCATCGCCTGCGCCAACTCCACGACCGCTCGCAGCCGTCGATCGGCCGTCCCGTCACCCATCCCACCAGGTTAAGAACAAATGTCTGCCTTGGGGCTGTTTGACTACTCCTTCGACCTATTTCCCGTCTGTCGTCAGCCGTCCGGCGCGACGCGGTGCCCCGCCGGGGTCACTCCCCGGGCCACTCCGGCGTCCGCTTCTCGTTGAACGCCGCCACGCCCTCGGCCCGGTCCCCGGAGAACGCGACCGTCCGCCAGGCCGCGTCCTCGACGTCCAGCCCGGTCCGCAGGTCCAGCCCGTGCCCCAGCCGCAGCGCCCGCTTCGCGGCCCGCAGGCCCACCGGCGAGTTCGCGGCCATGCGCTCCGCGAGGGCCAGCGCGTCCGCGCGGTCCTCGCCCGCGGCGGCCAGGATGTCGACGAGCCCCAGCTCGCGGGCCTCCTCGGCCGGCACCCGGCGGGCCGTGAAGATCAGCTCGGCGGCCCGGGCCGCGCCGACCCTGCGGGGCAGCAGCTGGGTGCCGCCGCCGCCGGGGATGACGCCGACCGAGACCTCGGGCAGCCCCACCACCGCCGTGGGGTCCGCCACGATCACGTCGCAGGACAGCGCCAGCTCGAAGCCGCCGCCGAGCGCGAAGCCGTGCACCGCGGCGATCGACGGCATCGGCAGCTCCAGCACCGACGTGTACGCGGCACGGGTGTGCGGGCGCTGCCTGCCGAGGTCGGCGTCGGTGAAGGAGTTGCGCTCCTTCAGGTCCGCGCCGACGCAGAACGCCCGCTCGTGGGTGGAGGTCAGCACCACGGCGCTGACCGTCCGGTCGGCGGCGAGCGCCGCACACGCCGCCGTCACGCTCGCCGCCATCTCCGTCGAGATGGCGTTCATCGCCTTGGGCCGGTCCAGCACCAGCTCCGCGACCCGCGCACCGTGCCGCCGCACCGCGACCCATTCCCCGAACCGCACTTCAGACTCCGTCATGCCCCGGATCATGCCAGTCCCGCCTGCCGCGCGGCAGAGGGGTAGCGGCCCGGCCGCACGGGTTCGCTGCGCGGGGCGGGGTCCGCTGCGCGGGCAGCCTGCGGCGGCTCGGGTCCGGCGGGCCGCGGGGCGTTGCCCCCTGCGGCGGGCCGCGGCGCGTCAGGCGCTCCGCGGCGGCAGCCGGCGACGGCTCCCGCAGGTCTCCCTCGGGTCAGCCGCGGCGGGTCAGGAGCCAGGGCTCGACCACGCCCAGGCCGCGGACCGGGCGGCGCCACATCGGCTGCAGGGCGAAGCGGTACTTGTCGTCCGCGGAGGCGTCGACCTCGGAGACGGGGGCGTCGCCCGCCTCGCCGAGCGCCTGCGCGAAGTCGCCGTCGACGAGGACGGCATCCCGTGGCGCTATGGACGTCAGCCGGCTCGCGAGGTTCACCGTCGTGCCGAAGACGTCGCCCATCCGCGTCGTCACCGTCCCGAAGGCCATCCCCACGCGCAGCGCGGGCATGGACTCGTCATTGGTCATCGTCTCGATCAGCCGCAGGCTGATCTCGGCGGCGGTGCCGGGGTCGTCGGCGACGTACAGCACCTCGTCGCCGAGCGTCTTGATCAGGCGGCCCCCGTACGCGGCGACCTGGTCGGCGGCCGTGGTCTCGAAGGCCTCGACGAGCTCGCCGAGCTCCTCCTCCTCCAGCCGCCGGGTGAGCCGGGTGAAGCCGACGAGGTCGGCGAAGCCCACGGCGAGCCGCCGGTCGACGGCCTCCTCGTCGTCGGACTGCACGACGCGGCTGGTGGCGGCGGCCAGCTGGCGCCGCCAGACGTAGATGAGGAACTCCTCCAGCTCCGGCAGGAGCAGCTCGACCAGCGGGTAGGCGACCTCGGCCCGCGTCATGCCGGGCTCGGGCGGCTCGGTGAGCCCTTCGAGGAAGGAGTCGGTCTGCCAGTCGGCGAGCCGGGCGGTGGTCTGGCCGGTGGAGCGGGCGACCTGGATCGCCATCGACTCGCTCAGCAGCCCGGCCTCGACGAGCCCGGCGAGGCGCCGCAGCGCCAGCACGTCCGCTTCGGTGAGGGCCTTCGCCTGGCCGATGTCGGCGAAGCCCATGGCGCGCCAGAAGCGGGAGGCGAGGTCCATGGAGACGCCGGCCGTGCGGGCCGCCTGGAACGGCGTGTACTGGCGGCCGGCGCCGAGGATGAGGTGCTCCAGGCGCAGCGCCAGCGGATGTTCCGCGGGGTCGGTCGAGTCGGCCGCGGGGTCGCCCCCGTCCGGCTCCGGGCCGGTGCCCTGACCGGTGCCCTGATCCGTCGCGTGCGGGGGAAGGTCCGCGTCGTCCACGCTCACCCTCCGCCCCCTGTCAGATCCCTGCGCAATGCCCGTCCGAGCCCTTCCGATCATCAAGCCGACGCGCCGCCCCAACGATACGGCAGGTGTGCCGTAGCTCACGTCACCTGCCCGTATCCACCTTCCCGCGGAGGCGGCGGACGCGGCGGACGCCGGCCCTACGCGCGGCGGACGTGTACGACGTCGCCCGCGCCGACCGCCTGCTCGCCGTCGGCGGTGGCGAGCATCAGCCGGCCGTCGTCGTCCACGCCGACCGCCGTGCCGACCAGCTCACGGCCGCCGGGCAGCTCGGCGCGGACCTCGCGGCCGAGCGTCGCGCAGCCGGCCGCGTACGTCTGCTGGAGGCGGGACGCGGCCGGGTCGCCGCCCGCCGCGCGCCACTCGGTGTACCAGTCGGCGAGGGAGCGCAGCACGGCGCGGAGCAGCGGGTCCCGGTCGGTGCTCTTGGCGCCGGCCAGGGCGAGCGAGCCCGCGGCGGGGACCGGCAGCTCGTCGGCGCGCAGCGACACGTTGATGCCGATGCCGATGACGACCCCGGTGGCACCCGTCCGCTCGGCGAGGATGCCGCCCGTCTTGCGCTCCTCGCCGTCGATGGTCACCAGCAGGTCGTTGGGCCATTTGAGTGCCGTGTCGACGCCGGCCGTCCGCGACAGCGCGGTGGCGGTGGCCACCCCGGCGAGCAGCGGCAGCCAGCCCCAGCGCTCCACCGGCACGCCGGCCGGCCGCAGCAGCACGGAGAGGAAGAGGCCGGAGCGCGGCGGCGCCGACCACTGGCGGTCGAGCCGGCCGCGTCCCGCGGTCTGCTCCTCCGCGACGAGCACGGCGCCCTCGGGGGCGCCCGCCTCGGCACGCTCCACCAGGTCGCTGTTGGTGGAGCCGGTGGCCTCGACGACGTCGAGGGACGTCCAGGGGCTGTCCGGCGCGATGACCGCGCGCCGCAGGGCGGCCTCGCCGAGAGGGGGGCGCTCCAGGTCGGACCAGCGGTTGGGAGTCGTCATCCGTCCAGATTAGGAGAAGAGCCGTGAGCGGAGTGTGTCCAACGCCGCACTGCTCGAGAACCAGTCGCGCCGTTACGCTACGAAACAGCGTTACTCGCCAGTCAAGTAGGACCCGACAGGACCCACGAGAGCAGGAGAGCCGCCTCCATGGCCGAGCCGGAGCACGACATCCACACCACCGCGGGCAAGCTCGCGGATCTGCGCCGCCGTATCGAAGAGGCGACGCACGCCGGCTCCGAGCGCGCGGTGGAGAAGCAGCATGCCAAGGGCAAGCTGACCGCCCGCGAGCGGATCGAACTCCTCCTCGACGAGGAGTCGTTCGTCGAGCTGGACGAACTCGCCCGCCACCGCTCCACCAACTTCGGCCTGGAGAAGACCCGCCCCTACGGCGACGGCGTCGTCACGGGGTACGGCACGGTCGAGGGCCGCCCGGTGGCCGTCTTCTCGCAGGACTTCACCGTCTTCGGCGGCGCCCTGGGCGAGGTCTACGGCGAGAAGATCGTCAAGGTCATGGACTGGGCGATGAAGAACGGCTGCCCGATCATCGGCATCAACGACTCCGGCGGCGCCCGCATCCAGGAGGGTGTGGCCTCGCTGGGCATGTACGGCGAGATCTTCCGCCGCAACACCCACGCCTCCGGGGTGATCCCGCAGATCTCGCTGATCGTGGGCCCGTGCGCGGGCGGCGCGGTGTACTCGCCGGCCATCACGGACTTCGTGGTGATGGTCGACCAGACCTCGCACATGTTCATCACCGGGCCGGACGTCATCAAGACCGTCACCGGCGAGGACGTCGGCATGGAGGAGCTGGGCGGCGCCCGGACCCACAACACGACGTCCGGCAACGCGCACCACATGGCGGGTGACGAGAAGGACGCCATCGAGTACGTCAAGGCGCTGCTGTCGTACCTGCCGTCCAACAACCTGGCCGAGGCCCCGGCCTACCCGGTCGAGGCCGACCTGGAGACCAGCGCCGAGGACCTCGACCTCGACACCCTGATCCCGGACTCCGCGAACCAGCCGTACGACATGCACAAGGTCATCGAACACGTGCTGGACGACGGCGAGTTCCTGGAGACCCAGGCGCTCTTCGCGCCGAACATCATCGCGGGCCTGGGCCGGATCGAGGGCCGGCCGGTCGGCATCATCGCCAACCAGCCGATGCAGTTCGCCGGCTGCCTGGACATCGACGCGTCCGAGAAGGCCGCCCGCTTCGTCCGCACCTGCGACAGCTTCAACATCCCGGTCGTGACCTTCGTGGACGTGCCGGGCTTCCTGCCCGGCACCGACCAGGAGTGGAACGGCATCATCCGGCGCGGCGCGAAGCTGATCTACGCCTACGCGGAGGCGACGGTCCCGCTGATCACCGTCATCACCCGCAAGGCGTACGGCGGCGCCTACGACGTCATGGGCTCCAAGCACCTGGGCGCGGACCTGAACCTGGCGTGGCCGACCGCGCAGATCGCGGTCATGGGCGCGCAGGGCGCGGTCAACATCCTGCACCGCCGCACGCTGGCCGAGGCGAAGACGCCGGAGGCAGTCGAGGAGCTGCGCCAGCAGCTGATCACCGACTACGAGGACACGCTGCTGAACCCGTACGTGGCCGCCGAGCGCGGTTACGTCGACGCGGTGATCATGCCGTCCGAGACGCGGGCGCACCTCGTCAAGGCGCTGCGGACGCTGCGCAACAAGCGCGAGAGCCTGCCGCCGAAGAAGCACGGCAACATCCCCCTGTAGCCGACCGTCCGCAGCCGCCCCCGACCGCTGAAGGAGCCGTCCCGTGGTGATCAAGGTAGAGCGGGGAAATCCGACCCCTGAGGAGCTTGCCGCCGTCGTGGCACTGGTCCAGGCGCGGGCCGCCGCGACGGCGGGCAGCGCCGACGGCCCGCAGCGGACGGACGAGTGGGCCGCCCCGGCCCACAACGTGCCGCGCCCCGTCCCCGGCCCGGGTCCCGGTGCCTGGCGCACGTCCTACTGGCCGCGCTGAGGGATCCCGCCGGAGAAGCCGAGGGATCCCGCTGGGTGACCGAGGGATCCCACCGGGGAAATAGTCACCGCCCGGCCCGCGCCTGAGTACGCGTACTCAGGCGCGGGCCTTTTCCCGGGCGCAACCTGGAAGACATGTTGTGGTCGGACCGCGACCGGCGCGACGAACCGCCGGAGGACATGCGGCAGGTGCAGGCGATGCTGCGGCGCGCGATGATCGTCATCGCGGTGACCGTCCCGCTGCTGATGCTCCTGGTCGGCTGGCACAGCTGACCGCCCATGCCCGCGCCCGGGCGGGCGGCGGCCCGAATTACGATGGCCCGCATGAGCTCCCGCCGCGCCCTGGTCCTGGCCTCCGCCTCCCCCGCCCGTCTCGCCCTGCTGCGGCAGGCCGGACTCGATCCCCGGGTCGTGGTGAGCGGCGTCGACGAGGACGCGATCACGGCCGCGAACCCGGCGGAGCTGGCGAGGGTGCTGGCCGAGGCGAAGGCGGCGGCGGTCGCGGCGGACCTGACCGGCGGTGAGCTGGTGGTCGGCTGCGACTCGGTCCTGGAGCTGGACGGCGAGGCGCTGGGCAAGCCGGCGGACGCCGCCGAGGCCACCGCCCGGTGGACGGCGATGCGCGGCCGGTCCGGCGTGCTGCGGACCGGGCACTGCGTCATCGACACGGCCATCGGCAAGCAGGTCTCGGTGACCGCGTCGACGACCGTGCGCTTCGGCACGCCGGACGACGCGGAGATCGCCGCCTACGTCGCGAGCGGCGAGCCGCTGTACGTGGCGGGCGCCTTCACCCTGGACGGCCGCTCGGCGGCGTTCGTCGACGGGATCGACGGGGACGCGGGCAACGTCATCGGGCTCTCGCTGCCGACGCTGCGGCGGCTGCTGGCCGACCTGGACGTGCGGATCACCGACCTCTGGACGGAGTAGGCCGCGCCGCCGCCCGGCGACCGGCCCTCCGCCCGCCTGACGACCTAGGCTGCGGCGGGAGCCGTGGGCGGCGGGACCTCGCCGCCGTTGCCCGCGGGGGCGCCGGCGCCGTCCTCGGTGTCCGGGAAGAGCACGAGGGTGCCGACGACGAGCGCCATGACCAGCATCATGAAGCCGAAGGCGGCCCAGCCGACGAGGCCGACCACCAGTGCGCCCAGCAGGCCGTGCAGGACGGCGCACACGATGAGCAGGATCTGCCCGAACCGGCCTGGCGGGCGGCCACGGAGCGCTACTCGCGCGGGGACGAGGGCACAGCCGATGAGGAAGAGGGCGAACAGCGCGCCGCCGACGAAGGTCCCGACGGCCATGGCGTCGGAGTCCAGCCCGGCGAGGGACATGCTCTGGTTGCGCACGACGAGGCCGAGCACCACATGGACGAAGGCCATGACGAGCGCCTCCAGGACGAGCACTACAGCCGTGGTCGCGGCCAGACCTCTGCGCACCATGCCCCCTTCAACCTGCAACCGTTACCCCGGGTATCACGCACCGCGAAGGCTACTAACGGGTAGTCCGCGCGGCAAGGTCCCCGACCCCGCCACCCTTTCGGGGTGGCGGACCAGCAAAGATTCCACCCCCTATTCGTGGAGAACCCACAAAGGATCCGCCATCCTGGCCTTGGTCACACAGAGAGACATGGGCCACACCGAGGGCCCTGCAGCACCCGGACGAATGGGGTCGTACCGTGGATTTTGCAGGCACTCGGACGCTCGACCGGCGCTCGAATCACCCTCCGTGTGGGCAAGCTCACCTGTAGGGGTGACTCGGCATGAAGTGTCGTCAGTAACTAAACTCGGCTTGTTTCAAGGAGGGAGCCATCGTGCGCAAGGTGCTCATCGCCAACCGCGGTGAAATTGCAGTCCGCGTCGCCCGCGCCTGCCGGGATGCCGGGATCGCCAGCGTAGCCATCTACGCAGACCCGGATCGGGACGCGCTGCATGTCCGCGCGGCCGACGAGGCCTACGCGTTGGGCGGTGACACGCCCGGGACCAGCTATCTGGACTACGCCAAGGTGCTTGCCGCCGCCGCCGAATCGGGGGCGGACGCGATCCACCCCGGGTACGGATTCCTGTCCGAGAACGCCGAGTTCGCCCAGGCGGTGCTGGACGCCGGGCTGACCTGGATCGGGCCGCCGCCGCAGGCGATCCGCGATCTCGGCGACAAGGTGGCGGCCCGTCACATCGCCCAGCGTGCGGGTGCCCCGCTCGTCGCGGGCACCCCGGACCCGGTCTCGGGCCCCGACGAGGTCGTCGAGTTCGCCCGGCAGCACGGGCTGCCGATCGCCATCAAGGCCGCCTTCGGCGGTGGCGGGCGCGGCCTGAAGGTCGCGCGCACCATCGAGGAGGTCCCGGAGCTGTTCGACTCCGCGGTCCGCGAGGCCGTCGCCGCCTTCGGGCGCGGCGAGTGCTTCGTCGAGCGGTACCTGGACCGGCCGCGCCACGTCGAGACGCAGTGCCTGGCCGACACCCACGGCAACGTCGTGGTCGTCTCCACCCGTGACTGCTCGCTGCAGCGCCGCCACCAGAAGCTGGTGGAGGAGGCTCCGGCGCCGTTCCTGACCGAGGAGCAGAACGCCGAGCTGTACCGGGCGTCCAAGGCCATCCTCAAGGAGGCCGGCTACGTCGGCGCGGGCACCGTGGAGTTCCTGGTGGCCGTGGACGGCACGATCTCCTTCCTGGAGGTCAACACGCGTCTGCAGGTCGAGCACCCGGTCACCGAGGAGGTCTCCGGCATCGACCTGGTCCGGGAGATGTTCCGGATCGCCGACGGCGAGGAGCTCGGCTACGGCGACCCGGTGCTGCGGGGTCACTCGATCGAGTTCCGTATCAACGGCGAGGACCCGGGTCGCGGCTTCCTGCCCGCTCCCGGCACCGTCACCTCGTTCCAGCCCCCGTCGGGCCCCGGCGTCCGGCTGGACGCGGGCGTCGAGTCCGGCTCGGTCATCGGCCCGGCGTGGGACTCGCTGCTCGCCAAGCTGATCGTGACCGGGGCGACCCGGCAGCAGGCGCTGCAGCGTGCGGCCCGTGCGCTGGCGGAGTTCCGCGTCGAGGGCATGGCCACGGCCATCCCGTTCCACCGCGCGGTCGTGACCGACCCGGCGTTCGCCCCCGAGCTGGGCGGATCGGCCGAGCCGTTCACCGTCCACACCCGGTGGATCGAGACGGAGTTCGAGAACACCATCACGGCGTTCGCGCCGGTCGGTGGCGAGGACGACGAGGCCCCGGCCCGCGAGACGGTGGTCGTCGAGGTCGGCGGCAAGCGCCTGGAGGTCTCCCTCCCGGCGTCGCTCGGTGTCGCGTCCATGCCGGTCGGCCTGAACAAGAAAGCGCCGCGCCGCGCCAGCACCAAGAAGGCCGGCTCGGCCGCTTCCGGCGACTCCCTGGCATCCCCGATGCAGGGCACCATCGTCAAGGTCGCGGTCGAGGAGGGCCAGGAGGTCAACGAGGGCGACCTCGTCGTCGTCCTGGAGGCCATGAAGATGGAGCAGCCGCTCAACGCGCACCGCTCCGGCACCATCAAGGGCCTGACGGCCGAGGTCGGCTCCTCGGTCACCTCGGGCGCGCTGATCTGCGAGATCAAGGACTGATCCGCGGTCGGAGCACCTGACGATGCCGGGCGGGCCCGATCGGGCCCGCCCGGCATTCTCGTCCCCCGGCCCCGTCAGCGCTTCGCTGGGGTCCGCACGGCCAGCACCAGCAGCAGCGCCAGGCCGGTGAAGGCCGCGGCGGCTGTGAAGGCGGCGGACGCACCCGCCGCGAAGACCTCCTGCGGGCTGCCGCCGGCGTCCCGGGAGGCGGTGCCGAAGACCGTGACGAGGATCGACAGCCCGAGGCTGGCGCCGATCTGCTGCATCGTCTGCAGCAGCCCCGACGCCGAACCGGCGTCGCGCGGCTGCACCTGCGTCAGGATGAGGGTGTTGAGGGGCATGATCGTGAAGCCCATCCCCACCCCGATCAGGGTCAGTGGACCGACCAGCGCGGTCAGGTAGCCGGCGCCCGCGTCGAGCTGTGAGAGCCACACCGTCGCGCTCAGCGAGAGCAGGGCGCCGGTCGACGCGACGCGCTTGGCGCCGAAGCGGGCCAGGGCGCGCGGGGCGGTGCGGGCGGCCGCGAAGAGCGGGAGCGCCAGCGGGAGGAAGGCGAGGCCGGTGCGCAGCGGGCTGTACCCCAGCACGCCCTGCAGGAACTGGGTCGTGAAGTAGAAGACCCCGTACATGCCCGCGGGAATCAGCAGCATGCAGCCGTAGGCCAGGGCCCGGTTGCGGTCGGCGAACAGCCGCAGGACGATCAGCGGCCGCTCGGCCCGCACCTCGTTGACCAGGAACGCGGCGAGCAGCGCCGCGGCGGCGGCGAAGGTGGTCAGCGCCTGGGAGTCGCTCCAGCCCTGGTCGGCGACGCGGATGAACGCGTAGACGAGCGAGGCCGTGCCGAGGGTGCCGGTGAGCGCTCCGGCGACGTCGAACCGGCCGCCGGGGTGGCGGGCCGTCTCGGCGACGTAGCGCGGGGCGAGGGCGGCGATGGCGAGCCCCACGGGGATGTTGACGAAGAACACCCAGCGCCAGGAGCCCCACTCGGTGAGCATCCCGCCGACGATCAGGCCGACGGCGGAGCCGGCGCCGGAGATCGCGGAGAAGACGCTGAGCGCGCGGTTGCGCTCGGTGGTCTCCGTGAAGGTCGTGGTGAGCAGGGCGAGGGTGCTGGGCGCTGCCAGGGCGGCGGCGGCTCCCTGGGCGCCGCGCGAGACGAGCAGCAGCGTCGGGTCGGTGGCGAAGCCCCCGGCCACCGAGGCGATGGTGAAGGCCAGCACGCCGATGACGAGGGCGCGGCGGCGGCCGATGAGGTCGCCGATACGGCTGCCGAGCAGCAGCAGACCGCCGAACGACAGGATGTAGACGTTCAGGATCCAGGACATGCCGGTGGAGGAGAAGCCCAGGTCGGAGCCTATGCCCGGCAGCGCGACGTTCACCACGGTCGCATCCAGCAGCAGCATGAGCTGGGTGCCGACGATGGCGCTGAGGGCGAGGAAGGGGTGGTGCCGCCGGGTCGGGGCGGGGGTGGTGACCGGAGCCGTGCTCAAGGACGTGGACATGCTGAGTAGACCTCCAGCGGAGAGTAAAACGGAGGGTGCCTCCGTTAACTATACGGAGGCACCCTCCGGTTCTACAATGTCATTCTGGGATCCCGGCACCACGGGATCGGACCTTGGGAGGCAGGTGGCGATGCGGGCAGACGCGCAGCGCAACTACGACCGGTTGCTGGCCGAGGCCCGGCAGGCCTTCATCGTGCACGGCACCGACGCGTCACTGGAGGACATCGCGCGCCACGCGGGCGTCGGCATCGGCACCCTCTACCGGCACTTCCCCGACCGCTACGCGCTGATGAACGCGGTCTTCGAGCAGGAGGTCGAGCTGCTGACCGCGGGCGCGGAGGAACTGCTGACGGCGGACTCGCCGACCGACGCGCTGGTGCGGTGGCTGCGGATGGTCGCCGTGCACTCGACGATGTACCGCGGGCTGTCGGCGGCCATCATGGCCGCGGACGAAGCGAAGATGGTCGCGTGCAAGCTGCCGCTGCGCGCGGCGGGCGGGGCGCTGCTGGAGCGCGCCCAGCGGGCCGGCGAGGTGCGTGCGGACGCGACCATCGCCGACCTGCTCAAGCTGACGAACGCGATCGTGCTCGTCGCGGAGAAGGACCCGGAGCGCCAGGCGATCTTCGACCGCCTGATGACCCTGGCCCTGGACGGCCTGCGCACCCCCGCGGGGGTCGCGGAAGCCATGGGGGTCGCGGAAGCCACCGCACAGGCGTGACCCGGGTCCAGGGCGTCGGAAGCGTCCTGCGCCCGGGTCCCACCTGCGTGAACCGACTTGCGTGTACTGACCTGCGTGTACTGACCTGCGTGTACTGACCTGCGTGTTGCGTGCCCAGCGGGTACTGACGACGGCCTAGCGACGGCGCAGGTCGGCGATCCTGGCCGCCTGCTGGTCGGCCGCGAGCGGTGCCGCGCTGCGCAGCGGCGGCTGACCCGGGTGCGGGTGCCTCCGGGGCGACGGCATCGGCATCTCGCGGCGCGGCCGGCCGGCCGCGATGGCGTCGGCCCCGACGAGGGACGCGACGGCGACCTGGACTCCGCGGTCCGCGAGGGCCTGGAGCTCGGTCGCGCTGCGATCGTCACCGGGCGGCGGTTCGTCCGTCACCAGGTGTGTGATCAGATCCGTGGGCACGGTCTGGAACATGGTGTCCGAGCCCAGTTTCGTGTGGTCGGCCAGGACGACGACCTCGGCCGCCGCCTGCACCAGCGCCCGGTCCACGCTCGCGGAGAGCATGTTGGACGTCGACAGACCGCGCTCGGCGGTCAGTCCCGCACCGGACAGGAAGGCGCGCGACACGCGCAGCCCCTGGAGGGACTGCTCCGCTCCGCTGCCGACCAGACCGTAGTTGGAGCCGCGCAGAGTGCCGCCGGTCATGACGACCTCCACCCGGTTGGCGTGTGCCAGCGCCTGTGCCACCAGCAGGGAGTTGGTGACGACGGTCAGCCCGGGGATCCGCGCGAGCCGGCGGGCCAGCTCCTGCGTGGTGGTCCCGGCGCCGACCACGATGGCCTCGCCCTCTTCGACGAGACCGGCCGCGAGGTCGGCGATGGCCGTCTTCTCCGCGGTCGCTAGATGGGATTTCTGCGGGAAGCCGGACTCCCTGGTGAATCCACCCGGCAACACCGCACCGCCGTGCCGGCGGTCGAGCAGTCCTTCGGCCTCCAGAGCGCGCACGTCCCGCCGTACGGTCACTTCGGAGGTCTGGACGACACGGGCGAGTTCACGGAGCGAGACCGCTCCGTTGGCGCGCACCATTTCGAGGATCAGTTGACGACGTTCTGCAGCGAACACGGAACTGACAGTAACGCCAACGACCGTCTGCTTTCAGCAGTTTGCGCCACTTAACCGAAGTCGTGCACAAAAGAGACCATCGGGTGGTAGAGCCCTTACGGCTCCACCACCCGGCCACGACCCGGCTACCGCCCGGCCAACTCCGCGGTGTACCGGGGGCTCAGAGCTCGCTCGCGGTCTTGCGGGTGTGCAGCTGGCGGGCCACCTCGGCGATCGAGCCCGACAGGGACGGGTACACGGTGAACGCGTTGGCGATCTGCTCGACGGTCAGGTTGTTGTCCACCGCGATCGAGATCGGGTGGATCAGCTCGCTGGCGCGCGGCGACACGACGACGCCGCCGACGACGATCCCGGTGCCGGGCCGGCAGAACAGCTTCACGAAGCCGTCCCTGATGCCCTGCATCTTGGCGCGGGGGTTGCGCAGCAGCGGCAGCTTGACGCAGCGGGCGTCGATCCGGCCGCTGTCGACGTCGGCCTGGGTGTAACCGACCGTGGCGATCTCCGGGTCGGTGAAGACGTTCGAGGAGACCGTCTTGAGGTTGAGCGGCGCGACCGCGTCGCCCAGGAAGTGGTACACCGCGATCCGGCCCTGCATGGCGGCGACCGAGGCGAGGGCGAAGACGCCGGTGACGTCGCCGGCCGCGTACACGCCGGGGGCGGAGGTGCGGGAGACCTTGTCGGTCCAGATGTGGCCGGAGTCCTTGAGCTTGACGCCCGCCTCCTCCAGACCCATGCCGGTGGTGTTCGGGATGGCGCCGACCGCCATCAGGCAGTGCGAGCCGGTGATGACCCGGCCGTCCGCGAGGGTGACCTCCACCCGGTCGCCGACCCGCTTGGCGGACTCGGCGCGCGAGCGCGCCATCACGTTCATGCCGCGGCGCCGGAAGACGTCCTCCAGCACGGCGGCCGCGTCCGGGTCCTCGCCCGGCAGCACGCGGTCGCGCGAGGAGACGAGCGTCACCTTCGAGCCGAGCGCCTGGTACGCGCCGGCGAACTCCGCGCCGGTCACGCCGGAGCCCACCACGATGAGCTCCTCGGGGAGCTCGTCCAGGTCGTAGACCTGCGTCCAGTTCAGGATGCGCTCGCCGTCGGGCTGCGCGTCCGGCAGCTCGCGCGGGCGCGCGCCCGTCGCGATGAGCACCGCGTCGGCCGTCAGCGTCTCCGACGTGCCGTCCGCCGCCTCGACGACGACGCAGCGGGTGCCGCCCGCCGTCTGGCACCCCTCCAGCCGGCCGCGCCCGCGCATGACGCGTGCGCCCGCCCGGGTGACGGACGCGGTGATGTCGTGCGACTGGGCCAGGGCCAGACGCTTCACGCGCCGGTTCACCTTGCCCAGGTCCACGCCCACCACACGCGCCGCCTGCTCCAGCGGCGGGGTGTCGTCCGCGACGATGATGCCCAGCTCTTCGTACGAGGAATCGAAGGTGGTCATCACCTCGGCGGTGGCAATCAAAGTCTTCGACGGGACGCAGTCGGTGAGGACCGACGCCCCGCCCAGACCGTCGCAGTCGACGACGGTCACCTCCGCGCCGAGCTGCGAGGCAACGAGAGCTGCCTCATATCCGCCGGGTCCGCCGCCAATGATCACGATCCGAGTCACGTACCCCATTGTCCCGCACGCGCCAAGCGTTCACTTACAGGGGGCTCACCTCCCTCCCGTACTCTCGTCCTCATGTCGCTCTACGCCGCCTACGCAGGCAACCTCGACGCGCGGCTCATGACCCGCCGCGCCCCCCACTCCCCATTGCGCGGCACCGGCTGGCTGGACGGCTGGCGGCTCACCTTCGGCGGTGAGCAGATGGGCTGGGAGGGCGCTCTGGCGACCCTGGTCGAGGACCCGCTGCGGCAGGTCTTCGTGGGGCTCTACGACATCGCGCCGATCGACGAGGAGTCGATGGACCGCTGGGAGGGCGTACCGCTGAGCATCTACCGGCGTACGACCGTCCGGGTGCACACGCTGGACGGCGAGGTGGCCGCCTGGACGTATGTGCTGAACGATTACGAGGGCGGCCTGCCCAACGCCCGCTACCTCGGTGAGATCGCGGACGCGGCGGAGTCCTGCGGCGCGCCCCACGACTACGTGATGGAGCTGCGCAAGCGCCCCTGCTGACCCTTCCGCCCCCTTCCGCGCCCTGCCGGAACGGTGTCGGAACCACCCTCCGGCACGGGCGTCAATCAGCGGATCATCCGAAATCCGGGAGACGCTCCGCTGGGACGTCTACGCGCGTAGGCCGGAACCGGATACCCTCGTGCGCGTGAACGCTTCTGTTATCCCCGACCCGTACGGCGCCGCCGATGCCGCCGCCGCCCGCCTGCGCGAGCTCACCGGCGCCGAGACCCATGACGTCGCACTCGTCATGGGCTCGGGCTGGGTGCCCGCCGCCGACCAGCTCGGCACCGCCGACGCCGAATTCCCGATCACCGAGCTCCCGGGCTTCCCGCCCCCCGCCGTCGCCGGCCACTCCGGCATGGTGCGCTCGGTCACGATCGGCGGCGTCCGCGCCCTGGTCTTCCTCGGCCGCAACCACCTGTACGAGGGCCGCGGTGTCGCCACCGTCGTGCACGGCGTGCGCACCGCCGTCGCCGCGGGCTGCAAGACCGTCGTCCTCACCAACGGCTGCGGCGGGCTGCGCCCGCACTTCCGCCCCGGCCAGCCCGTCCTGATCAGCGACCACATCAACATGACGGCGACCTCGCCGATCGTGGGCGCCAACTTCGTGGACCTCACCGACCTCTACTCCCCGCGGCTGCGCGCGCTGTGCAAGGAGGTGGACGCCTCCCTGGAGGAGGGCGTCTACGTCCAGCTGCCCGGCCCGCACTACGAGACCCCGGCCGAGATCGGCATGGTCCGCGCCATCGGCGGCGACCTCGTCGGCATGTCCACCACGCTGGAGGCCATCGCCGCCCGCGAGGCGGGCGCCGAGGTGCTCGGCATCTCCCTCGTCACCAACCTGGCGGCGGGCATGACGGGCGCGCCGCTGAACCACGCGGAGGTCCTGGAGGCCGGCCGCGAGTCCGCCACCCGCATGGGCAGCCTCCTGGGCCAGGTCCTCGGCCGGCTGTAGGCCGTCCGGCCGCCGGAGGGGCCGGCCCGCGGCGGCCGACCCCCGGCGGCCGACCCCCGGCGTCCGGCTCATGACGTCCGCTGCGGGTCGTCCGGCCCGAACGGGTCGAAGGCCCCCGCCGCCGGGCAGGCTTGTTGCACAGGCCCGCCCGGCGGCGCACTCCGGCGCTCGCGCCGCCACCCGCACACCACCCACCTCCCCCCGATCAGGAGCCTCTTATGGGAACCGACAGGACTCAGCTCACGCACGCCGCGCGGACCTGGCTCGGCGAGGACCCGGACCCGGACACCCGGGCGGAGCTGGAGGCCCTCCTGGCGGCGGTGGAGGCCGGTGACGAGGCGGCTGCGGCCGGTCTTGAGGAGCGGTTCGCCGGGACGCTGCAGTTCGGCACCGCCGGGCTGCGCGGCGAGATCGGGGCCGGCCCGATGCGCATGAACCGCTCCGTCGTCATCCGCGCGGCCGCGGGCCTCGCCGGGTACCTCACGGCGCGGGGACAGGCCGGCGGCCTCGTCGTGATCGGCTATGACGCGCGCCACAAGTCGTACGAGTTCGCGCGCGACACGGCGGCCGTGATGACCGGCGCGGGCCTGCGGGCGGCGCTGCTGCCCCGCCCGCTGCCGACCCCGGTCCTCGCCTTCGCCATACGGCACCTCGGCTCGGTGGCGGGCGTCATGGTGACCGCGAGCCACAACCCGCCGCAGGACAACGGCTACAAGGTCTACCTCGGCGACGGCTCCCAGATCGTGCCGCCCGCCGACGCGGAGATCGCCGACCAGATCGCGGCGGTCGGCGCGCTCGGCGACGTGCTCCTGGCCGCGGACGGCTGGGAGGTGCTCGGCGAGGACGTCATCGACGCCTACCTGACCCGGGCCGCCGGTGTCGTGGCACCGGGCGGGCCGCGCGACGTGTCCGTGGTCTACACGCCGCTGCACGGCGTGGGGCTCGACGTCCTGACGGCCGCCTTCGCGCGCGCCGGCTTCCCCGCGCCGACCCCCGTCGCCGAGCAGGCTGAGCCGGACCCGGACTTCCCGACGGTGGCCTTCCCCAACCCGGAGGAGCCGGGGGCGATGGACCTGTCCTTCAAGGCCGCGCAGTCCCTCGGCCCGGACATCGTCATCGCCAACGACCCGGACGCCGACCGCTGCGCCGTCGCCGTCCCGGACCGCTCCTCGGCGTCCGGCTGGCGGATGCTGCGCGGCGACGAGGTCGGCGCGCTGCTCGCCGTCCACCTGGTGCGCAAGGGGGCGACGGGCACCTTCGCCGCCTCCATCGTGTCGTCCTCGCTGCTGTCCGAGATCGCCGCCGCGGCCGGCCTGCCCTACGAGGACACCCTCACCGGCTTCAAGTGGATCGCCCGCGTCGACGGGCTGCGCTACGGCTACGAGGAGGCGCTGGGCTACTGCGTCGACCCCGCCGGGGTCCGCGACAAGGACGGCATCACCGCCGCGCTGCTCATCGCCGAACTGGCCGCGGGGCTCAAGGAGCACAGCCGCACCCTGGACGACCTGCTGGACGACCTGGCGCTCGACCACGGGCTGCACGCCACCGACCAGCTCTCCGCCCGCGTCGCCGACCTCTCGCTCATCGCGGACGCCATGGCGCGGCTGCGCGAGAAGCCCCCGACGGTCCTCGCGGGCCTGACCGTCGACCGCGCCGAGGACCTCGCCGAGGGCAGCGAGGCGCTGCCGCCCACCGACGGCCTGCGCTACACCCTGGCGGGGGACGCGGCCTCCGGCGTCGGGTCGGCCCGCGTCATCGTCCGCCCGAGCGGCACCGAACCCAAGATCAAGTGCTACCTGGAAGTCGTCGTCCCGGTCACCACCCTCACCGAGGCCCGCGCCACCGCGGACACCGTCCTCGCCGCCCTGAAGACGGACCTGGCGGCGGCGGCCGGCATCTGAGGAGCGCGGGCCCGCGAGCCCGCTGTCAGCCGAAGCGGCCGTTGACGTAGTCGGTGGTGCGCGGGTCCTGCGGGTCGCCGAACATGGCGTCCGTGGGCCCGTGCTCCACGATCACGCCGGGCGTGCCCTGCTCGGCGAGGAAGAACGCGCAGGAGTCCGACACCCGCGCGGCCTGCTGCATGTTGTGGGTGACGATCACGATGGTGACCTCGGACGAGAGGTCCGCGATCGTCTCCTCGATGCGGCGGGTCGACGTGGGGTCGAGCGCCGAGCACGGCTCGTCCATCAGCAGCACCCGCGGCCGCACGGCCAGCGACCGCGCGATGCACAGCCGCTGCTGCTGCCCGCCGGAGAGCGCGCCGCCGGGCTGCCGCAGCCGGTCCTTGACCTCGTTCCAGAGCCCGGCCCGCGTCAGGCACTCCTCGACGAGCGCGTCGCGCCCGTCGCGGGTGGACTTGATGCCGCCGAGCTTCAGCCCGGCGAGCACGTTGTCGTAGAGCGACATCGCGGGGAACGGGTTCGGCTTCTGGAACACCATCCCGATCTGCCGGCGCGCGCTGGTGATGCGGCGCCCCCGCTCGTAGATGTCCTCGCCGTCCAGCAGCACCTGCCCGGCGAGCGAGGCGGAGCCGATCAGCTCGTGCATCCGGTTCAGCACCCGCAGGAAGGTCGACTTGCCGCAGCCGGACGGTCCGATGAGGGCCGTGACCTGGCGCGCGGGCATGGTCAGCGAGACCCGGTCCAGGACCTTGTGGTCCCCGAACCAGGCGGAGACCGCCTCGGCCCGCAGACCGGCGGCGCCGGTCCCGCTGCCGGTCTCGCTGCTCACCGGAAGTACTTGGGTGTCGGTCATAGGAGTGGACTCCGTCCTCAGAGCAGGTTGGGAAGCAGGCAGGTGGCGGCGCCCGAAGCGGCGATCCCGAGCGCGGCGAGCACCGGCACGGCGGTGATCCAGGTCTGCCACCGGCCCCACCGGCGGTGCAGCCAGACGGTGAGCAGCGCGGCCGCCAGCAGCGCCTGCGACCACAGGTAGACCGACAGCCAGGCCCCGCTCTCGCTCCCGAGCGGCTTCTCGGCGTCCTCGATCCAGCCGGCCCGGCGCGGCCGGGGCGGGCTCGGCTGCGTCTCCGACACGAGATCGGCGTCGACCCGCACCACACCGGACGGGGTGTAGGCGCCGCCGGTCGCGGTGACGAGCGTCAGCCGCCCCTTGCCCGCGGCGAGGACGGCGGGCAGCGGATCGCCGTCCCGCCGGATCCCCGTGACCCGGTACTCGGCGGTGGACTGACCGGTCGTCACCCTGATCACGGAACCGATCGGGAGCCGCGCGATGTCGTTGAACGGCCCCCCGTACCCCCACGCCCGGCCCATGATCTGGCTGGTGCCCGCCTGCCCGGGGAACGGCGTGTCCCGCCGGTGTCCGGGCCCGGACCGCAGCACACCCGAGGCGGTCCCCTCGAAGACGACCTGCTTCGTCCCGAGCGCCGGAATGCGCAGCAGCGCCATGGGCGCGCCCACGTCCAGCGGCTTGCCGTCGAACGTGGTCTGCCCGACGGGCGCGGTCCCCATGGCGAGCTGCGCCCGCAGATCGTCGTACGCGGTCCGCTGGTCGCGCGCGTGCTGCAGGTGCCCCACCACCGTCAGGTTGGCGGCGAAGCCGAGCAGCAGCGCGGCGAGCACGCACAGCGCGGCCCCGGCGAACGCGACCCTCGGGGCGGCGGCCGGGGGGTCGGCGGCGGGCTCGGGGGCCGCGAGCGCGGGCGGGGGCGGGGCAAGCACGGTCACGGGGTGCGCTCCTGGGTAAGTGGGGGTGGGGGCCTGCGGCGGGCGCGTCAGCGGTGCCGCGGGGAGCCGAACGTCAGCAGCCCACTGCGTCGCGCGTGCCGCACGAAGAACACCCCCGCGACGGCCAGCGCGGCGGCCGCCAGCCCCAGCGGCAGCGCCGACCCGGCGCCGGTGTGCGCGAGGCTGCCGTTCCCGCCCGTGCCGCCGCCGGACGAACCCGAGCCGCCGGAACCGCCGCCGGTGCCGCCGTCGCCCGACGTGCCGCCGCCGGACGTCGTGTCACCCGTGGTCGCCGTGTCCGTCGCGCTCGCCGAGGGCGATCCCGTGTCGCTGGGCGACGGAAGCCCGGTGTCGGTGGGGGACGGAGAGCCCGTCCCGGTGCCCGACGGCGAGGGCGAACCCGTCGCCGCGGTGATCGTGTACGCCACGACGGCCGACGAGGACGCCACGAACGCCGCCGGGTCGGTGGGCGTGAACCGTGCCGTCAGATCGTGCGGGCCCGCGACCAGCGCGGAGGTCTTCACCGTGGCCTGACCGGAGGCCACGTCGGCCTCGCCGAGCGCGGTCGCGCCGTCGAAGAACGCGAGCTTGCCGACGGCCGTGGCCGGGTCGACGGCCGCCGTCAGGGTGACCTCGGCGCCCGCGACGGCGGTGGTCGCCGGGCTCACGGTCAGGGTGGTGGCGGTCGGCACGGCCTGCGACGTGACGGTCCAGGTGTCGCCGGTGCTGGTGATGGTCGTGGAGAAGGCGGCGGGCGCCGCGTCCCCGGTGCCGTTCCAGCAGGTGACGCGCAGCTCGTGGTCGCCGTCGGTGACCGGCACGCCGAGGACGTCCGCCAGCGTCCCGCCGATCGCGTCGTAGGTGAGGGTGAACGGCCCGGTGTCGAAGCCGCCGGACTCGCGGGCGCCGGGGATGACGACGGCGGAGCCGTCCGGCAGGACGAACTGCAGGGCCGCGGAGGCGCCGAAGCCCGCCGGGCACGCGGCGGACGTCCGCAGGGAGGTGATGAACGGATCGGAGGTGAGCTCGCCGCCGGCCGGGGTGAGCGCGATGCTGCCGGCGCTCGCGGCGGGCCCGGCGTGCGCCGCCGGAGCCGCGCCGAACAGGGCCGCCGCCGTGGTGAGGAGGAGCGCCGCCAGGGCGAGCAGGGCGGCCGGGACTCTTCGTGGAGCGATGGTGATCATGGTGGCGATCCCCCCAAGGGATGTGCTGGGGCCAGGACGGGTGCGGGACGGACGGAGGGCCGGGCGCCTGGAGGGCGCCCGGCCGTCACGCGGGGTGAGGTGTCAGATCAGGGTCGACAACAGTGGGATGCCGGGCGCGGCGGTTACTTCTCGCCCTTGACGGTGGTGGCGCCGCAGGCGGTGCCGAGGGAGCCGAAGCCGTAGTTCTGGATGACGGTGGTCTGGGCGCAGACCTTCGACGTGGAGCCGACGAAGGTGGAGGAGATGAGCGCGTCCGTCAGCTTCGCGGTCGGGACGACGTTGTAGACGTCACGCACGATCGGGAACGCGGTGTTCAGGACGCCGGACGTGGTCGGCGCGACCCCGTTGACGTTGCGCAGCACGGCGGAACCACGGCGGTTCGGCACGTTCGGCAGGCTCTTGCCCTGCGCGATGTACTGGGCGATCGAGTACGGCATGATCTGGCTGTTGTTGGTGAGCGCCAGGCCGTTGTTCTCCTGGATGGTGCCGTTGACGCACGAGCCGATCGTGGCGTCGGTCAGGCCGAGGGTGTTCAGCCAGAACTTCCGCGTACCGGAGCCGGTCTGCGGCAGCAGGGGCTGGATCGTCACCCCGTTGAGCGAGGTCAGCGTGCACTTGTAGATGTCGGTCAGCTGGGTCTTGGTGAGGTTCGTCGGCAGTGCGCTGAAGGAGCGCGTGGCGTAGGTGACGCCGTCCTTCGCGAAGGGGATGAAGGTCAGGTCCGTGGTGCTGGTGTCCGACGGGCCGCTCGACGAGCGGGCGAAGTCGAGGCAGCCGGTGGAGTTGTCCACGGCGTTGTTCAGGGCGGCGATGCCGGCCCCGGAACCGTCGGGGCGGGCGAGGGTGTCACAGCCCACCGCACGCGTCTTGAGGGGGGACGTTCCGGTCGCGTCGTAAGAGGCGATGATCTTGCCGCTCGCGTTCGTGACGACGTCGCCGAGACCGTTCACCACGTCCTGGGTGGTGTCGGAACCGACACCGGCGAGCTGCCGGTACTCGCCGGCCGGCGGGTTGGCCGAGGCGGGGACGGCCAGGGCGGCGAGGCTGAGGGCGGCAGTGGCGGTGATGAAGCCGATACGAGCGCGGGACTTGACGTTCACTTCTGTTCTCCTCCGAATGAACGGAATACCGAATGGACGCTCAAGCAAAATCCGGACCTTCGTGCTGCCGACCCGTCGATCGGCCACGGAAAACAATTCCCCAAATCCGTTGCGGGGGCCACCAATTGAGGCGGATGAAAAGGTTACGGGAGGGTTTCCAAGGCGCCCCTTAGAGAATTCGCAGCAGGGAATGCGGCAGCCCGGCCCCTGGTGGGCCGGGCACCGCTCCGCCCCCTTGGGGCCGGGCCGCTCCGCCCTCAGGTCCGCCTGCGCCACGCCCCCCACCTGAGCATCGCCGGGCCCGCCAGGGCCGCGGCACCGCCCGCGACGAGGACGGCCAGCAGGACCCAGCGGACGGCGCCGAGCACCGCGCCCGGCGTGGAGCCGGTGGCTCGGGCGACGCTCTGCCGCTGCGGATCGATCCGCTTGGCGGGGGTCGCGGGCGGGGTGGCGGAAGGCGGCTGCCCGCCGGACGTGCCGCCGGCGCCCGCCGTGTCGCCCCCGGTACCGCCGCTTCCGCCACCGCTGCCGCCACCGGACGTGGTCCCGCCCGCCGTTCCGCTGCCGGCCGTGCCGCCGCTGTCGGAGCCCGGCGGGGCCGTCCCCTTCTCCAGGGAGGCGGCGGCGGTCAGCGCCTGGGTGCGCAGCGCCTGCGGCATGGGCGCGTAGCCGGGCGGCAGTTGGCCCGCCGACACACCGGGCGTCTGGCCGGCACCCGCCGCGTAGCGGATGAGCCGGCCGTACGCCGTGCGGTCGGTGGCGGACCGGCCGGTCGAGGCGGCGGCGTAGGTGACCGTGGTCAGCGGGTACGCCCCGCCCCTGGCGCTCGCCGGGTCGGGGGTGAGCACCCCGGGCACGGCGGAGGGGCGCATCGTGCCGACGCCCTGGGCGAGGGCGTCGCTCGTCGGCTTCACGAACGTGCCGTCCGCGGTGCGCAGCGAGGCGGTCCGCAGCCCGTACCGGGCCGCCGAGGCGGAGTCGACGAGGGCGATGACGGCCCGGTCGCCGGGCTTGGAGGCCTGGCTGACCAGCTTCGCCTTGTGCGCGTTGCTGTCGAGCTCGGCGACGATCGTCCGCCCGGTGTTGCCGCGGCGGGTGCGCTGCGCGCTGTCGTGCATGTCCTGGGTGTACGGGTCCAGATCGGTGATGCCGTAGGTGAGCGGGTCGCCGGTGGGTACCGAGAGCGCGGGCGACAGCGTCGGATCGGACTTGGGGAAGTCCGTCAGGCCGGTGTCCTTGTCCAGCGTCAGGCTGCCGAAGTACGGATTGATCTTCGCGCCCCACGGGTCGGGCTTCCCGGCGAGGAAATCCTTCGCCTCCGGGTCGGAGCGCAGCCACTGCCAGACCAGCCGCGCGGTGTCGGTCTCGTCCAGCGGCACCAGCAGCGAGAGCGGCCTGGCGGCGTCGACCGCCCAGTTCTTGTACTGCGGATTCAGCGAGATGAATTCCGGGTCGTTGCGCAGCGAAGCGGGATTCTTCGCCACGTGGGCGGGCGGCTGCGACAATTGCCAGCCCGGCACGTCACGGATATAGGAATGGGTCAGCATTTTCGCGACGAGCCGCGGCGTCAGCCGCATTTCCTGCAACTCGCCGGAGCCGGGGGCCTCGATGTAGAACCCGAGGGTGAGGCCGGAGACCGCGACCGGTGCGTGCACCACCGGCGGCCCGCCTTCGGCCGCCTCCACCGGGTCGAGGGTGAAGGCCAGCCCCGGGGCGTCCGCGGCGGTGGCCGTCACCTGGCGGCGGGCGTACGGCTCGCCGCTCTGGCTGAAGCCGAACGTCGTGCCGGTGCTCTGGCAGAGCACCGGCTGCCACGACGTCAGGGCGTCCGTCACCATCTCGGAGCCGATGGTGCGGGACTCGGGCTGGCCGATCGGGCAGTAGGAGCCGGTGGCCAGGAAGTCCAGCCGGAAGACGATCCGCTGCTCCCAGCTGGTGGCGGAGAGCCCGGACGCGTCCACCTTGTCGCCGGCGGTCGCCGTCGTGCCGTCCACGTCGTGCGCGCCGCGCGGCACGACGACCAGCCAGCAGTGCCGGGGCCCGGCGGACGTGGCGTCGCCGCAGCCCAGGTGCGGGGCCTGGACGACGGTCTGCGCCTCGAAGACCGACTCCCCCGTGCCGTCGGCCCCGACGCGGACGAACGGCTGCTCGTTGGTGTCGATCGGCCCGAAGTAGGTGAAGTCCGTGGAGGACTTGGTGGGCTTGCCCTTGACCGGGCGGAACGGCACGAAGGGGTTGTCGAAGGGGTGCGCCGGGTCCAGGACGTACGTCTTCTCGCCCGGGTCGACCTGGTCGGGCAGCGCGCGCTGCCCGGCCCAGCGGCCGCCGGTGCCGCCGATGCCGGAGGCGCCGAACTCGCAGTCCTCCCGGTCGGGGCCGTTCGGGCCGTCCCCCCAGCACTGCATGAGCTGCAGGTAGTTGGAGGTGAATTCGGTGTCGGTGGTCGGCGCCCCGCCGGTCCACGTCACCCGCACGCCCTGGGCCCGCAGCTTCTTCGTCTGGTGGACGGTGACCTTCAGCGCGGAGAAGTCGTCGTAGCGGCCCTTGCCGCCGGAGTGCGTGACGGCCGACTCCTCGCCGTCGGCGGCACTCGCCTGGGAGGTGGTCACGGGCAGCGGCAGCAGGGCGATCACGAGGGCCGCGAGGAGGGCGGCGAAGCCGAGTACGTGCCGGCCGGTGCGCTTGCTCATGCGCCGTTCCCCCTGCGGTCGGCCCGCGCGCCGAGCGCGCGGGCGGCGATCGGCGGGCCGACGACCACGCCGAGCAGCAGGAGCGCGGACAGCGCCATCAGCGTCGTGCGCAGCGCGCCCTGCCCGTCGGCGGCGAGCGAGACGGGGTTGCCCGCCACGGTCGTGTCACCGCCGCCCCCGCTGTCGGCCGGCAGCTGCTCACCGGTGTCCGGGTCGATCGCGGTGGCTCCGGCCGTACCGGTCGTCGCGCCCGCGGTCGTGCCCCCGCTGGTCCCGCCGGCCGCGCTGCCGCCGGTCGTACCGGCCGACGTGCCGGCCGTCGTCCCGCCGCCGGCCGTCCCCGACGTGCCGCCGGACGACCCGCCGCCGTTCGCGCCGGCCTTCACCGGCGTCCGCTGGTCCTTGGCGCCGGCCGTGCCCGTCGAGCACTGCGTGGTGCCCCGCTTGTCGCAGGGCTGCGGGTAGGGCGCGTTCCTGGCGAGGGTGTTGGAGCCGTCGGCGGAGAAGGTGGGGTTGCGGCAGCCCTTGATGTCGACGTTCTTGGCCTCGACCCCGGGGATCCGGCGGACCTGCGAGAGCCCGGCCTGCACCAGGTTGATGGGCAGCGGCGAGTAGCCGAGCTGGTCGGCCTGCTGTTGGCCCTCGCAGAGGAAGTAGTAGGCGAAGGCGCCGAGCGTCCGGCCCTTGTCCTCGGTGAAGGGCGCCTCGTTCGAGGTCGGGACGATCATGTAGCTGTAGCTGGAGAGCGGGTACGCGCGGCGGTCACCGGAGCGGTAGACGTTGTCGAGGATCTGCGTCAGGTAGTCCGTGGAGTTCTTGTCGTCGTTGATCCGGGCCGACATCAGGCCCACGGCGACGCTGGAGGCCGTCGGCTCGACGTAGTAGCCGCTGCTGTTGAGCAGCTTGGCGACCGGGAAGCCGGTCTTGATCGCGTACGAGTACTCGACGTAGGTGATCGCGCCCTCCGCCTGCGGCTGCCGGACGTACCCGGAGACGCCGAGCGAGCCGGACTGCGCGGTGAACCCGGAGCCGGGGACGACCGGGTAGTACGACGTGAGGCCGCACGGCGTCGGCTTGCCCGCGCGCCGGCAGTAGTCGTTCCACAGGCCGCTCTGCTCCTTGGCCATCCAGGTGCTGAACTGCGCGGTGGTGCCGGAGCCGTCGGAGCGGACGACCGGGATGACGCGGCGGGCCGGGAGCGTCAGCCCCGGGTTGTCGGCGGCGACCTCGGGCGCGTTCCACATGGTGATCTTCCCGGTGAAGATCTTGGTGAGCACCGCGCCGGAGAGCCGCAGGTTGGTGACCCGCTTGCCGCCGATCTTGAGGTTGTACATGAACGAGGTGCCGCCCGCGACGATCGGCATGTACGCGTAACCGCGCTTCGGGGGCGCGTCCTTCACGCCGAACTCGGTGAGCCCGTACGGGATCTCCGAGACGCCGAAGTCCGAGACGCCGTTCTTGAACTGCTCGCGCCCGACGGACGAGCCGACCGCCGCGTAGTTCACCGTCATGCCGTACTGGGTGACGTTGCGCCGCCACTGGTCGAGCGCGTTGGAGCTCCAGGTGGAGCCCGCGCCGCTGATCTTGGTGTACGAGTCGGCGTGCGCGGCGGGCAGGTCCGCGGCGAGCAGCACGCAGAGCAGCGCGAGGAGCGCGGCGACGAGGCGTGCCCTCGGGGCGTTCCTGTGGATGACTGCGGCGACGAGGCGTGCCCTCAGGGCGTTCCTGTGGATGAGTGCGGGTGCGGGTGTCACGAGGCGCTCCTGGTCGAGGCGGATGCGGGGGAGCCGGCGTCGCGCTGTTCCGCCCGTGCGGCGAACCGGGCCGCGTCGCGGCGCGAGGCCAGCACGCGCCGGTGCTCCTGGCGGCGGGTCAGCCGGCCGGGGCCGCGCCCGCCGATCACGCGGGCGGCGATGAACAGCAGCAGGACGAGAGCCATCAGCACGGCGGCCGTGCCGAACCCGCGGGCGATCATCGTCGGCTCGGGGGACTTGATGAACTCGAACGTGGCCAGCGGCAGCGAGACCTGGGGCCCCGACAGCGGATCGGTGTTGGTGACGGCGGTGAACCCGGCCGTGAGCAGCACCGGCGAGGTCTCCCCGATGCCGCGCGCGGTACCGAGGATCACGGAGGTGGCGAGCCCGGAGCGCGCGGTGGGGAGCACCACGTGCCACACCGTGCGCCAGCGCGAGGTGCCGAGCGCGTACGCGGCCTCGCGCAGCGGCCCCGGCACCAGCCGCAGGACGACGTCGGCGGCCCGGATGATGATCGGCAGCATCATCACCGACAGCGCGAGGGCGGCGGCCAGCCCCGAGCGGTCGAGCCCGAGGGTGAGGATGGCGGTGGCGTAGACGAACAGGCCCGCCACGATCGACGGCAGCGCCGTCATCGCCTCCACGATGGTGCGCACGAAGCGCGCGAACCGGCCCGGCACCTCGTTGAGGAAGACCGCGCACAGCAGCCCGGTCGGGACGGTGACCACCAGCGCGATGCCGATCTGCTCCAGCGTCCCGGTGATCGCGTGCAGGATGCCGCCTGCCGACAGCGGGTCCAGCGGCCCGGCCGACGCCATGTCCTGCGTGTAGAAGTTCAGGTGCGGCAGCGCCTTGCGGCCCTCCCACAGGGTGTAGACGACGACGAAGGCGAGTGCGGCGAGCATCAGCAGGCCCAGGCTCTGGGCGATGACGGCCGCCACCCGGTCGCGGACGGCGGGGCCGTCCTCGTCGAACGAGACCAGCAGCGCGTACAGGCCGAGGAAGAGCCCGTACGCGAGGAGCGCGAACCCGAGCCCGCCGCTGAACGGCAGCAGCCGGGTGAAGAGCAGCGCGGTGATGCTCAGCGACGCCGCCGCGGCGCCCAGCACCGCGTACACGTCGGTGGCCCGCAGCAGCGCGAGCCGGCGGCGGGGCTCGCGCGGGGCCGCGTCCGGTGGCGTGGCAGTGGCGGTCGTGGCGGCGGGGAGGGTGGTGCGCGGGGCGCCGGTGGCGCTGTCTCCGCGGGGTGGGGCGACGAGGGTCATCGGGCACTTCCTCAGGAGTCGCTGGCCGCGCCGGACCGGCTGCGGGCGACGATCGACGATGCGGCGAAGTTGACGACGAGGGTCATCAGGAAGAGCGCGAGGCCCGCGGCCATCAGCGCCGACATGCCGAACTCGCTGGCCTCGCCGTACCGCAGGGCGATCAGCGAGGAGACGGAGCTGGAGCCGTTCTGCAGGATGTGCGGCTGCACGGCGAAGACCGGCGAGATGATCAGGTAGACGCCGATGGTCTCGCCGAGCGCGCGGCCCAGCCCCAGCATCGTGCCGCCGATCATGCCGCCCTTGCCGAACGGCAGCACGACGCTGCGGATCATCCCCCAGCGCGTCGCCCCCAGCGCGTACGCGCCCTCCCGCTCGCCGACCGGCGCCTGCGAGAAGACCTCGCGCATCACCGAGCAGGCGATCGGCGCGACCATCAGCGCGACGACGATGCCCGCCACGAAGGTGGAGGACGTGTAGACGGTGGCGGTCGCGAGCGGGTCCGACGGGTCGGCGCCGTCGACCTCGAACAGCGGGAACCAGCCGAAGTACCGGGCGATCCAGCGCGCCGTGCCGAGCACGTGGCCCTGCAGGAAGAACAGCCCCCACAGCCCGTAGACCACCGACGGCACCGCGGCCATCAGGTCGACCAGGCTGATCAGCGTCTGCCGCAGCCGGGGCGGCGAGTACTCGCAGATGTAGAGCGCCGTGCCGATGGCGAGCGGTACGGCGAGGCAGATCGCGACGAGCGCGATGAGGACGGTGCCGGTCAGGACGGCCGCGATGCCGAAGTTCCCGGCGTCGGGCTCCCACGCCTGCGTGGTGAGGAACGAGAAGCCGGCCTTCGACAGCGCCTGCCACGCCCGGTACAGCAGGAACCCGCCGACCAGCAGCATCACCGCCAGCACGAACCCGCCCCCGCCCCGGGCCACCGCGCGGAACACCCGGTCCGGCAGCCCGGGATCCGCGTGCAGCCGCCTCGGTACATCCTCGGCGGCGGCTGCCGCGGGCGGTCGTTCATGCGCTTGCGTCGTCACCTGGCCGACGTTCACGGGGTGCGGTGGACGGGTGTGCAAGCCGATGTGAACGAGGGGCTCCGTAGAGGCAACTTCCGCTCATCCGGGCGGACTTGACGGCACATCGACGCTGTCGGCGCCGATCTCGGTGAGCAGGGTGCGGAAGCGGTCGTAGGCGGTCTGGCACGTCGAGTGCCGCTCGTAGGCCCGCGACGAGACGGCGACCGTCCGGCCGTCCGTCCCGCGCAGCCGCCACACCCAGCCGTTGCTGTCGGCGGCGTGCTGCACTCCCCCGGGCAGCCCCACCGACCCGGCGCACAACCGCTCGAACGCCCGCAGGCACTCCCCGTAATCCGGGTAAGCGGTTGCGCCGACCGCCACCGTCCGCCCGTTCTGGGCGGTGAGCCGCCAGGAGTGAAACCCCTCGTCATCGATGTCTATCCGACAGCGCGCACCGACCCCGGCCGCGCCCCCCGTGTCCCCTGCTGCCATCCCCCACCCCTGCTGGCCGTCTCAAGGAAGGCTGCATATGCGGCAGACATGCAGCACACGCAATGTAATGAGACGGTGCGCACAAAGGGCGTACTCACAGCAGCGCCACAGCATGCCTTCACCCCGAAGTTGCCCCTAGTTCACCCCACCCGAGCAAGCGCTCTCCGCCCCGGCGCCACCGGATCCCGGAGGCCCGGCCCGGAACCGCGACCAGACGACCTTGCCCAACGGCTCACGGTCCTCCACACCCCAGCCATCGGCGAGCGCGTCCACGATGAGCAGGCCGCGACCGGAGGTGTCCGTGTGGGAGTTGAAATCCACTGATGCCCCGAAAGATCGGCACAACGCCCTTCGGGCACCCGGGCGATACGTTGGCGCCCCTCCTCCCGAAGGGACGAATGTGACGGGCGAGGAATGGGAGAGCGACTCCACGCGCTACTTGCGGCCGCGCGGCGAGGGCCGGGCGGACGCGTGGGCCGAGGAGGCCGCGGAGAACAACCGCCGTGGCGGGCAGCGTCTTCTCGCCGCTGGGCTGGTCGTGCCCCCGCCCGAGGTCGCTCGGGCCCTGCGGCTCCCGGAGGGCGAGCAGGCGGTCGTGCGGCGGCGTCTGATCCTGCTGGACGGTCTGCCCGTGGAACTCGCGGACTCGTACTACCCGGCCCGGATCGCGGCCGGCACCGGGCTCGCCGAGCCGAGGAAGGTGCCGGGAGGCGCGGTCACGCTGCTCGCGGGGCTCGGCCACGTGGCGGCGCACGTCGAGGAGGCGGTCACCGCGCGCATGCCCACCGGGGAGGAACGGGAAGCCCTCCAACTCGGCGAACACGAGCCGGTGATCGTCCTGTCGCGGCTTATCCTCTCCGGTGACGAGCAACCGATGGAGGCCTGCGTGATGACCATGAACGCAAGCGATCGCGCGCTGCGCTACCGGCTCCGGCTCGGCTGACCCATGCCCCACTGGAACGATCCCCGGCCCGCCCACCAGCAGATCGCCGCGCAACTACGCGACCGGATCATGGCGCGCCGCTGGGAGCCGGGCAGCAAGTTCCCCTCGACGCAGCAGCTCATGAGCGAGTTCGGCGTGGCCGGCACCACCATCCAGAAGGCGCTCCAGGTGCTGAAGGCCGAGGGCTTCGCCGTCGGCCACCCGGGGAAGGGCGTCTTCGTCCGCGAACAGCCGAACCACACGATCGTCCCGGCCTCGTACATCCAGCCCTCGCAGGGCGGAGCGCCGTACAGCTGGGTCGAGCGGGCGGCCGAACGCTCACGGACCGGGTCGACCCGGATCCTCGACGTCGCCGAGGTGCCGGCCCCGCACGATGTCGCGGAAGCGCTCGGGCTGGCCGACGGCGCCACCGCCGTACTGCGGTCCCGGCTCATGCTGCTCGACGACGAACCGGCAGAGCTCGTGCACTCCTACTACCCGGTCGAACTGGCCCGCGGCACGCCGCTCGCCGACCGGCGGCGCATCCGGGGCGGCTCACCGACGCTCCTCGCCGAGCTGGGCCACCCGCCCAGGGAGTTCGTCGACCGGGTCTCCGCCCGTCCCCCGACCACCGACGAACTCACCGCACTGGAACTGCCCGCCGAGGTCTGCGTCCTGCGCACGTTCCGAGTCGTGCACTCCGACGGCGGCCGCCCCATCGAGGTCACGGTGATGGTGAAGGCGGGCCACCTCTACGAACTCGAGTACCGCCTGCCGGTGCTCTGACCGCCGCCGGAGCGGCTGGTGTTCGCAGGAGGCGCGAGCCGGCGGAGCGGCGGGGGTCAGCCCAGGATCAGGAGGACGGTCAGGACGACGATGCCGGTGGCCATGGGGGCGAGGACTTCGTAGGCCCAGCGGACGGTGACCTCGCCCTGGGCGGCGGGGTCGGCGGCGTGGGTTTCCGCGAGGTCGCGGAGTTCGTCGACCGCCTGGTCGGACCAGGCGCGGGCCGGGATCTCCGGGGCGTTGAGGGCGCTGGACTGGCGCGCCGTCGCGGTGGCCGCGCGGGCGGTCTGGCGGGCGACGCGCTTGCGCGCGCGCAGCGAGACCGGGATCGCCCAGAGCTGGTAGCGCTTGCCGCCCGCGATGACCTCGGTCGAGTAGCCCGCGCGCAGGTGTTCCACCGCCGCCCACGGGACGGTGATCGTCCGGAAGGGGTTGCGGATGCGGAGCCGGGCCTCGCCCGCGTAGACGGCGGGCCGGATCGTGAAGGCCGCCAGCAGGGGCAGCGCCGCCAGGAGTGCGGCGAGCGTCAGCCACGGGGTGCGTCCCGAGCCGCGGAAGACCGCGTCGCCGCCCAGCCACAGGGAGAGCGCGATCAGCAGCACGCCCGTGACGATGCCGGCCATCGACCGGTAGGCGCGGTCCTGGTACGTGGGCCGGTCGGGCGTCGGGGTCGGCTCGGGGCTGTCGGAACTCGTCATAAGGCCCGATTCTGCCTGACGGTCACCGCACGGCCGATCGCACACAGGTTGCGGTACGGCATCGGAGGGGTGGCGCGCGGGGTCCGGGGCGGTGGCCGGCGGGCCCGGGACGCTTGGGGGGCCTGGGCTCTGCCGTCCTCGGCCCCGCCCGCTCGGGCCGCCGCGTGTGGCGAAGCAATCACGGGGGTGGTGGTGACAGGTCGCTACGCGCGTAGATATGCTCATGTGGTGACCATGCCCACTGTTCCCGCTTTCGGCCCAGAAGCCGCGGCCCGGCTGGCGACGATGGCGGACGTGACCGCCTCGGACACCGCGCTCCGCCGCTTCCTCCACGGACTGCCCGGTGTCGACGCCGTCGGCCTCGAAGCCCGTGCCGCCACGCTCGGCACGCGCTCGATCAAGACGACGGCGAAGACCTACGCCATCGACCTGGCGATCTCCATGATCGACCTGACCACGCTCGAGGGCGCGGACACCCCCGGCAAGGTCCGGGCGCTGTGCGCCAAGGGCATCCATCCGGACCCCACGGACCGCACGGCCCCCAAGGTCGCCGCGATCTGCGTCTACCCGGACATGGTGAAGACCGCGAAGGAGGCGCTCGAAGGGTCCGGCATCAACGTCGCGTCCGTCGCCACCGCCTTCCCCGCCGGCCGCACCGCCCTGCCGGTGAAGCTCGCCGACACCGCCGACGCGGTGGCCGCGGGCGCGGACGAGATCGACATGGTCATCGACCGCGGCGCCTTCCTCTCCGGCCGCTACATGTCGGTCTTCGAGGAGATCCGCGCGGTCAAGGAAGCCTGCGTGCGCGCGGACGGTTCCGCCGCCCACCTCAAGGTGATCTTCGAGAACGGCGAGCTGGCGACGTACGACAACATCCGCCGCTGCTCCTGGCTCGCGATGCTCGCGGGCGCCGACTTCATCAAGACCTCGACGGGCAAGGTCGCCGTCAACGCGACGCCGCCCAACACGCTGCTGATGCTGGAGGCCGTGCGCGACTTCCGCGACGCCGTCGGCGTGCAGGTCGGCGTGAAGCCGGCCGGCGGCATCCGCACCACCAAGGACGCCGTCAAGTACCTGGTGATGGTCAACGAGACGCTCGGCGACGACTGGCTCTCCCCGCACTGGTTCCGATTCGGCGCCTCCAGCCTGCTCAACGATCTGCTGATGCAGCGCCAGAAGCTCAGCACCGGGCGTTACTCCGGTCCCGACTACGTGACGGTGGACTGACCGACATGGCATTTGAATACGCACCCGCACCCGAGTCCCGCGCGGTCGTCGACATCGCGCCGTCCTACGGGCTCTTCATCGACGGCGAGTTCGGCGAGGCCGCCGACGGCAAGGTCTTCAAGACCGTCTCCCCCTCCTCCGAGGAGGTCCTCTCCGAGGTCGCCCAGGCCGGCGCCGAGGACGTGGACCGGGCGGTGAAGGCGGCCCGCAGGGCGTTCGTGAAGTGGTCCGCGCTGCCGGGCTCCGAGCGCGCCAAGTACCTGTTCCGGATCGCCCGCATCATCCAGGAGCGCTCCCGCGAGCTGGCCGTGCTGGAGTCGCTGGACAACGGCAAGCCGATCCGCGAGACCCGCGACGCGGACCTGCCGCTGGTCGCCGCGCACTTCTTCTACTACGCGGGCTGGGCCGACAAGCTCGGCCACGCCGGCTACGGCCCGGACCCGCGCCCGCTGGGCGTGGCCGGCCAGGTCATCCCGTGGAACTTCCCGCTGATGATGCTCGCGTGGAAGATCGCCCCGGCGCTCGCCGCGGGCAACACGGTGGTGCTCAAGCCCGCCGAGACGACCCCGCTCAGCGCCCTGTTCTTCGCGGACATCTGCCGCCAGGCCGGGCTGCCCCGGGGCGTCGTCAACATCATCACGGGCGACGGCGCCACCGGCGCGGCGCTCGTGGCGCACCCCGACATCAACAAGGTCGCCTTCACCGGGTCCACCGAGGTCGGCAAGGCCATCGCGCGCTCCGTCGCCGGCACGGACAAGAAGGTCACGCTGGAGCTGGGCGGCAAGGCCGCCAACATCGTCTTCGACGACGCGCCGATCGACCAGGCCGTCGA
Organism: Streptomyces sp. NPDC006733; assembly: GCF_040636125.1. Classification (NCBI taxonomy): domain Bacteria; kingdom Bacillati; phylum Actinomycetota; class Actinomycetes; order Kitasatosporales; family Streptomycetaceae; genus Streptomyces; species Streptomyces sp. NPDC006733. The sequence continues at coordinate 10,984 of NZ_JBEYJD010000034.1, read as the reverse complement.
GGGCATCGTCAACGGCATCTTCTTCAACCAGGGGCACGTCTGCTGCGCCGGCTCCCGCCTCCTGGTCCAGGAGTCGGTGGCCGAGGAGGTGCTGGACTCGCTCAAGCGCCGCATGCAGACCCTGCGCGTCGGCGACCCGCTGGACAAGAACACCGACGTCGGCGCCATCAACTCCGCCGAGCAGCTGGCCCGCATCACCGAGCTCGCCGAGGCCGGCGAGGCCGAGGGCGCCGACCGCTGGGCCCCGTCCTGCGACCTGCCGTCCGCGGGCTACTGGTTCCGTCCGACGCTCTTCACGAACGTCACCCAGGCGCACCGGATCGCCCGCGAGGAGATCTTCGGCCCGGTGCTCTCCGTGCTGACCTTCCGCACCCCGGCCGAGGCCGTCGAGAAGGCCAACAACACGCAGTACGGCCTGTCGGCCGGCATCTGGACGGAGAAGGGCTCGCGCATCCTGTGGATGGCGGACCAGCTCCGCGCGGGCGTCGTCTGGGCCAACACGTTCAACAAGTTCGACCCGACCTCGCCCTTCGGCGGCTACAAGGAGTCGGGCTTCGGCCGCGAAGGCGGCCGTCACGGCCTGGAGGGGTACCTCGATGTCTGAGAAGTCCGAGAAGACCGAGAAGGCGGAGAAGCTCGACAAGGCCGAGAAGGCTGAGAGGTCCGAGCGGCTCAGCGTTTTCAAGACGTACAAGCTTTACGCCGGGGGCAAGTTCCCCCGCAGCGAGAGCGGGCGGGTCTACGAGGTGACCGACTCCAAGGGCAACTGGCTCGCCAACGCGCCGCTGTCGTCCCGCAAGGACGCCCGGGACGCGGTGGTGGCCGCCCGCAAGGCGTTCGGCGGCTGGTCGGGCGCGACCGCGTACAACCGCGGCCAGGTGCTCTACCGCGTCGCGGAGATGCTGGAGGGGCGCCGCGAGCAGTTCGTCGCGGAGGTCGCCGCCGGCGAGGGCGTGTCGAAGGCGAAGGCCGCGGCGCAGGTGGACGCGGCCGTCGACCGCTGGGTCTGGTACGCGGGCTGGACCGACAAGATCGCCCAGATCGTCGGCGGCGCCAACCCCGTCGCCGGGCCGTTCTTCAACCTCTCCACGCCGGAGCCGACCGGCGTCGTGGTCGTCCTCGCCCCCCAGGCGTCGTCGTTCCTCGGCCTGGTCTCGGTGATCGCCCCGGCGATCGCCACCGGCAACACGGTCGTCGTCGTGGCGAGCGAGAGGTCGCCGCTGCCCGCCCTGTCGCTGGGCGAGGTGCTCGCCACCTCGGACCTGCCCGGCGGCGTCGTCAACATCCTGTCCGGGCGGACGGCGGAGATCACCCCGTCGCTCGCCTCCCACCAGGACGTCAACGCGATCGACCTGACGGGCGCGGACGAGGCGCTGGCCAAGGAGCTGCAGATCGCCGCGGCCGACAACCTCAAGCGCGTCCTGCGCCCGCGCGGCGCGAAGGACGGCGACTGGTCCGGCGACCCGGGCACCGACCGCCTGACCGCGTTCCTGGAGACGAAGACGGTCTGGCACCCGATCGGCGTCTGACCGCCACCGGCGGGCAGCGGCGGGAGTGCCGCAAGCGAGCAGCAGGCGGGCGGAGTGTGAGCAAGCTCTCCGCCCGCCGGCACCCCCCGCGGGGCAGGCTTGACCCGCGGGGGGTGTTGCGTTGGGGGTACCGAGCAGTTCAGGTACCCGTTCATCCGTACCGCCGCGTCTCCTCGCGACAGTGCGCCACCGTCGGAGGATCCCTGTGTGGGACGGCTTCACCGGGGTTCTGCCCTACGTCGCCATCAGCGCGCTGCTGTGCTTCCTGGTGCCGGCCGTGCCGGTCCTGCTCGGGCGGCGCAAGGCGCGCGCGGTCGCCGCGGGCCGGGCGATCCGGATCCGCGGCCGGCTGCGGATCGACGAACCCGCGCACGGACTGCCGTACGAGCCCGCGCACAGCACCTCCGTGCGCGGCGAGCTGGTGGCGCTGCCCGGCGGCCCCCTGTACTTCCTGCCGGCGGACCCGGCGGACCCCACGGACCCGACGGGACCGGCGGGACCGGCGGGACCAGCGGACGCCACGGACTCGACGGACCCGTCGCGAAGCCCCGTACTGGAGCTGCCGCCCGGCGGCACCTTCGAGCGCACCCTGTACGCCCGCGCCGGGTCCGCGCCCGGCTCGGGCCGCCGGGTCGTGCGGACCGCGCTGGTCCACCGGACGCCGTCGGGCGGCAGCCTGCGCGTCGAGACCGCCCGGGGCGACAGCCGCGCCCTGCGGGCCGCCCTCGAGGCGCCCCCCGGCGGGCGCCCCGCCCCGCGGGCGCTGCCGGTCCGCCTGCCGGTCTGGTGCGCCGTCCTGGCCGCCCTCGCGCTGATCGGCGCCGTGCCCGTGGTCGCGTTCGCGGTCTTCGGCGAGCGCGTCACCGCCCACGTCACGTCCAACACCGGGAACGACTACTGCGGGGTCGGCTGGACCGACCCCTGGGACGGCTCCCGCAGGGACGCCGAGGTCGACTGCATCCGCGCGGACGACCGGCAGTACCGGCGCGGCGAATCCCTCGACGTCATCGCTCTGCCCAGGCCGCTGCGCGGCAACGCCTTCGACACCGACAGCCTGCCGATCCTCGGCGTGCTCTGCGCCTCAGGAGTGCTGGTCAGCGGCCTGGGTTGCGCCTTCGGGCAGCTGCGCTGGCGCCGCCACTGGCGGCCTTCGGAAGCCGTCCCGGCCGCCGTCACGGCGCCCGAGCACCGGCCCGAGCCGCCGTCCGGCGATCCGGTGCTGTCGCTGGCCCGTCCCCTCGACCGGCTGCTGGCCCGACGGCTCCACCTGCCGCCGGACTTCCGCGACTCGCCCTGGTGGCGGGTTTCCGTCCTGCGGAAACTGGCGATCCGCGACGGCGTCTCGTTCGGCGGCCTGACGCTGCTCGGCATGACGCTGGCGATCCTGCGCGACCTGTGGACCCACGACAGCGGCGCCACCGGCTGGATCTTCCTCACGGCCCTGGCCGCGCTCGGGGCCGCCGCGCAGGTCGTGCGCCGCGCGGCCGGCGCCGCCGGCGTCATCCGCGGCCTGCTGCGCGCGGTCCGCTCCGGCGACCCGCAGGAGGTCCGCCGCGCGCTGCTCTACATCGCGGAGGCCGCGGACACCACCTGCCTGTGCCCCGACGGCGCGGAGAGCCGGCACATGGAGGTGGCCGTGGCGACGGCCTCCATCGGCATCGCGATCCCGGTCTCGGCCGTCCCGAAAACCAGAACCGCGCCCGCCGCGGAGGGGACCTACGCCGGGGAGGCCGACACGGAAGGGGCCTACGCCGGAGACGGCCGCGCCGGGGAGGGCTCGTCAGCCCGGCAGGAGCCCGGACGCCTGGCCCAGGAGCGGCAGCTCTGACAGCGAGTCCCCGTCGGCCAGCGGCCCGGTCAGGGCCCCCGTCGACACCGGCTTGAAGTCCGCCACCTGCGGCGCGACGACGTTGTTCAGCGGGTCCGTGCCGGTGTTCGCCAGCGGGTTGAGCGCCAGGTGCTTGATGGGGCCCAGCGCCGAACCCAGGGCGGACGTGGTGGTGCCCGTCGTCGTGCCGACGGCCGAGTCCGCCCCGAGGGCCGCGTCGGCCAGGGCGGGCGCCGCCGTGCCGGCCGACGCCGAGCCGCCCGCCGCGAGGGCGGCGGCCGCCGCGACGGTGACGGTGGCCGCGGCGCGCAGCAGGGTGTTCAGCTTGGGACGGGCGTGGTGCGACATGGCCACCTGCTTGGCATAGAGGTACGGCGATCGGGTGGGACGCGGCACGGGGACGCGCCCGGGGCGGCGCTCCGCGGCACGGCACCGCGGAGGCCAGCACTCGGCCACCCAAGGTAGTCGGGCGGGTACGCAGCGTCCAAACCTTTGCCCGGGGGGTCACCCGCACGGCGCAATGCCGCACACTGGTCTCTCGTGAGTCCCTCTCCCCCACACACCTTCCCCGGCGCCCGCGTGATCCTGCTCGCCGGACCCTCCGGCTCCGGCAAGTCGTCCCTGGCCGCCCGCACCGGTCTGCCGGTGCTGCACCTCGACGACTTCTACAAGGAGGCCGACGACCCGACGCTGCCCCGGCTGCCGCACGGCGCCGGCACGGACTGGGACTCGGCGCTGTCCTGGGACGCGGACGCGGCGGTCGCCGCGATCGGCGCGCTGTGCGCCACCGGGAGCGCCTCGGTACCCGAGTACGACATCGCGTCGAGCTCCATCACCGGCGAGATCCACGTCGAGCTCGCCGGCTCCGCCGTCTTCGTCGCGGAGGGGATCTTCGCGGCCGACATCACCGACCGGTGCCGCGAGCTGGGGCTGCTGGCGGACACGCTGTGCCTGCGCGGCCGGCCGGCCGTGACGGCCTGGCGGCGGTTCCGGCGCGACCTGGCCGAGGGCCGCAAGTCCGTCACGGTCCTGCTGCGCAGGGGCTGGCGGCTGATGCGCGGCGAGCGGGCGATCGTCGCCCGCCAGACGGCGCTGGGCGCGTACCCCTGCGGCCAGGACGAGGCGCTGCGCCGCATCACCGCCCTGCCGCGGTCGGCGTCTCCCGCGCCGGTCCAGCCCGCGCCGGTCCAGCCCGCTCCGGTCCAGCCCGCGCCGCTCCGGGCGGAGCTTCCGGCCGACGTACCGGTGGTCGCGTAACCGTCCTCCGGGCCCTGGTGCGTACCGCACGGCCCGCCTGCCCACGAAGGGCCTGGACCCGCCACGCCCGCGCTCACCAGCGCCGCACGCGAAAAGGTGCGGGGCCAGACAGTCCCCCCGGACTGCCCGACCCCGCACCCACCGCGCTCCCCCGAACGCGGTGTTTCCCCGTTCCCCCCGGTTTTCCCCCGTGTCCCCCCCCCGCTCCCCCGTATCCCCCCACCGGCCCCCCGACCGGCGTTCTGTGGACGGTCGGATCGTCAGGCCACCAGCTCGCCGAACGACTCCTCCTCGTCGCGGCCGAAGCTGAGCGCCTCGTCCTCGCGCATCCGGCGCAGCGAGCGCCAGATGCTGCTCTTGACCGTGCCGACGCTGATGCCGAGGATGTCGGCGATCTCCGGGTCGGTGCGGCCCTCGTAGTAGCGGAGCACCAGCATCGTGCGCTGGGTCTCGGGAACCTTGGCCAGCGCCTGCCACAGCACCGCGCGCAGTTCGGTGCCGCCCATCGCGTCCGACTCGCCGACCGTCTCCGGCAGTTCCTCGGTCGGGTACTCGTTGAGCTTGCGGCGGCGCCAGGCGCTGATGTGCAGGTTGGTCATGGTGCGGCGCAGGTAGCCGCCGACGGCCGCCTTGTCGCTGATCCGGTCCCAGGCGCGGTAGGTGGAGAACAGCGCGCTCTGGAGCAGGTCCTCGGCCTCGTAGCGGTCACCGGTCAGGTGGTAGGCGGTGGCGTAGAGGGAGGCGCGGCGCTCCTTGACGTAGGCGGTGAACTCCGCCTCCGCCACGCTGTCGTGCCGCGGTCCCGTGAAAGTGGCCGTGGTCGCCGTGGCGGCCGGTGCGCCGGCCCCGCCGTCGATCGCCGTCATGTACGGCGGCCGGTTGCGGGTCACCTGGCCGGTGCTCTGCACCGCCGGTCGTCCGGTGCCGCGTGCGCACCCCCGTCCGCTCGCGGCACCGGACTTTCCGTCGTTCCGGCCGGCGGTGTGCTGGCGCGGCTGAAGGACTGCGGTGGTGGTGGTGCTGTGCAGTGCGTTCATGTCGCGCCCCCGTCGGTGGAACCGTCTTGGTGATGTTCGGCGTCGGTATCCGTGTGGATGCCTGCCGAGGTCCATAAGACTGCCGGGCCAGTTTCATGACGCTGTCCGCCGAGTGTCACAGGCCCGTCACAGAGACTTCCGGCACACGCGGAGTGAGCCGGAGGAAGGCCGGAGGGAGATCGCCGAGGCGAGATCCCCGATCAGCGAGGTGAGATCCCCCCGTGCTCGATACAAGGGCTTCCGGTAGGCCACAATGACCGGCGTGCCTTTCCTGTTGCTTATCGAGGATGACGACGCCATCCGTACCGGCCTCGAACTCGGCCTGTCCCGCCAGGGCCACCGTGTGGTCGCCGCTGCGACGGGCGAGGACGGCCTGAAGCTGCTCAAGGAGCAGCGCCCTGACCTGATCGTGCTGGACGTGATGCTGCCGGGCATCGACGGGTTCGAGGTGTGCCGCCGCATCCGGCGCACCGACCAGCTGCCGATCATCCTGCTGACCGCCCGCAGCGACGACATCGACGTCGTCGTGGGGCTGGAGTCGGGGGCCGACGACTACGTCATCAAGCCCGTCCAGCCCCGGGTGCTCGACGCCCGGATCCGCGCCGTGCTGCGCCGCGGCGAGCGCGACAGCACGGACTCCGCGGCCTTCGGCTCCATCGTCATCGACCGTTCGGCGATGACGGTGACGAAGGAGGGCGAGGATCTGCAGCTGACGCCGACCGAGCTGCGGCTGCTGCTGGAGCTGAGCCGCCGGCCGGGCCAGGCACTGTCGCGGCAGCAGTTGCTGCGGCTGGTGTGGGAGCACGACTACCTCGGCGACTCGCGGCTGGTCGACGCCTGCGTGCAGCGGCTGCGCGCGAAGATCGAGGACGTTCCGTCGTCTCCGACGCTCATCCGTACAGTCCGCGGGGTCGGCTACCGCCTGGACACGCCGCAGTGACGGACCGGTTCTTCGGGTGGGCCTCCGGCCTGCTGCGCTGGACCAGCCTGCGCCTGCGGCTGGTCGCCGTGTTCGCCGCGGTGGCGCTGACGGCCGCGGTGTCGGCCTCCGGCATCGCGTACTGGCTGAACCGTGACGCCGTGCTGACCCGTGCGCAGAACTCCGCGCTCAACGACTTCCGCGACTCGCTGCAGCGCAACGCGGCCTCGCTGCCGGTCAACCCGCCGTGCGAGGGGCTGAAGAACGCCGCCGACGAGATGGGCGGCCCCGGCCAGTACGCCGTCCTGCTGATCGACAAGACCCCGGACAACGGGCCGTGCGCGGCGCCGTCCTCCCGGGACGTCTTCACGCTGGACGACGTGCCGAAGGCGCTGCAGGACGCGGTGAACACCCGGCACAAGCAGCAGGACGGCAAGTACCACCTGCACTGGCTGCGGATCTCGCTGCACGGCACGCCGTACCTGGTGGCCGGCGCGAAGATCATGGACGACGGTCCGACCGGCTACATGCTCAAGTCGCTGGACGCCGAGCGCAAGGACCTCAACTCGCTGGCCTGGTCGCTGGGGATCGCCACGATGCTCGCCCTGATCGGCTCCGCCCTGCTGGCGCAGGCCGCCGCCTCGACGGTGCTGCGGCCCGTCCAGCGGCTCGGCGTCGCGGCCCAGCAGCTCGGCGAGGGCCGGCTCGGCACCCGGTTGAAGGTGTCCGGCACCGACGAACTCGCCGAGCTGTCGAGGACGTTCAACAAGGCGGCGGAGGCGCTGGAGACGCGGGTGGAGGAGCTGAGCGCGCGCGAGGCCGCCAGCCGCCGCTTCGTCGCCGACATGTCGCACGAGCTGCGCACCCCGCTCACCGCGATCACCGCCGTGACCGAGGTGCTGGAGGACGAGGCCGACGCGCTCGACCCGATGATCGCGCCCGCCGTGCGCCTGGTCGTCAGCGAGACGCGCCGCCTCAACGAGCTGGTGGAGAACCTGATGGAGGTCACCCGCTTCGACGCGGGCACCGCCCGGCTGCTGCTCGACGAGGTCGACGTGGCCGACATGGTCACCGCGTGCATGGACGCGCGGGCCTGGCTGGACTCCGTCGAGCTGGACGCGCCGCGCGGCATCTTCGTCCGCCTCGACCCGCGCCGGCTGGACGTGATCATGGCGAACCTGATCGGGAACGCGCTCAAGCACGGCGGCTCGCCGGTCCGGGTCTCGGTGCGGACCGCCGACGACCAGCTGGTCATCACCGTCGCGGACAACGGTCCCGGCATCCCCGAGGACGTGCTGCCGCACGTCTTCGACCGGTTCTACAAGGCGGACGCCTCGCGCGCCCGTTCGGAGGGCAGCGGGCTCGGCCTGTCGATCGCGATGGAGAACGCACACATCCACGACGGCGACATCACCGCCGCCAACTCCCCGGACGGCGGGGCCGTCTTCACCCTGTACCTGCCGGTGCGGCCCGCCGAGGCGCTGCCCGAGGGCGACGAGGACGGCGGCCGACCGTGACGACCCTGACGTCTTTCCTGAGAACCGGCGCCCGCTCCGCGCGGGCCAGAACGATCCGCGGCGCCGCGCTGCTCGCGGCCCTCGTCACCGTCACCACCTGCGGCTGCGGCATCCGGACCACCACCGTGCCGGTGGACGCCGGACCCGCGCCCACCCGGGTCTCGTGCGCCGCGCCCAAGGCGACCGTTCCCACGGCGCCGCCCGGCGCCACCCTCCTGAAGGTGTACCTGGTGTGCAGCGCGCTCGCCGCGCAGGTCACCAGGACCGTCATCGTCCCCGACGGCGCCGGGGTCGGCCCGGCTCCGACGGACCGGCTGGCCGCCGCCCACGAGCTGCTCGGCCAGCTGCAGCGCCGGCCGTCCGCCGCGGAGGCGGAGGCCGGGTTCGCCACCGAGGTGCCGGGCAACCTGGACATCACCGGCCCCCTGCCGGGCGATCCGAAGGAGGCGCTGCGGCTGAGCCTGTCGCTGGACGAGCTGCCGTCCTTCGCCCTGGCCCAGCTGGTGTGCACCTTCGAGGCCGTGCCCGGGGTGAGCACGTCGGACCACGCGGTGCTGCTCGGCGGCCCGCCCGAGGATCACCAGCGCGTCAAGCGCTACACCTGCACGTCCGCGCTGCGCACCCGGCCGGAGGCCGCGGACACCGCGGGAACCGCCGTGAAGTGAACGGCGTCATTCCCCTCGTGCAGCCTGAAGCTCCGATCCTGAAGGCACGCGTGCTGGGCCTGACGCTCACCGCCGTGCATCTCGCCCTCGTCGGGTGGCTGCTGCTCCGGCCGCACTACGTTCCCTGGGTGGCGGCGCCCAACCTGCGCCCGCTCGGCACCATCCGCGCCGACCTGGCGATGAGCCCCTTCGAGGCCGCCCGCCGGCTGCTCGCCGGGCTGCTGCTGCTCGCCCCGCTCGGCGTCCTGCTGCCCATGACGGGCGGCCGGATCAGCGCCCCGGGGGCGGTGTCGTTCGCGCGGACGGTCTTCGCCGGGCTGATGGTGTCGCTCTCCCTGGAGTTCCTCCAGACGGTGGTGCCGGGCCAGATCTTCGACATCGACGCGCTGCTGCTGAACACGGCGGGCGTCGCCCTGGCCCATCTGGCGGTCGTCCCCGCCGCCCGGAGACGGCTGCGCCGCCGCGGGATCCGGGCCGGCGCCCGGCCGGAACCCCGGGCCCGGTCTCAGGGGTCGCCCCCGACGACTACCAGGGTCGGGATGGCCCCGTAGAGCGATGATTCGCCTGGGTATGCGCTCGTAGCGTGGAGACATCGGAACGCCGGAACCCTCCGGCGCCGCTTCTCCCGAGGAGTACCTGATGAGCACCCTGGTCCGCCCCCGTCACGGCCGCATGATCGGCGGCGTGTGCGCCGCGCTGGCCAACCGGTTCGGCACCTCCGCCACGACGATGCGGGTGATCTTCCTCGTGTCGTGCCTGCTGCCCGGCCCGCAGTTCCTGCTCTACATCGCCCTGTGGGTGATGTTCCCGGCGGAGGGCTCCGCCCGGTCGTCGCAGGACAAGTCCGCTACCGCCGCTTGGTGAGCGGCGCGCCCAGCTTCCTCAGCTGCGCGGTGACCACCGGCTGCGGGACGTCGTAGCTCTTCGCCAGCGTGACGTCCGCCCCGCGGAAGATGCTGACCTTCGAGCCGGTGCGGATCACGACGAAGTCCTGCCGCGCCCCGCTGCCGCCCGCCGCGAAGCCGAGGGCGAACCGCAGATCGTCGTCGCCCAGCTTCAGCGCGGGCCGCGGGGCGACCGCCACCGGCACCCCGGTGACGCCGCCGATGACCGGCTTGAAGCCCGCGGCGCAGGTGCGCAGGGCGGTCCGCAGCGCGGTGACCGCCTTCTGCGCTCCCCCGCCGCCGTAGGCGGAGAGCGTGACGGTGACGCCCGCGCCGGGCATCTTCTGGCCGCCGGGCACCAGCGCCCTCGGGACGGTCTCGGTGGCGCCGGCGGGCGGGCGCCCGGAGAGCAGGTCGGCGAGCGGCTGGCACGCGGGCTTGTCGGCGGCCGCCGCGTCGGCGGCCGGGCCGGCGGCGTCGCCCGCCGTCACCGTGAAGCCCGGCACGTCCCCGGGCACGAGCGCCTCGCGCTCCAGCGCGGTGCGCGCGGGCAGCGCGGCCGGCGTACTGGCGGTCGGCCCGGTGGAGGCGCCGGTCTTGCCGCCGCCGGACGATCCGCTGCAGGCCGCGACCAGCAACAGGGGTGCGAGCAGCGCGAACCCGGCGATCCTCTGGGGAATGTGCACGCGCGGAGCGTAGCAAGAGCGACGGGCCGCACCCCGCCGGGAAGGCAGGGCGCGGCCCGTCGCCGCGTCACGGTCGTGTGGAAGCGCGACCGGCGCGCGGGGTGCGCCGGTCGCGCTGGGTGGTGTCCTGGGCGCCGGAGGTCAGCCGAGCAGGCCGCCGGGCAGGGCGTTGCTGGAGACCGGGCCGGTCGGCAGGCCCTTGGTGGGCAGGCCGCCGAGGAGGCCGCCGACCGGGTCCTTCTGCGCCTCCGGCAGCGTCGAACCGCTGCCGGTGAGCACGGTCTTGGTGGACTCGGTCGCCTGGCCGAGGCCGGGCAGGGTGTTGGTGACCGAGCCGACGGGCAGCTGGTCGAGCACGGAGCCCGCGGTGCCCAGGGCGTCCACGGCCGGGAGGGAGGAGGCGGCCGAGGCGGAGCCTGCGGCAGCGGCGGCGAAGGCGACGCCGAGAGCGGCGGCACCAAGAGTCTTCATGGTTCGGGTCGTCATGGCTCCGGAACGTAGTCATGACCTCACGAAGGGTGCAAGCGGGGAAAACACGTACGGGCGTGGCCGTGACCCCGGGGTCACGGCCACCCCCGTTGTGCTGCCAAAAACCCCACGACGCCGCCAAAAAGAAGGCCACCGCCCGGGGCACGACCGCCGGCAGGAAAAACCACAACCCC